>NZ_JAUSVX010000002.1:0-369086 GCF_030814995.1 Labrys wisconsinensis | reverse complement strand
GTGGATGTCGGCGCCGGCGGCGAAGGCCCGGCCCGCCCCGGTGAGCACGACGCAGCCGATGCTGCCGTCGGCCTCCGCCACGGCGAGCCTGTCGCGCAACGTCGAGAGAAGCGCCTTGGAGAGCGCGTTGAGCTTTTCCGGCCGGTTCAGCGTCAGCAGGAGCACGCCCGCCGCGGGCCGCTCGGCGAGCACGAGATCGTCGTGGCTGGGCATCTCGTTGGCGTCGGTCATCGGGCGCACGCCGCGGCGGTTGCCACCGCCGACCGGTTGCCGCGCAGGAAATCCGCGGCTCGCTCGCCGATCATGATGCTCGGGGCGTTGGTGTTGCCAGAGACGAGCCGCGGCATGATCGAAGCATCGGCGACGCGCAGTCCCTCGACGCCGCGCACCCGCAGCTGCGGGTCGACGACCGCCATGTCATCCTGCCCCATCCTGCAAGTCCCGACGGGGTGGTAGCCCGAGCGGCTTTCGCGGCGGACATAGGCCTCGTAGTCCGCGCGCGTGCGGACGGCCCGTCCGGGCATGAACTCGTCGCGGATATATCGGGCGATCGAGGGCTGGGCCATGATCTCCTGGCCGATCCGCACCGCCTCGACCGTGCGGTCGAGGTCATCCCGCTCGGCGAGGAAATTGGGGTCGATGTTCGGCGCCGCGCGCGGGTCGGCGCTCGTCAGCGTGACGGCGCCGCGCGAGCTCGGATCGAGCACATAGGCATTGAGGGTGCAGCCGTTCCCTGTCGACATGTCGCCGGTGACCGCCTCGATCCCGGTCCCTGCGAGAAAATGGAACTGCAGATCGGGCGAGGCGGACCGCCCGGCGGTGGTCCAGAAGGCGCCACCTTCGACCACGGTCGCGCTGACCGGGCCGCTTCGGAACAGGGCATATTGGAGACCGGCCCAGATCTGACGATGGATCCGCTTGTAAGCGTCGTAGCTCTCCACGGTCTTCACGTTGTACATCATGAAGATGTCGAGGTGGTCGTGAAGGTTCCGGCCGACGCCGGGGAGGTCCGCGACCGGCTTGATCCCGTGGCTCTCCAGGTGCCGGGCCGGACCGATGCCCGACAGCATCAGCAGCTTCGGCGAGTTGATCGCTCCCGCCGCGAGCACGACTTCACGCTGCGCGCGCACGGTGAAGCAGGATTTGCCGGCCTGGTACTCCACGCCGGCAGCGCGGCCGTTCTCGACCACGATGCGACGTGCGAGGCAGCCTGTGCGGACGCTCAGGTTCGGCCGCCCGCGGGCGCGGCCGAGATAGGCGACGGCCGCGCTGCAGCGTCGGCCATTCCGGTTGGTGACCTGATAGAGCCCGGCGCCGGCCTGTTCCCGGCCGTTGAAGTCGGCATTGTGGGGCATGCCGTAGTCCTGGCAGGCCTGGACGAAGGCTTTCGACAGCGGATGGGTGTGCCGCTGGTCCGACACCCCGAGCGGACCTTCGATGCCGTGGAACTCGCCGGCCAGGCGCTCGTTGGCTTCGGATCGCTTGAAGTAGGGCAGGACCTCGCGATAGCTCCAGCCGGGGCATCCCATCCCGGCCCAGCCGTCATAGTCCGCGGCCGTGCCGCGGATATAGACCTGCGCATTGATCGAGCTGCCGCCGCCGAGCACGCGAGCCTGGGTGAAGACGGGCGCAATACCGTCCTGGTGCGCCTGCGACGCGAGGTGGAAGCCCCAGGTGTAGGGGCCCTTGGTCGTCTTGTAGTAGCAGACCGGCAGGTGGATGTAGGGGCTCCAGTCGCGCGAGCCCGCCTCGAGGAGCAGGACGCGGCACGTCGGATCGTCCGACAGGCGCGAGGCGAGCGCACAGCCGGAGGACCCGCCGCCGATCACGACATAGTCGAATGTGGCGCCAGTCCGCATCTCAGGCGACCCATTTGAGGATGTGCTCGCCGACGCACACGGTCTCGCCGGCCTGGTTGGTGATGGTGATGTCGGAATGGGCGCGCCGCCGCGCCGGATCGACATCGCGGACCCTGTAATGCAGCCGCAGCCGGTCGCCGATATAGACGGGCTTGATGAAGCGGATGCGGTCATAGCCGAGCGACACCGGCGTTTCGCTGGCCCGGACGTCCGGAATGCGCTCGACGATTTCGGTGGAACAGGCCGACATGTAGGCGACCAGCAGGGCGCCGTGGGCGATGCGACCGCGATAGGCCGACGCCGACATCCCGCCCTCGTCCATGTGATTGGGGGAATGGTCGCCGCTGATCTCCGCGAAGCCGTTCACCGCGCTCTCGGTCACGTCCCGCTCCAGCGTCACAGCGTCGCCGGCCTTGAGATAGAAGTCCTCTTCGCTGCTCATTCCGCATATCCGTAGACGGTGTCGGGCGTGATGCCGGCTCGCGCGAGCAGGCCGCGGATTTTTGCGATCTCGATCTCGTCCGGCTTCATCAGCGGCGGGCGCACCACCGCCCGGTCGAGCTTGCCCAGGAGCACCAGCGCCTCCTTCATGCGGTTGTGCATGTCCACGAGCGGCGGGTCGTAGAAGGCGCGCACCGTGGGATAGATGCGCTCGTTGATCGCCTGCGCCTTCTTCAGGTCTCCGGCCCGGACGGCCCGGAACAACGCGACCTGCAGATCGGCAATGACGCTGCCGGCACCTGAAAGCAGGCCGTCGCACCCGAGCGCCAGGGAGGCGAGCAGCCAGGCGCTGTGGGTGGTGAGCGTGCGGACCGGCCGGTCGAGGCTCTTCAGCTCGCGGATCTGGCGCTCATGCTGGTTGCCGTCGCCGATCTGGTCCTTGACCGCCCGGATCGTCGGGAAGCGGCGGCAGAGCTCGATCAGTGTCCCCAGAGGGTAGGAGAGATTGGACGCCACCGGGTATTGAAACAGGATGATCGGCAGATCCGAGGCGCCGGTGACGTGCCTGAGATGCTCAGTCGCCATGTCCGGCCGCAAATGGCCGCCGAGAACCATGACGTCGGGCGGGAACACCAGCAAGGCATGGGCGCCTTCCCGTTGCGCCCTCGCCGCGATCCGCCCCGCCTCCAGGCTCGAGCTGGTATGGACGCCGACGACGGTGGCGACACCGTGCCGTTCGAGCTCCTCCAGCGTTGTCGTGATGGCCCGGTACTGCTCCTCCAGCGTCAGCGCGTGGACCTCGGCGGCGTGGCCGTTGATGGTGATGGCGGCGACGCCGTCCACGCCCGCGACATCGTTGAGGTGACGGCGATAAGCCTGCTCGTCGACAGCGTAATTCTCGTCGAACGGCATCAGGCAGGCAGGGATCACCCCGTGGGGCTCGAAAGCGGCTCTGGCCATCATGTCTCCTCGAAAAAGCGTGGGAACCCGGCCGCGGGGTCGCGGCCGGGCTCTTCGAAGCCTCAGAACCCCTTCCCGATCATGGATTTCGCATTATCGGCCGTGATGGCGACGGAATCGAGCAGGACGACCTCCGGCACGCTCTCGCCACTGGCGATCTTGTGGGCGTACTGGATTCCTTCCGGGGCGACATAGGGATAGGTGAAGGTTGCAGCGAGCTTTCCTGCGGCGACCGCTTCGATGGCGTTGTTCTGGCCGTCGATGCCGATGACGAGCACGTCCTTCAACCGGCCGGCGCCCTCCAGCACCTGGACCGCACCGAGCGCCATTTCGTCGTTGTGCGCATAGACCGCCTGGATCTGGCCCTCGCCGAAGCGCTGCACCATGTCTTCCATGAACTTGACGGCCTTGTCGCGGGTGTAGTCGCAGTTCTGGCTCGCCACGATCTTGAGACCGGGGGTCTTGGCGAGTTCGTCGACGAAGCCCTTGTTGCGATCGACCGTCGCGGACGCGCCGGCGGTGCCCTGCAGCTCGATGATCGCGCCCTTGCCGTCCAGCTTCCTGGCCAGCAGCGCCGCGGCGGCGGCGGCGATCGGCAGGTTCAGGGCGCCGATATGGCAGGTCACCTTGGTGTTGACCTTGCGGTCGAGCGTCACCACCGGAATGCCGCTTTCCATGGCTTGCCGGACGATCGGCGTCAGCGCATCGGCGGTCAGGGGAGAGATCATCAACACCTTGACGCCCTGGGCCATCAGATTCTCGATGTCGGACACCTGCTTGCCCGAGTCGTTGTTGCCGTCGGTGATGATCAGCGAGACATCGCTGAGCTTGTCGTCGGCATAGGCCTTGTTGACATTGGTCTGCGCGACACGCCAGGGATGGTTGAGCGTGCACTGGCTGAAGCCGATCTTGATCTTCTCGGCCGCGGAGGCCGGCATTTCGACGCCGGCGATCGAGGCGCCGGCGGCGCCGGCGATGACCGTCAGGACGTTGCGACGCGTGAATGTCATGGTCTTCTTCTCCTCCCGATGACCCTGCATCTGCGTCCCGCCACCATGGCGAGGGTCCGCATTGCACGGATTCCTATCTGCGCCTGCGATGGCGGATGACCTCGAAGCCCACGGCCGCGAGGATGATGGCGCCCTTCACGATCTGCTGGGTGAAGGGTGAAATCCCGAGCAGGTTGAGGATGTTGGCCATCACCGCGATGATGGCGGCGCCGATCACCGTGCCGACGATGCCGCCCTCGCCGCCGAACAGGCTGGTGCCGCCGATCACGACGATGGAGATCGCCTCCAGCTCCAGGTTGGTTCCCGCCGTCGGCTCGCCCACCGTCAGGCGGGAGACGAAGATCAGGGCCGTCAGCGCGGACAGGACGCCGGAGATCACGTAGACCGACATGAGCACGCCGGGCACGTTGATGCCGGCGAGGCGTGCGGCTTCCGCGTTGGAGCCGACCGCGTAGATCCAGCGGCCATAGCCGGTGTGGCGCAGCACGATATGGGCGACGGCGGCGATGGCGACGAAGATCCAGATCGGTATGGGTATGCCGAAGAGAAAGCCGCCGCCGAGCACGTGGAAGACGTCGGCGGCGGCGCCGAGGCTCTGCGGCTCGCCATTTGCAATGGTCATGGCGATGCCGCGCCCCATCACCAGCGTGCCCAGCGTCATGATGAACGGCGGCATGCCGAAGAGGACGACCCCGGCGCCGTTGAACGCGCCGAACAGCGCGCCGAGCGCCAGCGCCGTCAGCACGGTGACGGGAATGGACGTCCCCTGCGCCAGCAGCATCGCCGCGCTGACGGCGACCACGCCGACGATCGAGCCGACGGACAGGTCGATGCCGCGGGTCAGGATGACGAAGGTCATGCCGAGGCTGACGATGCCGAACAGCGCGACCTGCCGGCCGACATTGAGAAGATTGCCGGTCTGGACGAAGCTCGGCGACAGGTAGATCGCCACGGCGCACAGGATCACCAGCACCCAGAGGAGGCCGATGCTCTGCGCCCAGCCGCGCAGCCGCGCCAGCGGGTGTGGGGCCGAGGCGGGCGCCGTTGGCCTTGCGGTCATCTCCACCATTCCTTCCTCCCCTTCAGATTGCGCTCGCCGCGCGGCCGTCGGCCGGCGACGGCGGGCCAGGCCACGCCCCGGCCGGAAAGACGGGCGTGCGCGGCCCGGTGCGGATGAGCAGCGTCTTGAGCTGGGTGAATTCCTGGAACCCGGCTTCGCCCATCTCGTAGCCGAAGCCCGAGCCCCGCACGCCGGTGAGCGGGAGCTGCGGCGCGCCGTCGATGGCGGTGTTGGCCTGCACCCAGCCGCTCTTCAGCCGCGCTGCGACGGTGAGGACGGTCTCGATGTCCTTCGACCAGACATAGTTCGCCAGCCCATAGGCGGTGTCGTTGGCGAGGCGGACGGCCTCTTCGACGGTGTCGAAGCGGGTGATGCTCAGCACCGGCCCGAAGATTTCTTCCCGGAAGATGGTCATGCCGGGTTCGACGCGGTCGAAGATGGTCGGCTCGCAGAAGTGCCCGGGCGCCCCGGCAGGTGCGCGGCCGCCGAGGATGAGCGCGGCGCCTTCGTCGACGCCGGCTGCGATCATGGCCGTGACCTTGGCGAGATGGCCCTCGTCGATCAGCGCGCCGATATCGGTCGCCTCGTCGAAGGGATCGCCGACCCTGAGCGCCTTCGATCGCTCGACGATCCTTGCGATGAAGCCGTCGGCGACCCTGGCGTGGACGAAGAGGCGCGAGCCCGAAATGCAGCACTCGCCATTGTTGAAGAACACGCCCGTCAGCGCGCCGTCGACCGCGGCGTCGAGGTCGGCATCGGCAAAGACGATGTTGGCGGATTTTCCGCCAAGCTCGACGGAGGACTTCACCAGATTGGTCGAGGTGTTGGCGACCACCCGCCGCCCGGTGCGGGTGGAGCCGGTGAAGGACACGAAATCGATGCCGGGATGCGCCGTCAGGTGGTCGCCCACCGTGGCGCCATAGCCGCTGACGACGTTGAAGGCGCCGGCGGGAATGCCGGCCTCGACCGCGAGCGCGGCGATTTCGAAGGCCGACCCGGAGGTGAATTCCGACGGCTTCAGCACGACGGTGCAGCCGGCGGCCAGCGCGAACGGCACTTTCTGCGCGAGGATCAGGGCAGGAAAATTCCACGGCGTCACCAGGGCGGCGACGCCGACCGGCTCACGGGTGATGAGGGCGGTCTTGCCCGCGCCGAGATTGGTGTGGACGGTGCCGGCCATCTGCATGGCGAGGGAGGCGGCATAGCGCGTCAGCGCGACGGCGCCGTCTATATCGCCGCGCGCGAACCGGATCGGCTTGCCCACCTCCTCGACCTCGATGCGGGTCAGCCGATCTCGGTTGTCGCGGATGAGGTCGGCGAGGCGGTTCAGGATCGCGGCGCGTTCCAGGCCGCTGAGGCGCGGCCAGGGGCCTTCCTCGAACGCCGTCCGTGCAGCCGCCACGGCGAGATCGACATCCCCGGCCGTGCCGTCGGCATAGCGCGCGACCAGGCGCCCGTCCGACGGCGAGCGCCGTTCGATCGAGCCGCCGCCGCCCCCCTCGACCGGCCGGCCGCCGATGAACTGAAGATAGCTGCGTTCCGCCATCACCTTGCCCTCAATGCCAGACCGCATGGGTCATGATCGCTTCCTCGGTCGCGGCACCGGCATCGAGGACCGCGGAGACGGCGCCTTCGCGCATGACGACGATGCGGTGGCAGAGGCCGAGAATCTCGGGCAGGTCCGACGACACCATCAGCACGCTGGCGCCGCGCCCGGCGGTGAGCTCGACCAGGAGGTCGTAGATCTCGCGCTTGGCGGCGACATCGACGCCGCGTGTCGGCTCGTCCACGAGCAGGATCCGCGTCCCGGCATGCAGCTGGCGCGCGATGCCGCATTTCTGCTGGTTGCCGCCGGAAAGCGTGCGCACCTTCGTGCCGCCTCCCGGCGTCTTGATCCTGAGCTGGCGGATGAGGCGCGCGACGGCCTCGTCCTCGCGATGGCCGCTGATCAGCCCGGCCCTGCTGATGGGGTCGGGCGCCGACAGCGTGATGTTGAATGCGACCGACTGGTCCAGAAACAGCCCTTCGGTCTTGCGGTCCTCCGGCAGGAGCCCGATGCCGCGGGCGAGGCCCTGCCGCGGCCCGTCGATGGCGACGGGACGGCCATCGATGCGGATCTCACCGCTCTCGATCCGGTCGGCCCCGATGATCGCGCGCAGCACCTCGGTGCGGCCCGATCCGGCAAGCCCGCAAATGCCGACGATCTCGCCGCGGCGCACATCGAAGGAAATGTCCTTCAGCACCCGGCCGCGCCTGAGGTTGCGGACTTCGAGCCGCACGTCCGGCGCGGCGCTCGCCCGTCTGGGGAAGATGTCCTTCAGTTCCCGGCCGACCATGTGCCGGATGAGGTCGCTCGTCGTCGTCGCCGCGAGGGGCATGGAGGCGACGACCTCGCCGTCGCGCATCACGGTCACGTCCTCGCAGATGTCGTAGAGCTCTTTCAGCCGGTGCGTGATGTAGATGAACGACACGCCCTGCTCGCGGCTCAGCCGGCGGATGGTCTCGAACAGGCGCTGGAGCTCGGCGTCGCCGAGCACGGCGGAGGGCTCGTCGAGCACCACGATGCGGGCATCGCGGGCGATCGCCTTGGCGATCTCCACCATCTGCCGCTGTGCGACGCTGATCGCGTCGATGCGGGCCCCCGGATCGACGTGGAATCCCAGCCGGTCCAGCACCCGTTGTGCTTCGGCCCGGGCGCGGTGCCAGTCGACGGTGCCGAGCCGCGTCTTCGGCAAGCGGCCGAGAAAGATGTTCTCGGCCACGGTGAGGTGCGGCGCCTGCGCCAGTTCCTGATAGATCACTGCGATGCCGAGCTGCAGCATGCGCTCCGGCGAAGGCGCGGCCACCGTCGCTCCGTCGACGAGCACTTCGCCGCCGTCGGCGGCAAAGGCGCCGGCCAGCACCCGCATCAGTGTCGACTTGCCGGCGCCGTTCTCGCCGATGATCGCGTGGACGGAGCCTTTCCGCACGGAGAAGCTGACGTTCCTCAGCGCGTGAACGCCGGGAAAGCGCTTGTCGATGCCGCGCATTTCGAGGATCTCCGCCGTCATGTCCTCGCCTCCGGTCTCAGAAATCGTTTTCTCGACAGGTCCGAAAAAGGGTGCTCAGAGACGGTGGAGCTGCATGCCGCCGCCGATGTGGAAGATGTCGCCGGTGCTGAACGGGATCGCCCCGACGGCGAGCGTCGTCACCGCCCGGGCGATGTCCTCGGGCTGGCCCCAGCGCCGGATGGCCGAAACCTGGCCCGCCTCGACCGGGACTGAATATTTTTCATAGACGTCGGCTGTCATGTCGGTCTGGATCAGGCCGGGCCGCACCTCGTGAACGCAGATGCCGGCATCGGCGAGGCGCAGGGCGAATTGCTGCGAGGCCATCGACAGCCCGGCCTTGGAGATGCAGTAGGGGCCTTTTTCGGGCGACACCAATCCGGCATTGGCCGAGGTGATGGTGATGATCGAGCGGTCGAACGCGGATGCCGGCCGGGCCAACATGGCGCGCGCCACGGCCTGCGTGAAGAAGAAGGTGCCGCGAAGATTGACGTCGACCAGCCGGTCGAAGGCCTCTTCGGTCACGTCCAGCAGATCGCCGCGGACGCTGACCTGGACGCCCGCATTGTTGACCAGGCAGGCAACCGAGCCGAGCTCGCTCTCGAGACGCCCGATGAACGCCCCATTGCCGTCCGTCTGCGCGATGTCGCGCTGGTAGAAGGCGCCCTTGCGGCCGGCGGATCGGATGAGGGCAACGGTGTCGGCCGCGCTGTCGTCGTCGACGAGGTCGACCACCGCCACGTCGAAGCCCGCCGCCGCCAGATTGCCGCAGATCGCCCGGCCGATGCCGCGTCGTCCACCGGTGACGACCGCGAGGCCACGGTCAGGGCCGGCCCGATCCATCGGTGCCTGCACGAAAGTCTCCGACCGGTCGAGCTGCATCACGACGCCCTTCTTTCGGCCGGCCTGTCGATCTGGCGCGAAGCCACCACGGCGCCCGCATCGAGAAGGCGGCGCACCTCGGCCTCGGCGTACCCGAGCTCGGCGAGGATCTCCTGCGTATGCTCGCCGATCTCGAGCGCCAGGACGCGCAGCTCCGGCACCTTGCCGTCATAGCGGTTGGGATGATTGACGAGATGGATCGTCCGGCCGCGGACCGTCACCGGACGGAACACGCCGGCATGGACGAGCTGGGGATCGGCGAGCAGCTCGTCGTAATAGGCGACGGGCGCCCACCAGATGCCCCGCGCGTCGAAGCGCGCGCCGATCTCCGCCATGGTGAAGCCGGCGGTCGCCTCCTCCACCCGGCGCGCATAGTCGTCGCGGTCCCGGTGGCGGTCGAGCCCCTCCGCGGCCCGCAGGGCATCGCTGTCGAGCGCCTCGGCGAGGTCCGTCGTCTCGCACAGCGACACGACGACATGACCGTCGCGGACGGGATAGACCCCGTAGGGCGCCGGATGGAACCAGGTCGCCAGGTTGCCGCGGCGGTCGAGCGCGCGGCGTTCCATGCCGCCGGCGAAGTAGTTGACCAGGGGCTCGCCCTGGAGATCGATCCCGGCGTTGAGGAGGCTGCCCTCCACCCGCGTGCCGCGGCCCTCGCGCAGGCGCCGCACCAGGGCACCGAGGATGCCCATCGCCAGCAGCGCGCCGCCGTGCTGGTCGACGATCGCAGCCCCGATCGGCACCGGCCCCCGCGCCGGCGTCCCCGTGACGCCCATCAGGCCGGACCGCGCCTGGACCAGCAGGTCCTGTCCGGGCTTGTGCGCCAGAGGCCCGCTCGCCCCGAAGCCGCTCGCCGAGGCGAAGATCAGCCGCGGGTTGAGCTCGTCCAGCGTCGCGGCGTCGAAGCCGAGCCTGGCGAACACGCCGGGCCGGAAATTCTCCATGACCACGTCGGCGTCGGCGATCAGCCGGCGCGCCACGGCCTTGCCCTCGGCGCTCTTCAGGTCGATGCCGATGGAGCGCTTGTTGCGGTTGGCGCAGAGATAGAAGCCGCTCACGCCCTCGACATAGACGTCGGCGCCGGACCAGTGCCGCTCGTGGGCGCCGCCGATCGGCTCGACCTTGACCACGTCGGCCCCCATGTCCGCCAGATATTGCGCGGCGGCCGGCCCCTGCAGGAAGTGACAGAAGCTGACCACCTTGATGCCGTCGAGCAGCATGTTCCCTCACCCGCCTCGCCCACCCCCGCCGCACACCGGCGGCCAAGGAACCGTTCTTGAGAAATCGTTTTCTAGAATTTTCACCACCGTGTCAAGCGGCATGCGCCCGGAAAGCTCTGGAAAAGATGCGGCTCAAGCGCGGGTATGATAAATCGTTTTCAGGCAGGCCGATTCACGGACGGAGCGCGCGGATGGATTCGGACGGGGGCGACGCCAAGCTGGTCGATGTCGCCCGGCTCGCCGGCTGCTCGCCGGCGACGGTCTCGCGGGTGCTGAACGGCAATCCGACGGTCGGGCGCAGCGTCCGGGACCGGGTGAGGCAAGCCGCGGCCGAGCTCGGCTATGTCCCCAACGGCTCCGCTCGCGCCTTGCGCTCCACCCGCACCCGGCTGGTCGGCGCCATCATCCCGACGCTCGACCACGCCATCTACGCCACCATGGTCGACGGGCTGCAGGGCCGCCTGGCCGAGAAGGACGTGTCGCTGATCATCAACACCTCCGTCTACGACCTCGACCTGGAGCTCGATCAGGCCCGCCTGCTCGCCGAGCGCGGCGCCGAATCGATCGTGCTGGTCGGCACCCGGCACAAGCCGCAGACCCTCGCCCTGCTCGAGCACAAGCGCATCGCCTATGTCTTCACCTATACCTGCGCCCCGACGGCAACGGGGGCGGCGATCGGCTTCGACAACGAGAAGGCCGGGCGCACCGCCGCCCGCTTCCTCATCGACCTCGGGCACCGCCGCCTGGCGATGATCGCGGGCATCACCCAGGACAACGACCGCGCCGAGGGCCGCCTCGCCGGCTTCCGCGACGAGGTCGCGCGCTCGGGGCTAGATCCGGCGGCGGTCCCGGTCATCGAGGCCGCCTATGCCTTCGGCAACGGCCGGAGCGGGATGAGGACCCTGATGACCGCGGCCGAGCCGCCGACCGCGGTGTTCTGCGGCAGCGACATCCTCGCCGCCGGAGCGATCAAGTACTGCCAGGAGGAGCGCATCGCCGTCCCCGGCGACGTCTCCATCCTCGGCTTCGACAATCTGGAGATCGCCGAGCTGACCGTCCCCGAGCTCAGCACCCTGGAAGTGCCGGCGCGCGACATGGGGCGGCACGCGGCCGATTACATCCTGGCCTCGCCGCTGCAGCGACGCCATCTGCGCCAGCGTGAATTGCCGATCCGGCTGATCGTCCGCGGCAGCACCGGCCCGGCGCCGAAGCGCCGCTGAGAAGCCGCTCAGCGCAGCAGCTTGAGCGCGCCGGTCAGCGAGCGCACCCATCGCTCCGGCCCGGCGAGGCCGAGGCCGTCGATGGTCTCGGCGCCGAGGTCGCGCTCCGGCAGGGCCGCTGCATAGTCGGCGAAGACGTGCAGGCCCCGGGCGAAGGCCGGAAACGGCACGACGGCCCGCTCGCCGGGCTGGGCCAGCGCCTTCAGCATCAGCGCACGGATCGCCTCGGCCGGCGCCTGCAGCACCGGCACCGGCCGGTTGGCGCTGACGTCGATCGCGCGCCCGTCCCGATCGGCGAGCCGGCTGCCCGCCAGCGCCGGCACGCGCGCGCCGAGGCCGACGGCGACGGCGCCGACGGTGTTGGCGAGAAGCCCGGCGGGGAGGCCGGGATCGACGACGATGGCGATGCGGATATCTGTGCTCACGGCGAGACCTGCTGCAGGGATGCGACGCCACCAGCCTATCCCGCCCGCGATGGATGATCCTGTCTCGTCTTGCAGATAGAGCGACGTGATCGGTAGGATCTGCCGCAAATAGTCCCGCTGGGGGTAGAGCATGCCGGATCAGGCTCTGACCGCGATCGATGCGCGAATCCTTGCGGCCTTGCAGGACGAGGGCCGGCTGACCAACCAGGACCTCGCCGAGCGCGTCGGGATGTCGACCTCGCCCTGCTGGCGCCGCGTGCGGCAGATGGAGGAGCAGGGCCTCATCCAGGGCTACAGGGCCATGCTCGACCGCCGTCGCATCGGCCTCGGCGTGCTCGCCTTCGTACGGGTGAAGATCGACAGCCACAGCGAGAGCGAGGCGCACGCCTTCGAGCGCGACGTTCTGCAGCTCGACGATGTCGTCGCCTGCTACAGCATCGCCGGCGACGCGGACTTCCTGCTGCAGGTCGCCTCCCGCGACCTCGACACCTATGCCGACTTCGCCATGGCGGTGATCCGCCGCCTGCCCGGCATCAAGGAGATGCAGACCATGTTCGTGCTCAAGGAGATCAAGCCGTTCGCCGGCCTGCCGGTGACGCGCCCGCTGCCGTGACGCGCGGCGTTCGCGCCGCCGCTTGTCGCCGCGGCCGGCCGGGTTAGGCTGGCCCCGACTCGCGGCGGCCGCACGGCTGGAACCGGCGGGCGAGGAGGACGCGCTGCCATGACCGATGCCAACCTGTTCCACCGCCTCGCTGCCGCCATCGCCGACCCCGCGCGCACGGCGATCGAGACGGCCGATGGGAGCCATGTCTCCTATGGCGATCTCGCCGCGCTGACCGGCCGCATCGCCCATCACCTCGTCGCCCGCGGCGTCAAACCGGGCGATCGGGTTGCGGCCTGGACGGAGAAATCGGTCACCGGCCTCGCCCTCTACCTCGCGACGCTGCGCGCCGGCGCCGTCTACCTCCCGCTCAACACCGGCTATACCCTGGCCGAGATCGCCTATTTCATCGGCGACGCCGAGCCGGCGCTGATCGTCTGCGATCCCGCCCGGCGGACCGGCCTCGAGCCGCTGGCGGCCCGGGTCGGAGCCGTGGTCGAGACGCTCGATGCGGAGGGGTGCGGCAGCCTCGCCGACGGCGCCGCCGGCCGGCCCGCG
Source organism: Labrys wisconsinensis (assembly GCF_030814995.1). Classification (GTDB taxonomy): domain Bacteria; phylum Pseudomonadota; class Alphaproteobacteria; order Rhizobiales; family Labraceae; genus Labrys; species Labrys wisconsinensis. Next base: position 355,803 of record NZ_JAUSVX010000002.1, on the reverse strand, counting down.
GACTTCGCGACCGTCGCACGGACCGGGGACGACCTGGCGGCGATCCTCTACACGTCGGGCACCACCGGGCGCTCCAAGGGCGCCATGCTGACCCATGCCAACCTCACGTCGAACGCCTTGACGCTGGTCGAGGCCTGGCGCTTCGGGCCTGAGGACGTGCTGATCCACGCCCTGCCCGTCTACCACACGCACGGCCTGTTCGTGGCGAGCAATGTCTGCCTGTTCGCCGGTGCGACAATGATCTTCCTGCCGCGCTTCGATCCCGGCGAGGTCGCCGGCTTGCTGCCGCGGGCCACGGTGCTGATGGGCGTGCCGACCTTCTATGTCCGGCTGCTGCGCCATCCCGGCCTCTCCCGCGAGGCGGCGGCCGGCATGCGCCTCTTCGTCTCCGGCTCGGCGCCGCTCCTGGCCGAGACGCATCGGGATTGGCAGGCGCGCACCGGCCACGCCATCCTCGAGCGCTACGGCATGACCGAGACCAACATGAACACGTCCAACCCCTATGACGGCGCCCGGGTGGCCGGCACGGTCGGCCCGCCCCTGCCGGGCGTCGAGGCCCGGATCGTCGACCCGCAGACCGGCCGCGGCCTGCCGGACGGCGAGATCGGCATGATCGAGGTCCGGGGCCCCAACGTGTTCAAGGGCTATTGGCGCATGCCGGAGAAGACGGTGGCCGAATTCCGGCCGGACGGCTTCTTCATCACCGGCGACCTCGGCCGCATCGACGCGGCCGGCTATGTCCAGATCGTGGGGCGCGGCAAGGACCTGATCATATCGGGCGGCCTCAACGTCTATCCCAAGGAGGTCGAAGCCGAGATCGACGCGCTGCCCGGCGTGGTCGAGAGCGCCGTGATCGGCCTGCCGCATCCCGATTTCGGCGAAGGCGTCACCGCCGTGGTCGTGCGCGTGCCGGACGCCGATATCGACGAGGCGGCGGTGCTCGCGGCGATGGACGGCCGTCTCGCCCGCTTCAAGCAGCCCAAGCGCGTGCTCTTCGCCGAGGAGCTGCCGCGCAACGCCATGGGCAAGGTGCAGAAGGCCCTGCTGCGCGAGCGCCATGCCGGGCTCTACGGTGCCGAGGGGTCATAGCGCCGCCGCTTGCGCCGGCCGGCCCGGCGCAGCACCCTGGCCGCGGCCGGGCGAATCGCCCGCCGCCCCATCCGCCCCGAACAATGCTCAGGAAACGCGCAGGACATGCCATGACCGACACCATCCCCGCCCTCGCGCTGCGCGCGCTCGACGACCTCGCCGGCGTGTTCCGGGTCCTGCCCGAGACGGCCGCCGACGCCCTCGTCGATGCCCTGGCCACGGCCCGGCGCATCGCCATCTACGGCGCCGGGCGCGAGGGGTTGCAGATGCGCGGCTTCGCCATGCGCCTGTTCCATCTCGGGCTCGACGTCAGCGTCGTCGCCGACATGACGGTGCCGCCGCTCGGCGCCGGCGACCTGCTCTTCGTCTCGTCCGGCCCGGGTGCATCCAACATCGGCGATGCGCTGATGCGCGTCGCCCGCGAGGCCGGTGCCAGGACCGCCGTCGTCACCGCCCAGCCCGAGGGCCGCACGCCGCAGGCCGCCGACGTGGTGCTGACCATTCCCGCCCAGACCATGGCCGACGACCGCGGCGCCGCGGTCTCGGTGCTGCCGATGGGCTCGCTGTTCGAGACGGCGCAGGTGGTGCTGTTCGAGATCCTGATCCTCAAGCTGCGCGACCGCCTCGGCGAGACCGCCGAGAGCATGCGCGCCCGCCACACCAACCTGGAGTGAACGGCGCCAAGCAGGTTTTCCGAGCACCGCCCACGGAGCGAGCTCGGAAAATCTGCACAATCTCAAAGCTTCAGCAGCGGACCGGCGTCTGCGCCAGGGTGAGCGCCACCTCGGCCAGCCGGCGCGGGTCGGTCTCGCCGCCCTCGATCCCGGCCAGCAGGATCAGCGCGATGTCGCGCCTCTCGGCCTCGTCGAGATGGCCGGACCGCAGAGTGTCCTCGGCCGCGGCCAAGGCATGGTTGACGAGCGCCAGCGCTTCGATCTGGTGGACAGGCACAGTGCTTGGGACCATGGCGTCGTCCTTTCGGTCGCAGCCGTTCCATCGCGTCATCGGCAGGATTCCGCCATGCAGGTTCCGGGCCAAAGAGCCACCGGCCGTCCTGCGCCGGCGGACACGCGCCCCCGGCAGGACCGGCGGCGGACAGTTCCAGCGGCCGCCTTGTGCCAGACCAGTGTGGCGTGGGCGTGACGCCGGCCGGACGCAGCGCCGGCCTGCGTGCCGCGCCTACCTCGCCCCGGCCCTCGCGTGGTATCAGACCGGCGCCGAGCGACCTGACCGGGTGCCATGACTGCCGCCTTCGCCATCCATCCCGCCATCGACGAGGCGCTGATCCGCCGCCTGGTGGAGCAGTTCTACGCCCGGGCGCGGACGGATGCGGCGATCGGGCCGATCTTCGCCGCGGCGGTGGCCGACTGGGACGAGCACATCGCCCGCATCACCGATTTCTGGTCCTCGGTCATGCTGCGCACCGGGCGCTATGACGGCCGGCCGCTCAGGCCGCATCTGCGGCTGCCGCTCGAGGAGCGCCATTTCGACCGCTGGCTCGCCCTGTTCGAGGAGACGGCCCGGGAGCTCTGCCCGCCCGAGGTCGCGGCCCTGTTCCTCGACCGGGCCCGCCGCATCGCCGACAGCTTCGAGATGGCGATCGGCACGCAGCGCGGCGAGATCCGGCCGCCGCGCCACAGCCGGCGCGGCTGAACGCCGCAGGCCGGCCACCTCCTCACAGGCATGCCCAGCCGGCGGCTGGTGACGTCGAATCCGCTGTCGACCGGCGTCTCGCGCAGGCGCTCCCGGATCCGGGGGTCTCCACCGATGCCGGGCCCCTGCCCGTCGCCGATGAATCTCGCTCGCCATGGTCCGGGGAGGGATTGACTCAAATGTCATGACGTTCGTACGTTACGACAATGAACTGGGAAACCGACGATCTCGATCCGGGCCCCCTGCCCCTGTGGTTTCAGATTGCCGACCGCCTGCGGGCGGCCATTGCGCGCGGCGAGTTCCAACCGGGCGCGGCGCTCCCGTCCGAGGCCCGGCTCAACGAACGTTTCGGGGTCAGCCGGACCACCGCCCGCGCCTCGCTCGACCGCCTGGAGCAGGAAGGCCTGATCAGCCGCCGATCCGGCAAGGGATCGATCGTCCTGAGCCCGCGCGTCGAGCAGCCGCTCAACATCCTGGCGAGCTTTTCCGAGGACATGCTGCGCCGCGGCCTGAAGCCGTCCTACGCGACGCGGAGCGCCGACCATGCGCGCGCAACCGCCGAGGTGGCGGAGGCGCTCGGCGTCGACACGGCGACGCGCGTGTTCCGGATCGTGCGCCTCCTGAAGGCGGACGACCGGCCGATGGGCCTGTCCGAGTCGTGGATCGCGCCGGCCGTGCTCGGCGCCCACGCGCCGCCCGGAATCGGCGATCTCGACGGCGGCTCGCTCTATGCCTGGCTCGATCGCCGGCAGGACGGCCGGATCGTCGGCGGCCACGAGTTCATCGAGGCGGCCGTCGCCACCAGGAGCCAGGCGCAGAGCCTCGGCATCTCCGCCGGTGAGCCGCTGCTGGTCGCGCGGCGGCGCTCGCATGCGGCCGACGGCTCGCCGGTCGAGTATGCCGTGATGCACTATCGCGCCGACCGCTATCGCTTCCGCGTCGACCTGGTGCGGAAATGACCGGCCCGGCTGCACTCTTCGCCGGCGACGTCAGCGCCGATCTGACGATGACCATTCCGCGGGTGCCGGAGCCCGACGAGAAGCTCGACGCCGCGAGCGCCGGCGAAGACGCGGGCGGCGTCGCGGCCAATGCCGCGGTCGCCTGCGCCATGGCGGACGTGCCGACGCGGCTGGTGATCGCGATCGGGGACGACGCCGCGGGCGAGATGGTGGCGAAACGGCTCGGCTCGACCGGCGTGGACGTCTCTTCGCAGGTCCGTGCCGGATCGACCTGCCGGGTGGTCATCCTGATCGAGCCGCACGGCGAGAAGCGACTGCTCCTCCATCCCGGCGTCTCGATGTATCCGACACGCCGCCAGATCGAAGCCGCCCCGCTCGACGGCGTCGGCTGGGCGCACACTGCCGTCTACGACCGCGACGCGGCCGAACGGCTGGTCGAGCGATGCCGGGCCGGGGCGATCCCCTGGTCGCTCGACCTGGAGCCGTCGACCTTCCCGGGCGGCATCGCGCAGCTCGGCAGATGCCTCGCCGGCGCCGCGGTCGTCTTCTGCAACGCCCGCGCCATGGCGGCCCTCGGCGAGGCGCCCGTCGCGCGCCTGTTCGCGATGGGCGTCGAAGCCGTCGTCGAGACCCGCGGCGCCGAGGGCGCGACGCTGCATCGGCCGACGGGGTGCACGAGCGTGCCGGCTCCGCGCGGTCCCGTGGTCGATACCACCGGCGCGGGCGATTGCCTGGCCGGATGGTTCGTGGCCGAGCGGCTGCGGGCGGCGGCGCCCGAGCAGGCCCTCGCCACCGCGGTTCTCGCCGCCACGATCAGTTGCGCCGGGCTGGGGGGCCTGTCCTCGTACCCGGCACGCCGGGAGGTCGAGAGCCGGCGCACGGCCGGCGCCGGCATCACGCTCAATCGGGAACCATCATGACAGCATCGCAGGTCCTTCCCCCAAAGGCCGACGCGCTCAAGGAGCTCTTCCGCGTGGACAAGCCGGTCATCGGCGTCATCCATCTGCGGCCGCTGCCGGGTGCGCCGCGCTATGCCGGCGAAGCCGTGCGTGACGTCTATGCCGCGGCCGCGGCGGACGCGCGCGTGCTCGCGGCGGGCGGCATCGACGGCATCATCGTCGAGAATGCCAGCGACCTGCCGTTCCGCCGGCCGGAGAATATCGGGCCGGAAACGGTCGCGGCCCTGACCGCCGCATGCCTGGAGGTGCGGGCAGCCGTCGACACGCCGATCGGCATCACCTGCGTCGCCAACGGCGTCATCCCGGCGCTGGCCGTGGCCAAGGCGGTCGGCGCCCGCTGGGTCCGCGCCAACCAATGGGTCAACGCCTATGTCGCCAACGAAGGCTTCCTGAACGGGCCGGCACCCGAGGCGATGCGCTACCGCTCCGCGATCCGCGCCGGCGATGTCCGCATCTTCGCCGACGTCCACGTCAAGTTCGGGGCGCATGCGATCACGGCCGACCGCAGCATCCCGGAACAGGCGACGGATGCCGAATGGTTCGACGCCGACGTCCTGATCGCCACCGGCACGCGCACGGGGTCGCCGACGCAGCCGCGCGAGGTCGAGGAGGTGAGGCGCGGCACCACGCTGCCGGTCATCGTCGGCTCCGGCCTCGATCCCGAGCAGGTCCCGAACCTCTTCGCCGTCGCCGACGGCGCGATCGTCGGCCAGTGGCTGAAACGTGACGGCGTCTGGTGGAATCCGGTCGATCCCGCCCGGGTCGAGCGCCTGGTCGCCGCGGTCGAGCGGGTGCGGAGGAGCGGACGTTGACGCTGCTCACCGAGGCCACCGACGTGTTTTCGGCAGCGGCGACCGATCGCTGCGCCGTCCTGTTCATCGCCCGCCGCGAGCCGCAGGCCTTCGGGGCCTTCGGCGAACGGCACCGGGCGGCGATCGGGGCCGTGCTCGCCGCCCTTGCGAGCGAGGGCTGGCGCCTCTCCCTGCGCGGCATGATCGACGCCTCGGCGCAGGACGAGCCGACGGCGTTCGAAGCCGGCTTTGCCCACGATGCCGACATGGTCGGCGTCTTCGAGGCGCCGACCCCGTCGGCCGCCCTCGCCGGGACCGTGCGCCTGGAGCGGGCCGGCTGGTCCCGCCGCTTCTCGACGCAATGGCTGATCGGGCCGCGCGAATTCGCCTCGATCGCCGCCAAGGGGCCGGCGATCGAGCGGAACTGGGCCTTTTTCGCGCTCTGGGAATGGAACGACGCCTGGGCCGCCGCGTCGGCCGCCGCCCGCCGGGACTATGACGCGGAGTGCGACATAGCCTTCCAGAACGACCTCGATCTCAATGTCGGCATCGCCGGCCGGCACCGTCTCGACTGGATGAGCGCCTGGCATCACCTCGGCGCCTGGGAGATCGACCGGCCGGAAACCGCCGATGCCGCGATGCGCGGCCACGAGCGCGTCGCCGATTTCAAGTTCACCACATCGCGGCACTTCATCGGGCGCAGGCGTCCCCTGGCGGACCTGCTCGAAGACCATCCGGGACCCACGACATGAGCGAGAGCATCTGGATCCACTATGCCCGCCCGCGGCCGCACTGGTACGGCCTCGGCGAGGCCGAGCAGGCAGCCCGCAGGGCCGATTGGCAAGGCGTGGCGGACGCATCGCGCCGGGCCGGCGCCGCATTCCTCGGCAGCTACCACATCCGCGGGCAGCACGATTTCGAGACGGTCGAGATCTGGCGCTTTCCCGATGCCGAAGCCGCCTTCGATCACTGGTCGCGGCTGACGGCCGCCGCCTACAACGAATGGTTCGCCTTCGCCAACAATATCGGCCTTGCGACCGGACCGGCGCCGTGACCGCGGTCCCCCTGCTCGAGGCGCGCAACATCCGGCGGCGGTTCGGCCACGTGCAGGCGCTCGACGGGGCTGACTTCACCGTCTATCCCGGCGAGATCTGCGCGCTCATCGGCGACAACGGCGCCGGCAAGTCGACGCTGGTCAAGATCCTCTCCGGCGCCGACCGGCCGGACCAGGGCGACATCCTGCTCGAAGGCCGGGCGATCACGCTCGACAGCCCGACGGCGGCGCAGCAGCTCGGCATCGCCACGGTCTATCAGGATCTCGCCCTGGCGCCCGAGCTCGCCGCCGCCGACAATCTCTTCCTCGGCCGCGAGATCATGCGGACCGGCCTCCTGGGGCGGCTCGGCTTCCTCGATCGGCGGCAGATGCGCCGGCAGGCCACGGAGCAGTTCACCCGGCTCGGCGTGCGCCTGCGCTCGCCCGGCGTCCCGGTCTCGGCCTTGTCGGGCGGCCAGCGCCAATCCGTGGCGATCGCGCGGGCGGCACGCTGGGCCGACAAGGTGATCTTCATGGACGAGCCGACCGCCGCCCTCGGCGTGGTGCAGACGGGCCGCGTCCTCGACCTCATCCGCCAGGTGCGCGACCAGGGCATCGCGGTCGTGCTGATCAGCCACAACATGCCGCAGGTCATCGACATCGCCGACCGCGTCGAGGTGCTGCGCCTCGGCCGCCGCGTCGCCCGCATCGGGAAGGCGGCCGCCAGCGTCGAGAGCCTCGTGGCGGCGATGACCAGCGGCGCCGATGCGCAGGAGCAGGCATGACCGACCGCACGAGCCCTCTCGCGCAGGCCGCAGGCGAGACCGAGACGGAAAGCGGCGCGGAAAAGCTCGGCCGGCTGCTCGGCGGCGGCTGGATCTTCCTGCTCCTGCTGGCGCTGATCGTCATCTTCTCGATCCTCCGCCCGCAGCAGTTCGGCTCGTCCTACAATCTCAGCATGCTCGCCGTGAACGCGGCGATCCTGATGGTGCTCGCGGTCGGGCAGACCTTCGTCATCGCCGCCGCCGGCATCGACCTGTCGATCGGATCGGTGCTCGTCTTCGCCTCCGTGACCTCGGCCCAGGCCATGCTGTGGCTCTCCGGCACGCCCGGCAGCACCTACGGCACCACCGAGGGCGGCTGGGACGTCGTCGCCGCCGGCCTGGTCGTGGCGCTGGCGAGCGGCGCGGCCTGGGGCGCGCTGAACGGCGTTCTCATCGCGGTCGCCCGGATCCCCGCGCTGATCGTCACCCTCGGCTCGCTCGGCATGGCGCTCGGCTTCGCCCAGATCCTGACCGGCGGCGTCGACGTTCGCGCGGTTCCCGAGATCCTGGTGACGGAGGTCGGCGCCGGCGCGGTGCTCGGCGTGCCGGTCCTGGTGCTGATCGCGGTGCTGGTCACGGTGGTGGCAGCCCTCGTCCTGCATCTCACCCGCTTCGGCCTGCACGTCTTCGCGGTCGGCTCCCACGCCGAAGCGGCGCGGCGTTCCGGCATCCCCGTGCGATCGCGGATCATCGCGATCTACGCCCTCTCCGGCACGCTCGCCGGCCTGGCCGCGATGATGTCGATCGCCCGCTTCTCGACGACCACGATCGGCGGCCACGCCATGGACAATCTCTCGACCATCTCCGCCGTGGTCCTCGGCGGAACCAGCCTGTTCGGCGGCACCGGCAGCATTGCCGGCACCGCGGTCGGCGTCTTCATCCCGATCGTGCTGCTGAACGGCTTCGTCATCCTCGGCATCCCGCCGTTCTGGCAGACGGTGGCGATGGGCGCCGTGCTCATCCTCGCCGTCTGGATCGACCAGCTCAAACGCCGCGCGCGAGAACGCGGCTGAGACAGACCACCAAGCAACAGAGGAGAACAGACATGACGACACGCAAGACCAGCCGGCTGCTCGGGATCGCCGCCATCGGCGCGAGCCTCAGCGCGGCGGGCCCGGGCATGGCCGCGGACAAGACCATGGCCCTGGTGCTCGGCGTCAAGGGCAGCCCGTTCTATCAGGCGCTCGCCTGCGGCGCGAAGGCCAGGGCCAAGGAGCTCGGGATCGCGCTCGCCGTCTCGGCGCCCGATCAGTTCGCCGCCGATTCCCAGGTGCCGGTCGTCAACGCCGTCACCGCCACCGCGCCCGCCGTCGCCGCCATCGTGCCGACCGACATGCAGGCCCTGATCGCGCCGATGAAGCAGCTCAGCGACCGGGGCACGAAGGTGATCACCATCGACCAGACCATCGGCGACGCCTCCTTCGTCCAGACGCAGGTCCTCACCGACAACGAGGCCGGCGGCAAGCTCGCGGCCGACGCCATGAACACGCTGCTCGGCGGCAAGGGCAAGGTGCTCGTCATCACCCAGCCCCCGGGCTCGGCCGCCCAGGACGCCCGCACCACCGGCTTCGAGGAGGAGCTGAAGAAATATCCGGGCATCGTCTATCTCGGTCCGCAATATCAGAGCGATGATCCGCAGAAGGCGGCCGAGATCGTCACCTCGACCCTGTCGGCCCACCCCGATCTCGCCGGCCTGTTCTCGACCAACGACCAGGGCGCGATCGGCGCCATCACCGGGCTGAAGCAGGCCGGCGCCGCCGGCAAGGTCAAGGTGGTCGCCTATGACGCGGCCACCGCCGAGGTCAACGCCTTCAAGAACGGCACCATCCACGCGCTGATCGCCCAGAACCCCAAGCAGGAAGGCGAGGTCGCCGTCGAAGCCGCCGCCAAGCTGATGGCCGGCGGGTCGCTCGACAAGACCACCCTGACCGAGATCGTGACGATCAAGGCCGGCGACAGCGCCACCGCCGAAAAATACGAGTACAAGGGCGATTGCGAATAGGCTGACGGTCCCGGTCCCGGCGGGTGACCGCCCGGGGCCGGGGACAGGAGAGCGGCATGATCGACAAGGACACGCGGCTGTGCATGTCGCTCGCCGGCCGCCCCGGCAATTTCGGCACCCGCTTCCACAATTTCCTCTACCGGGAGCTCGGCCTCAACTACGTCTACAAGGCCTTCACCACCGCCGACCTGCCGGCGGCGATCGGCGGGGTGCGAGCGCTGGGCATCCGCGGCTGCGCCGTCTCGATGCCGTTCAAGGAGGCCTCGATCCCGCTGGTGGACGCGCTCGCGCCCTCGGCCGCGGCGATCCGCTCCGTCAACACCATCGTCAACGACGACGGCCGTCTCACGGCCTACAACACCGATTACATCGCCGTGGCGAAGCTGATCGAGAGCCATGGCGTGCCGTCATCCCAGCGCCTCGCCCTGCGCGGCAGCGGCGGCATGGCCAAGGCGGTCGCGCACGCCCTGCGCGATGCCGGCTTCGCCACGGGCAGCATCCTCGCCCGCAATGCCGGCACCGGCCGGGCGCTGGCCGCCGCCTGCGGCTATGACTGGCGCCCCGAGCTCGGCGATCTCGAGGCGGACCTGCTGGTCAACGTCACCCCGATCGGCATGACCGGCGGCCCCGAGGCGATGGACATGGCCTTTCCCGCCGACGCGGTCGAGCGGGCGCGCATCGTCTTCGACGTCGTCGCCCTGCCGGCCGAGACGCCGCTGATCCGGCATGCCAGGCGGCTGGGCAAGCCGGTGATCACCGGCGCGGAGGTGATCGCGCTGCAGGCCGTCGAGCAGTTCGTGCTCTATACCGGCATCCGCCCGGAGGATGCGCTGATCGCCCGCGCGGCAGACTTCGCCCGGTCGGCCGCCTGAGGCCGGCGCCGGCTCAGGTCAGCCGCCGCTTGGCCAGCTTGCGCGCCAGGGTGCGCCGGTGCATGCCGAGCCGGCGGGCGGTCTCCGAGACGTTGAACTCGGCGTCGACCAGCGTCTCGTGGATCCGCTCCCACTCCAGGTTCTTGATCGAGGTCGGCCGCTCCGTCAGCGCCACCGAGGCATCGCCGTCGGCCTTGCCGAAGGCCGCTTCGATGTCGTCGGAATTGGCCGGCTTGGCGAGATAGTGGCAGGCGCCGAGCTTGATCGCCTCCACCGCGGTGGCGATGCTGGCAAAGCCGGTCAGCACCACGATCCGCGTCGTCGCATCGTGGCGATGCAGCGTCTTGACGCATTCCAGCCCGGAGGCACCGTTCAGCTTGAGGTCGACGATGGCATAGTGCGGCGTGTCGGCCTCGATCAGCCCGGCCACCTCGTCGGCCCTGGCGCAGACCGAAACCCTGTAGCCGCGGCGCTCGAAGGAGCGCCGCAGCGCCCGGGCGAAGGCCTCGTCGTCCTCGACGATCAGCAGCGAGGGCTCAGCGTCCATCTGCGTCCTCCTCGACCGCGAGCGCGGCGATCGGCAGCCTGAGCTCAACGCTGGCGCCGCCGAGCGGCAGATTCGCGGCGACGGCACGTCCGCCGAGCTTGCGCAGCACGTTGACCACCAGGAACAGCCCGAGCCCCCGCCCCGGCTGGCCCTTGGTCGAGCGGTAGGGCTTGCCGAACTCGGCGAGCATCTCGGGCGAGAAGCCGGGGCCGGCATCGTGCACCGCGATCACCATGACGTCGTCCTCCTCGGCAGCATCGACGCTGATCCAGTGCGGCGAAGCCTCGCACGCATTGTCGAGCACGTTGACCAGAATCTGCTTGAGGAGGGCATCCGAGGCGATCACGAAATCCGTTTCGAGGCGATTGGTATAATACAGCTTCGTCGGGCCCCGGCTCCTGCTCCAGTCGCGGACCACATCGTCGAGGAACGCAATGATGCTGGCCCGCTCGGCGCCCTCGCCGCGCTCCTCGCCCGAGGAGCGCAGGATGCCGGAGACGATATCCTTGCAGCGGGCGAGCTGGGCCTGCATCTCGCCGATCTCCGTCGCAATGTCGGGATCCGCGGTGAGCGCCGGCATGCGCTGCCAGTCGTTGAGGATGACGGAGAGCGTGGCGAGCGGCGTGCCCAATTCGTGCGCCGCGCCCGAGGCGAGCAGGCCCATGCGGACGATGTGCTCCTCCTCCGCCGATTGCTGGCGCAGCCCCGCCAGGCGCAGGTCCTGGCCACGCAGGTTGCGGTTGATGCGGGTGACGAACAGCACCAGCAGCACCGCGGCGAGCAGGAAGCAGATGAACATGCCGTAGATGTGCAGCTCCAGGAGCCGCGGCCGCGTGAAGTCGTGCGCCGGCATGATGAAGCCGATGTCGTTGTACCAGGCCATCAGGCCGACGAAGCAGGCGCTGGTGACGGCGACGATCAGCCAGGTCGCCCAGGGGCGCAGCAGCACCGCCCCGAGGATGACCTGCAGCAGGAAGAGCGAGACGAAAGGGTTGGTCGCCCCGCCGCTGAGATAGAGCTGCACGGTGAGGGCGGCGACGTCGAGCAGCAGCTCCAGGAAGAGCTCGGTGTCCGTCACCGCGCGGCCGCTGGCATGGCGATAGCGGGCGACCAGGTTGAGGGCGATCAGGCAGGCGATCACCGCGCCCATCTGCGGCAGCGGCAGGGGAATGCCGAGCCCGAATCGGACCGCGCCGATCGCCGCGATCTGGCCGGCGACCGCCACCCAGCGCAGGCTGACCAGCAGCAGCTGGTTCTCCCGGTTGGTGGTCTCCTGGATCGAGAATGCCGCCCTGACCATCGGCCATTCCTTGCCGGCCGGCGCCGGGCCTTCGTCCTGCATGGCCGTGCGGGTCCTTGAGAAATTCGCGGGCGGGGTCGGCGCCGGCGCGAGACCGCGTCCCGAGCCCCGCCCGCGGGGCGGAGCCCGGAGATCCCGGCTGATCTTGGTCGAGCCTGCGGATCAGGAGAGCCGGCGCGCCAGCTCCTTGTTGATCCCGAGCGCCGCCAGCGTGCCGAGCGCCCCGGAGAGGAGATAGGCGCCGGCGGCGAGCAGGCCGAACTCATAGGCCAGGATCAGAGCCACGAACGGGGCGAAGCCGGCGCCGAACAGCCAGGCGAGGTCCGAGGTCAGCGCCGCGCCGGTATAGCGGTGGCTGGCCGGGAAGTTGGCGTTGATGGCGCCGGAGGCCTGGCCGAGCGACAGGCCGAGCAGGGCGAAGCCGACCACCATGTAGAGGATCTCGCCGGCGGCGCCGGCATCGAGCAGCTGCGGCGCAAAGCCGCTATAGACCGCGATCGCCGCGGCCGAGCCGCCGAGCAGCGAGCGCCGCCCGACCCGGTCGGCGATCACGCCCGAGGCGATGATGGCGAGGATGCCGATGCAGGCGCCGACGATCTCGAACACCAGGAAGCGCGCCGGATTCTCGCGGGTGAACAGGAACACCCAGGAGAGCGGGAACACCGTCACCATATGGAACAGGGCGAAGCTCGCCAGCGGCGCGAAGGCGCCGATGACGATGGTGCGGCTCTGCTGGCGCACGGTGTCGAGCACCGGCGAGGGCAGGAGGTCGCGGCTGTCGTAGAGGCGCTCGTATTCGGGCGTCGACACCATCCTGAGGCGCGCGAACAAGGCGACGACGTTGATGGCGAAGGCGACGAAGAAGGGATAGCGCCAGCCCCATTCCAGGAAATCCTGCGCCGACAGGTTGGCGACGAAGAAGGCGAACAGCGCGCTCGCCACCATCAGGCCGAGCGGGGCGCCGAGCTGCGGGATCATCGCATACCAGCCGCGCCGCTGTTCCGGGGCGTTCATGGCGAGCAGCGAGGGCAGGCCGTCCCAGGTGCCGCCGAGCGCGATGCCCTGGCCGATGCGCAGGAGCGCCAGCACCACCCAGGACCAGGCGCCGATCGAGCCATGGTCCGGCAGGAAGGCGATGGCCGCCGTCGAGCCGCCGAGCAGGAACAGCGCGATGGTCAGCTTCACCGCCCGGCCATGGACGCGGTCGATGGTGATGAAGATCAGCGAGCCGAACGGGCGCGCGATGAAGGCGAGCGCGAAGATGGCGAAGGAATAGAGCGTGCCGGTGAGGGGATCGTGGTCGGGGAACACCAGCTTCGGGAACACCAGGATCGAGGCGATGGCGTAGACGAAGAAGTCGAAGAACTCCGACGTGCGGCCGATGATCACGCCGATGGCGATCTCGCCCGGCGCCACCGCCTGGTGACGGGCATGGCCCTGCCCGTCCCGGTCGAAAGGCGTCGATGCAGCAGTGGTTGTGGTCATGGATCTCGTCGCTCCTCGGTCGTCGCGGGCGGACGCCCGCAGCGGCGCCGACAGCCTCGCGGCCCGAACCTCTTCTCTTTGCCGTCTTCGCAGGTGCAGCGTGATTGGACAAAATGTCCAATGTCCGCCTTCCCCGCCGAGGGGTACCGCCAAGCCATGCCAAACCTTGCAAAACCCGCTCCGACCCGGCTTTCCAAGCTGAAAATCCTCGCCATCCTGCCGTTTCTGGCGGTCCTGGGCGGGTGCAATGCGGTGGTGCTGAGTCCGGCCGGCGATGTTGCATCGCAGCAACGCGACCTCATCCTCATCTCCACCGCGCTGATGCTGGTCATCATCGTCCCGGTGATGGCGCTGACCATCCTGTTCGCCTGGCGCTATCGCCAGTCTAACACGAATGCCCGCTACGAGCCCGACTGGGATCATTCGACCCAGCTGGAGCTGGTGATCTGGGCGGCGCCGCTGCTGATCATCATCTGCCTCGGCGCGCTGACCTGGATGGGCACCCATATCCTCGACCCCTACCGGCCGATCGCCCGCGTCGACGAGGGCCGGCCGGTCGCGGCCGGGACGGAGCCGCTGCAGGTCCAGGTGGTGGCGCTCGACTGGAAATGGCTGTTCATCTACCCGCAATACGGCATCGCCACGGTCAACGCGCTCGCCGCGCCGGTGGACCGGCCGATCAATTTCCAGATCACCGCCTCCTCGGTGATGAATTCCTTCTACGTGCCGGCGCTGGCCGGGCAGATCTACGCCATGCCCGGCATGGAGACCAAGCTGCACGCCGTCATCAACAAGGCGGGCGACTATGAGGGCTTCTCCGCCAATTACAGCGGCGCCGGCTTCTCCGGCATGCGCTTCCGCTTCCTCGGCCTCGACGAGGCCGGCTTCGAGCAGTGGATCGCCAAGGCCAAGGCCGGCGGCGGCTCGCTCGACCGCAGCCTCTATCTCCAGCTGGAGCGCCCGAGCGAGAACGAGCCCGCCCACACCTATGCCGCGGTGGCGCCCGACCTCTACCACGCCGCGCTCAACATGTGCGTGGAGGCCGGCAAGATGTGCATGGACGAGATGATGCGCATCGACGCCAAGGGCGGGCTCGGCATGGCCGGCATCAACACGGTGCTGCCGCTGACCTACGACAAGCATGCCCGCCGCGGCACGGTGCTCGGCCCGGGTCTGACCTATGTGGCGAGCCTGTGCACGCCCGCCGACCCGATGGCGAGCCGCTCCGCCCTGGCCCCGGCTCCGGCCGCCCTGCCCGACCCCGCCGGCCTCCTCGGCGCCGGCCTGCCCCGCCCCGGCCTGACGCGCGCCCCGAGCGCCTCGGCCGCCGCGGACGCGCCGGCCTCCCCGACCTCACCCCTTTGACGCGGTTTTCGATCATGTCCGAGCCAGCACTCGCGGTCAGCCCGATCTTCGGCCGCTTCACCCTCGAAGCCATCCCCTATCACGAGCCGATTCTGGTCGGCACCTTCGCGATGGTCGCGCTGGGCGGGGCCGCCCTGCTCGGCGTCCTCACCTATTTCCGGGTCTGGGGGTACCTCTGGCGCGAATGGTTCACCAGCGTCGACCACAAGCGCATCGGCGTGATGTACATGGTGCTCGGCCTCATCATGCTGCTGCGCGGCTTCGCCGACGCCGTGATGATGCGCGCCCAGCAGGCGATGTCCTTCGGGGAGTCGCAGGGCTTTCTGCCGGCCCACCACTACGACCAGGTCTTCACCGCCCACGGCGTGATCATGATCTTCTTCGTGGCGATGCCGCTGGTCACCGGCCTGATGAACTATGTCGTGCCGCTGCAGATCGGCGCCCGCGACGTCTCCTTCCCCTTCCTCAACAATTTCAGCTTCTGGATGACGGCGGCCGGCGCTGTCATCGTGATGATGTCGCTGTTCGTCGGCGAGTTCGCGCGCACCGGCTGGCTCGCCTATCCCCCGCTCTCGGGCATCGGCTACAGTCCTGATGTCGGCGTCGACTATTACATCTGGGCGCTGCAGGTGGCCGGCGTCGGCACGCTCTTGTCGGGCGTCAACCTGATCGCCACCATCGTCAAGCTGCGCGCCCCGGGCATGACGATGATGCGCATGCCGGTGTTCACCTGGACGGCGCTCTGCACCAACGTCCTGATCGTCGCCGCCTTCCCGGTCCTGACCGCCGTGCTGGTCCTGCTGTCGCTCGACCGCTATGTCGGCACCAACTTCTTCACGAACGACTTCGGCGGCAACCCGATGATGTACGTGAACCTGATCTGGATCTGGGGCCATCCGGAGGTCTACATCCTGATCCTGCCGGCCTTCGGCATCTTCTCGGAAGTGACCTCGACCTTCTCGGGCAAGCGCCTCTTCGGCTACACCTCGATGGTCTACGCGACGGTGGTGATCACCATCCTCGCCTACCTCGTCTGGCTGCACCACTTCTTCACCATGGGGTCCGGCGCCAGCGTGAACTCCTTCTTCGGCATCACGACGATGATCATCTCGATCCCGACGGGCGCCAAGATCTTCAACTGGCTGTTCACCATGTATCGCGGCCGCATCCGCTTCGAGCTGCCCATGATGTGGACGGTCGCCTTCATGCTGACCTTCGTCATCGGCGGCATGACCGGCGTGCTGCTGGCGGTGCCCCCGGCCGACTTCGTGCTGCACAACTCGCTGTTCCTGGTGGCGCATTTCCACAACGTCATCATCGGCGGCGTGCTGTTCGGCCTGTTCGCCGGCATCAACTACTGGTTCCCCAAGGCGTTCGGCTTCAAGCTCGACCCGTTCTGGGGCAAGATCTCCTTCTGGTTCTGGGTGGTCGGCTTCTACTTCGCCTTCATGCCGCTCTACGTGCTCGGCCTGATGGGCGTGACGCGGCGCCTGCGCCATTTCGACGATCCCTCGCTGCAGATCTGGTTCGTCATCGCCGCCTTCGGCGCGGCCCTGATCGCGGTCGGCATCTTCGCCTCGCTGGTGCAGTTCTACGTCACCTTCCGCAAGCGCGAGGCGCTGGCCGACACGTCGGGCGATCCCTGGAACGGCCGGACGCTGGAATGGTCGACCTCCTCGCCGCCGCCCGCCTACAACTTCGCGTTCACGCCCGTGGTGCACGACCTCGACGCCTGGGCCGACATGAAGCGGCGCGGGCATGTCCGGCCGGTCGGCGGCTTCAGGCCGATCCACATGCCCAAGAACACCGGCGCCGGCGTCATCCTGGCCGGCCTCGCCACGGTCTTCGCCGTCGCCATGATCTGGTACGTCTGGTGGCTCGCGGGGCTGAGCTTCCTGGCGCTGCTGGCGGTCGCGATCGGCCATACCTTCAATTACAAGCGCGACTTCCACATCCCGGTCGAGGACGTGGTCGCCGCCGAGGACGCGCGCACCCGGCTGCTCGCGACGGGAGCCTGACGCCATGTCGCAGACCAGCCTGACCGCCGGCGCGGGCGAAGCGCCGCAGTTCTACCTCACGGACGAGCACGACCATCCCGAAGGCGCGAGCACCATGCTCGGCTTCTGGATCTACCTGATGAGCGACTGCCTCATCTTCGCGATCCTGTTCGCCACCTATGGCGTGCTCGGCGGCAACTATGCCGCTGGCCCGGCACCCAAGGACCTGTTCGACCTGCCGCTGGTGGCGCTCAACACCTCGTTCCTGCTGCTCTCCTCGATCACCTATGGCTTCGCCATGCTGACGATGGTGCAGAACCGGGTGGGCGCGACCCAGGCCTGGCTGGCCGTGACCGGCCTGTTCGGCCTCGCCTTCCTCAGCGTCGAGATCTACGAGTTCTCGCACATGATCCACGAGGGCGCGACGCCCCAGCGCAGCGGCTTCCTCTCCGCCTTCTTCACGCTGGTCGGCACCCACGGCCTGCACGTCACCTTCGGCACGGTGTGGCTGGTGACGCTGATGGTGCAGGTCGGCCGGCACGGGCTGATCGCCGCCAACCGGCGCCGGCTGATGTGCCTCAGCCTGTTCTGGCACTTCCTCGACGTCGTCTGGATCGGCGTCTTCACCTTCGTCTATCTCATGGGGATGCTGCGATGAGCTCCGAGGCGCACGCCCACCATCACGACGAGCCGGCGCACGGCTCGCTCAAGGGCTATCTCACCGGCTTCGGCCTGTCGGTGGTGCTGACCGCCGTGCCGTTCTGGCTGGTCATGAGCGGCATCCTCGGCAGCAACGAGGCCACGGCCCTCGCCGTCATGGCCCTGGCCGTGGTGCAGATCGTCGTGCACATGGTGTTCTTCCTGCACATGGACGCCAAGTCCGAGGGTGGCTGGACGATGATGGCGCTGATCTTCACGGTGGTGCTGGTGGTCATCGCCCTCGCCGGCTCGCTCTGGGTGATGTACCACATGACCCACAACATGATGCCGATGTCCGTGCACGACATGAGCCAGATGCCGTGACCGCAACGGACGGCGCCGGCGAGCGGCGCTCCCGCTCGCCAGCCCTGCTGCTCGTCCTCGGGCTCTCGGCCGCGCTCGTCTTCGCCGGCCTGACCGCGCTCGGCGTCTGGCAGCTGCAGCGTCGCGTCTGGAAGCTCGACCTCATCGCTCAGGTCGACCAGCGCGTCCACGCCGCGCCGGTCGACACGCCCGGGCCGGCCGCCTGGCCCGCGATCGATGCCGCCCGCGACGGCTATCGCCGCGTGCGGGCGCAGGGCGTCTTCCAGGGCGAGCGCGCCGCCTGGGTCCAGGCGGCGACGGCGCTCGGCAGCGGCTATTGGCTGCTGGTGCCGCTGCGCACCGACCAGGGCTTCACCGTGCTGGTCAATCGCGGCTTCGTGCCCGACCGCAGGACGGTTGCCGGTCCGGCCCGGGCCGAGGTCACCGGCCTGCTGCGCCTCACCGAGCCCGGGGGCGGCTTCTTGCGCAGCAACGATCCGGCGGCGGACCGCTGGTACTCCCGCGACGTCGCCGCGATCGCTCAGGCCCGCGGCCTCACCGACGTCGCCCCCTATTTCATCGACGCCGACGCGGTGCCGGGCAATGCCGGCGGCCCGGTCGGCGGCCTCACCGTGGTGAGCTTCCCCAACAACCACCTGGTCTATGCCCTGACCTGGTTCGCCCTGGCCGCGATGGTGGCCGGCGGGGCGGCCTATGTCGCGCGCGAGGAATGGCGAGCCCGTCGCAGCCCGGCGCCCGGCGACGACCGCCAATCCTGACTGGCCCCCGGCGCCGCGCCGTGCTGGACTGCGGCTGGGCGAGCATCGGAGGGAGCCGGGACATGGCGACGGGCGAAGATCTCAGGCGCATCGCGCTCTCGCTGGAGGGCACGGTCGAGGCGCCGCATTTCGATCGCGCGGCCTTCAAGGCCGCCCGCATCTACGTCACGCTGGCCGCCGACGGCCGCACGGCCAATATCCGCTTCACGCCGGACGAGCAGGAGTTCAAGTGCATGATGGCGCCGGAGGCCTTCGCGCCGATCGCGAACGCCTGGGGGCGGCAAGGCTGGACCACCATGGACCTCTCCAAGCTCGGCGAAGCGGAGCTGACGAGCGTCCTGACGACGGCCTGGTCGCACGCGCAGCCAGCGAAGCCGAAGCGCCGGATTGCCGGCCCGACCTGAGGAGCGCGGAACCTCTCTCCCGGTCGGAAGAGGGGTCGCGCGCCTCAACTGCAGGTATTGACTCGCACACGCTTCCTAAAGCCATTGCTTCCCGTCGTCCGTGGCGCAGCCATAGGGCGGAAGAGCGTTCTCGAACGTGTCGCGGAGCTTGCCGCAGCCCCACAGCCGAAGCGGCAGCGGCATATGGCTGTTCAGGGTGATGCCGACCTCGTCGTAGGGCGTGTCGGTGTTCGAGACATAGGCATACCAACGCCAGCCGGCCATCGCCACAGCGGCAACTGCAGCGATGATAATCACTTGCACGAATTTCCTCATCAACGGCTCTCAAGGATTTCGGGGACGGATGGAGGCGACCGCGGATCGCCGTCAGGGATTCACGGATTTTTCGTAAGCCTTCAGGGCGTCCCGGTCCGCGTTGGAGACGAACTCGCAGGCCAGCAGCGTCTTGCCCGGCAGCCCGCGGCTTTCGCGCGCGACGATGGAAACCGTGCCGGCATCCGGCAGCGGTTGCTGCGCGTCCGGCAGCGCGCGCGAATAGCCCTTCGTCGACGTGCCCAGCAGGGTGGAGCTCTCGCGCTGGAGCTTGTAGCGGGCGGCCAGGGCATCGGCCTGCTCGCCCTGGACGAGAACGCCGACCGAGGACCCCGCGAAGATCACCTCGTTGCTGTCGAAGCCGTCCCGCCCGATCGGCTTCGGCAATGCGTAGACCGCGGCGGTGAGCATCGACATATCCGGCTTGGCGAGCTTCTCGGCGGCCTCGTAGAGCGCCGTGGCGGATGCGGTCGTGTAAGGCGGCTGGCAGAGCGCCGCATCGTAGAAGCGCTGGCTGACATCGGCTGCGGCGGCGCCGTGCGCCAGGACGCCGGCGAGGCAGAGGGCAAGCGCACCAGGGAGGTGGCGGAGATGCAGTGTCGGCATGGGCAGGCTCTGTTCGAATCGCAGTCGGGGCTTTCCCGGCCCGTCGCCCGCGGGGTAGCCCATCAACCGGGACCGGGATAGTCGCGATCCGATGGGCAGCAATGCCGCAAACGGCAATCAGGCCGCAACGAGCTCGGCGCCTTCCGCCGTTGCCGCTTTCGGGATCCGTGCACGGACGGCGGCGATCTTCGGCCGCTCATGCGCCGTTTCGGGTTTAGACGAGGCAGGAGGGGAAGCCAGTGACCACGACGACTAGAGAGGAAGCCTGTGCGGCCGTGCCCGTGCCAGCGAGCTTGTCCGGTGAATTGGCCGGATATCAGTGGATGCGCGACCATGTCGGCGAGTCCGGCGGCGAGGTTTACCGCCTGCACGGCAAGCCCGGCGCACCCGATCTATTCCTGAAAACCGGCAGGGATTTGAGTGCCGACGACCTGGCGAATGAGATGGTCAGGCTGCGCTGGCTGGCGGGATACCTGCCGGTGCCCGATGTCAGACATTTCGTCGGCTCGCCGGACGACGCCTGGCTGCTGATGACGGCACTGCCGGGAAAAACCGCCTGTCAGGTGCTGCAGGCAAATCCAGATGCCGGTCTCGCCGTCGTGGACGCGCTGGCGGAGTTCCTGCGGCAACTCCACGCCATTCCCATCGGGGCATGCCCCTTCAACGCCGATCATGCCTATCGGCTCGCCCATGCGCGCATGCGCATCGATGCGGGCTTGGTCGAGGAAGACGATTTCGACGAGGAGCGAGAAGGCTGGACGGCCGAGCAGGTATGGGAGGCAATGAATCGCCTGTTGCCCCTCTCGCCCGATCCTGTCGTGACGCATGGAGACTTTTCGCTCGACAACCTTCTGATGCTGGACGGCCGGGTTGTCGGATGCATCGATGTCGGGCGAGCCGGGATCGCCGACCGATACCAGGACCTGGCGATACTCTGGAATTGCCTTGGCGAGTTCGATGCTTTGCTCCAGGAGCGACTTCTCGCACGCTACGGCATCGCCTGCGCGGATCAGCGCAGGCTCCAGTTCCATCTCCTCCTGGACGAGCTGTTCTGACGCACGAATGGTGCCGAGGCACGGGACCGTTCGAGCCGGGCCGCCGGCGCCTGACGGGGCGTAGCGTCAGGCCGGCCGCGCGATGCGGGCGGCGATGCTCTTCACCCGGCTGTAGGAACGCAGGCCCTCCAGCCCCTTCTCGCGGCCGAAGCCGGACAGGCGGTTGCCGCCGAACGGCATCTCGATCCCGCCGGCGAAATATTCGTTGATGTAGATCTGCCCGGCATCGATGTCGCGCGCCAGGCGGTGAGCACGGCCGAAATCGCCGGTATAGACACCGGCGACGAGGCCGTAGGGGGTGCCGTTGGCGAGGGCGAGGGCCTCCTCCTCGGTGTCGAAGGTCTGGACCGCCAGCACCGGGCCGAACACCTCGTCCTGGACGATGGCGTCGCTGCCGGCGGCCGGCTCGACGATGGTCGGCGCGTAGAACCAGCCTCTGCCGAGGTCCGGCCGCTCCACCACGAAGCCGCCGGCATGGAGCCGCGCGCCCCGTCCGACGGCGGCGGAGACCATGCCGTCGATCCTGGCGAGATGGGCCGCCGAACTGACCGGGCCCATGCCGGGGTTGGTCAGGCCGTGGCCGAGGGTCAGGCGCTCCACCCGCTCGACCAGCCGGGCGAGGAAGGCGTCGCGCAGGCCGCGCTCGATGACCAGGCGCGAGCCGGCCGAGCAGATCTGGCCGGCATTCTCGTAGATCGCCTCCATCACGCCCGACAGGGCGCTCTCGACGTCGCAGTCGCCGAACACCAGCACCGGCGACTTGCCGCCGAGCTCGAGCACGACCTGCGTCACGTTCGGCGCCGCCGCCTGCATCACGCCGATGCCGGTGGCGACCGAGCCGGTGAAGGTGACGTGGTCGACGCCGGGATGGGCGACGAGCGGCGCGCCGGCGGCGCGTCCGGTGCCGGTCACGACGTTGCACACCCCGTCCGGCAGCCCGGCCTCGTCGAGGAGCGCCGCCAGCATCAGCGCGGTGAACGGCGTCTGCTCGGCGGGCTTGGCCACCACGGCGCAGCCGGCGGCGAGGGCCGGCGCCAGGCCGCGCGCGGCGGTGGAGATCGGATAGTTCCAGGGGATGATCTGCGCCGCGACGCCGACCGGCTCGTGCACCGTCATGCCGAGATGGTCGCGCCCGAGCGGCATGGTGTCGCCCTGCAGCTTGTCGCAGGCGCCGGCGTAATAGTCGAAGCAGCGGGCCGCGCCGGCGACATCGCCCAAGGCCTCGCTCAGCCGCTTGCCGGAATCCAGGCTCTCGGCGACGGCGAGGCGCGCGGCGTTCTCGCGGATCAGCGCCGCGGCGCGCTGCAGGATGCGCCCGCGCTCGGCCGGCCTGAGGTCGCGCCACCGCCCCTTCAGCGCCCGCCGCGCCGCGTCCACCGCAGCGTCGACATCGGCCGCCTCGCCCGCCGCGAAGGCGGCGAACACGGCCCCCCGTCCGGGGTCCCAGCTCTCCATGCCCGCGCCGGACTGCGAGGGCACGAGCCGTCCGTCGATGAAGTGGCCGTCGGGCAGGCCGGCAATGGTGCCGGTCGCCAAGGCTTCGCCGACGAGGGCGTCGAGCGTGCGGCTCATGCCGGCATCTCCGTCACCTGGCGCCGCGCCCGCGAAATCCAGTCCGGACTCACCTCGACACCCCAGCCCGGCGCGTCCGGGATCGCCACCTTGCCGTCGCGCACTTCGAGCGGGTTGGCGAGCAGCCCCTGCTCCCAGGGATAATAGTCGGCGCCTTCGATCGAATATTCGACATAGGGTCCGGCATTGTCGATCGCCCCCATGACGTGGAGGGTGTAGACCGTCACCAGGCTCTGGTTGGCCGAATGGGGCGTGACCGGCATGCCGGCCTCCCTGGCCAGGGCCACCACCTTCAGCATGCGCTCGACCCCGCCGATATAGCAGATGTCCGGCTGGACCACGTCGACCGCGCCCAGGCGGATCATGTGCTTCCACAGCGTGAGGTCGCAGTCCTGCTCGCCGCCGGTCACGTCGAGCGACAGGGCCTGCCGCACCTCGCGCGTCCAGTCGTGCTCCCAATAGGGGCACGGCTCCTCGAAATGGCAGACGTCGTGGTCCTCCAGCATACGGCCGACCTCGATCGCCTTGGCCGGCGAATAGGCGCTGTTGGCATCGACGAGCAGGCGGGCCTCGTCGCCGAGCGCCTTGCGCACCATCGGCACGATGGCCTCGGTGCGGCCCGGCCATTCGTCCTGGTCGTGGCCGCATTCCTTGCCGACGCGGAACTTGAAGGCGGTGTAGCCGAACTCGCCCTGCAGGCGCTTCAGGCGCTCGGCCTCGGCCTCCGGCGTGATCTCGCCGCGCTTCATGCTCGAGGCATAGACCGGAAAGGGCCTCGGCGTGCCGCCGAGCAGGGCGCAGACGCTTCTGCCGGCAAGCTTGCCGCGCAGGTCCCACATCGCCGTGTCGAGGCCGGTCAGCGCCCGGAAGAGATAGGAGCCGGGGAACTTGTGCTCGCGCTCGGGAATGAGCTCGACCAGCCCGGCGATGTCGGTCGCATCCCAGCCCGCGGCCCAGCGGGCGACCTGGCGGTGGAAGACCTGGCAGGTGATGTCTGCGTTGTAGGGCGAGACCTGGCCCCAGCCGACATGGCCGTCGTCGGTGGTCAGGCGGACGAATCCGACGTGGTCATCGTGGAACGTCTCCAGCCGCTTGATCTTCATCTCGTCCGCCTCGATCGACCGCCGCTCTTCGCTCGGCGAAGGCCGGCACGGGAACCTCGATCTTCCCCTCGAATTGGTCTGGCTCTAAGGTCCATTCTGAACCATCTGGCAGGCCATTGCCGGCCAGGCGTTCGGGAAACATCGATCATGGTGAAACGTGCGGGCGGAGCCCTGCTGCAGTCGATCGTCATCGACCACGCCTCATCCCGGACGATCGGCCTGCAGCTCACCTCGGCCCTGCGCGAGCTGATCCTCGGCGGCGGGCTCGCCGCCGGCGACCGGCTGCCGGCCTCGCGCATCCTGGCCCGCGAGCTCGCCGTGGCCCGCACCACGGTGACGGAGAGCTTCGAGCAGTTGGCGGCCGAAGGGCTGATCGAATCGCGCGTCGGCGCCGGCACCTATGTCAGCGACGCCGTCCATGCCGACCGCCCCGCCGTGCCGGAGGTCGAGCGGGCGGACGCGGTCGAGCGGGCGCCGCTGTCCCAGCTTATGGCGGCGGCCTCGGATCATTTCGCACACCGCCTGCCGCACGTGCCGCGCGCCTTCACCACGGCGATGCCGGCCTTCGACGCCTTCCCGGTCGCGCAATGGTCGCGCATCGTCGCCCGGCACTGGCGCAGCTCGCGCCAGGACGTGCTCGGCTATCCCGACCCGTTCGGCCACCCGCCGCTGCGCGCCGCCATCGCCGGGCACCTGCGGGCCAATCGCGGGGTGGCCTGCTCGCCCGAGCAGATCTTCATCGTCGCCGGGGCCCAGCAGGCCTTCCAGCTCATCGCCGCGGCCCTGGTCGATCCGGGCGACAGCATCTGGTTCGAGAACCCCGGCACGATCGGGGCCCGCAACAGCTTCCTGGTGCACGGCGCCGAAATCGTGCCGGTGCCGGTCGACGATGACGGGCTGGTCGTCGCCGAGGGCCTGGCGCGCTGCCCCGGCTTCAAGCTCGCCTTCGTCACGCCGTCGCACCAGCAGCCACTCGGCGCCAAGCTGAGCCTGGAGCGTCGCTTCGCCCTGCTTCAGGCGGCCGGCGCCGCCGGCGGCTGGGTGATCGAGGACGACTGGGACGGCGAGCTCTTCTTCCACGGCCGGCCCCTGCCGACGCTCAAGGGCATCGACGCCGCCGGCCGCGTCATCTATGTCGGCACCTTCAGCAAGACCCTGTTCCCGGCGCTGCGCCTCGGCTTCATCCTGGCGCCGCCGGCGCTGGTGCGCACCTTCGAGACCAGCCTGGCCGCCTTCTCGCCGGGCGTGCCCACCTCGCTCCAGGACCATGTCTGCGACTTCATCGCCGAGGGCCACTTCGCCGCCCATGTCCGGCGCATGCGCCGGATCTATGCGGAGCGCTGCCAGGCCCTGCTCGACGCCGGCGCCAGGCACCTCTCGCCGTGGATGAGTATCGTGCCGATCGCCACGGGGCTCCATACCATCGCCTGGCTGAAGCCGGGCCTGCGTGGCGCCGCCGTCGCCGGCGCCGCGGCCGAGCGCAACCTCACCGTCGCCGAGATCAGCCGCTTCTGCATCGAGCCGATCGCGCGCGAAGGGCTGGTCCTCGGCTTCGGCGGCATCACGCCGACGCAGATCGAGACCGGGGCGCGGCTTCTGGCCGAGGTGCTGAAGACGGTCGAAGCCGGCAAATTGGCCTGTTGATTTCTCCAGAATGGACCTGACCGGCAGGCCAATCCGAACCTAGCGTATCGGCTCCCCCGGGGGGTTCTTCCTGATGTCCTTCAAGACCTTCGACACGATTCCGATACCGGCGGGCCTGGACCCGCCGCCGATCGCGATCTTCGATCGCGTGCACTGAGGCGGCAAGCGATGGACACCTATGATTTCATCATCGTCGGCGCCGGCTCGGCCGGCTGCGTGGTCGCCGCGCGCCTGACCGAGACGGGCCGCCACAAGGTGCTGCTGCTGGAGGCCGGCCCGTCCGACCGGCGCTTCTGGATCCAGACGCCGATCGGCTACGGCATGAGCTTCTACGATCCCGACGTGAACTGGATGTACCGGACCGAGGCCGAGCCCGGCCTCGACGGGCGGACCATCTACCAGCCGCGCGGCAAGGTCCTCGGTGGGTCGAGCTCGATCAACGCCATGGTCTATTCGCGCGGCCAGGCCGGCGATTTCGAGGCCTGGCGGGCGCTCGGCAACGCCGGCTGGGGCTGGCCCGACGTGCTGGCGGCCTACCGCCGGCTGGAGGATCACGCCCTCGGCGCCGACGCCTGGCACGGTGCCGGCGGGCCGCTGCATGTCAGCACCATCGCCGCGACCGCCCACCCCCTGACCGCCGCCTTCATCGAGGCGGCCGCCGAGGCGGGCCTGCCCCGCAGCGCCGACCTCAACGGCGGGAGCATCGAGGGCATCGGCTATTATCAGCTCAACACCACCGTCAAGGGCTACCGGGCCTCGGCGGCACGGGCCTATCTGTGGCCGGCCCAGCGCCGGCCCAACCTGAACGTCGAGACGCAGGCGCTGGCGACGAAGCTGCTGTTCGAAGGCCGCCGCGCCGTCGGGATCGTCTATGAGCGCAACGGCCGGACGCTCGAGGCGCGGGCCGGTCGCGAGATCATCCTGAGCGGCGGCGCGATCAACACGCCGCAATTGCTGCAGCTCTCCGGCGTCGGACCGGCGGATCTCCTCACCTCGCTCGGCATCGCGCCGGTGGTCGACCGGCGCCAGGTCGGCGCCGAGCTGCAGGACCACCTGTGCTACGATCATGTCTACCGCTCGCGCCGCCCGAGCCTCAACCAGGTGCTCGGCCCGCTGCTGCCGCGGCTGCGCGCCGGGGTGGAATACATGCTGCGGAGCACCGGTCCGCTGTCGCTCAGCGTCAACCAGGGCGGCGGATTCGTCCGCACCAGGCCCGACCTGGCCGAGCCCAACATCCAGCTCTACTTCTCGCCGCTGAGCTATGAGCGCGCCGCGCCCGGCGTGCGGGCGCTGACCAAGCCCGACCGCTTCGCCGGCTTCACCACCAGCGTCTCCCCCTGCCGGCCGACCAGCCGTGGCCGGGTCGCGATCCGCTCCGCCGATCCGCGGCAGCCGCCGACGATCCGGGCCAACTACCTCTCCACCGAGCACGACACCGCCGAGCTCGTCGAAGGCGCCCGGCTGCTGCGCCGGCTTGCCGCCGCCCCCTCGTTCCGTGCCCTGATCGAGACGGAGGAGAAGCCGGGGCCGGCCGTCGACGACGATGCCGACCTCCTCGCCGACATCCGGGCGCGCAGCTATTCGGTGTTCCACCCCTGCGGCACCTGCGCCATGGGGCCGGATCCCGACCGGGCCGTGGTCGACCCGCGCCTGCGCGTGCACGGCCTCGCCGGCCTGCGGGTGATCGACGCCTCGATCTTCCCGACCATCACCTCCGGCAACACCAACGCGCCCTCGATCATGGTCGGCGAGAAGGGCGCCGCGCTGGTGCTGGAGGAAACGGCCTGAGGCCGGCGCCGGGCGGTCACCAGGCGGTGAAGCCGCCGTCGACCACCACGTTCGAGCCGGTCATGTAGGACGAGGCGTCGGAAGCCAGGAAGCGGACGACGCCGTTATACTCGTCGATCTCGGCCTGCCGCCCCATCGGCACGCGCTCCAGGAAGGCCTCGATGAACTCCTTGTCGAAGGTGGCGGTCTTGACGCCGCCGAAGGAGATCAGGTTGACGCGCACCTTCTTCGGCGCCCAGTAGGTGGCGAGATAGCGCGTCAGGTTGATGAGGCCGGACTTCGACGCCGCATAGGAGACGGCCTTGATGAAGGGCACGCCGTCGCGCTTCTCGCGATAGGCATAGAGCGCCTGGTTCGGCGAGACCATGCCGTAGATCGAGCCGACATTGATGATCGAGCCGCGCCGCTCCGCCGCCATCCGGCTGCCCACCACCTGGCTGGTCAGCATCACGCCGGTGAGGTTGGTGTCGATGATCTCGTCCCAGTATTTCTGCGGATAGGCTTCGAAGGGGGCGTTCTGCTCGGCCGAGCCGTCGGGCTTGGAATCGATGCCGGCATTGTTGACGAGGACGTGCGGCACGCCCCAGTCGGCGACGAGCGCCTCCGTCGCGTGCTCCAGCGCCGCCTTGTCGCGGACGCTGGCCTCGTAGACCCGGATGCGGTCGCCCAGGCCGGGGAACTTCTCGGCGAGCTTGTCGGCGCCGATAGGCCGGCGGCTGAAGATCGCCACCCGGGCCCCGGCCTGCGCCAGGGAGCGGGTGAACTGCGTGCCGAGCTGGCCGAGGCCGCCGGTCACCACGGCCAGGCGGCCGTCCACGCTGAAGGGATCGGTCATGTCTCTTGCTCCGGTGTGGCGGGTTCAGGCGGTCTTCGCCGCGGTGTCGATCGCCTCGCGGGCGCGCCGGCAGCCTTCGTTCAGGAACATCACGTCATTGCCCATGATGATCATGTCGACGCCGCGCTTCCTCAGCGCCGTGACGTTCTCGGCCACCGGCGGGATGCACGGGGCCATCACCTTGATGCCGCGCGCATGGCACTTCTCGACCAGCTCGGCCAGGCGTTCCTCGACCTCGGGATGCGCCATGGAATAATCGATCGAGATCCGGCGCGAGATCGAATAGTCGGCCGGCCCGAAATTGATGACATCGATGCCTTCGACCTCCAGGATCGCGTCGATATTGTCGAAGAACTCGTAGCTTTCGGCCATGGGGATGACGAGGCGCGTGGCGTTCTCGTGCTCCATGTACCGCGACCATTGGAAGCCCGGCCCGGCGAAGCCCGCGGCGCGGCAGGAAGCGTCGCCGCCGCGCCGGCCGACGGGCGGGAACTTGGCGGCACGGACGATGGCCCGGGCCTGGTCGGCCGTGCCGACCTGCGGCACGATCACGCCGGTGGCGCCGAATTCCAGCGACTTGCGGATATCCCACTCGTTGGTGCCGCGCACCCGCACCAGCGGCGCGATGCCGGCGAGCAGGGACGCCATCACCAGCTTCTCCAGGTGGCTGTCGACGTTGACCGGCGTGTGCTCGGCGTCGATGAAGGCGAAGTCGAGCCCCCAATTGCCGGCCGCCTCGATGGCGACGGTCGAGCCGGTGTAGAAGGTGGCGCCGAAGGTGGGTTCCCCGCGCTGCATCTTGGCGGCGAGGCTGCGGTTTTCGGGCGGTGCCAAGGGACGTCTCCTGCAATGCGCGCAGCCCGCAGGCCGCGCTCGTGAAAGGGCGGCTATTTCAGGTTCGGGGCGATGAAGCCCTGGAGCTCGGGCGTGCGCGGGTTCGAGAAGATCTCCTCCGAGCTCCCCTCCTCCCAGACCCGGCCCTCGTGCATGAACACCGTGCGGGTGGCGACACGCCGGGCAAAGCCCATCTCGTGGGTGACGAGCACCATGGTCATGCCGGCCTCGGCCAGCTCGGCGATGGTCTTGAGCACCTCGCCGGTCAGCTCCGGATCGAGCGCCGAGGTCACCTCGTCGAACAGCATGACCTTGGGCTTCATCGCCAGCGAGCGGGCGATGGCGACGCGCTGCTGCTGGCCGCCGGAGAGCTCTTCCGGATAGGCGCCGGCCTTGTCGGCGAGGCCGACGCGGCCGAGGACCTCGCGGACCAGCGCGATGCAGTCCTCGCGCCCGATCCCCTTCACCACCCGCGGCGCCAGGGTGATGTTCTCGGCGACGTTGAGATGCGGGAACAGGTTGTAGCTCTGGAACACCATGCCGACCTCGCGCCGCAGGGCGCGCAGGTTGGCGCTGGAGCGGTCGACCTTGTGGCCGGCGACCTCGATGGCGCCGTCCTGGAACGGCTCGAGCCCGTTGATGCAGCGCAGCATGGTGCTCTTGCCCGATCCGGAGCGGCCGATCACCGCCACCACGTCGCCGCTCGCCACCGCGAGGTCGACGCCCCTCAGCACCGGCACGGCGCCGTAGGACTTGCGAAGGTTCTCAATGCGCAGCGCGAGCACGTCTGCCTCCCTTCAGCTTCTCGCTCCACCACGACAGCGGGTAGCAGACGGCGAAATAGAGGACCGCCACGGTGAGGAACACGTGGAACGGCTGGAACGTCATGTTGTTGAGCAGCTGGCCGGCGCGGGTGAGCTCGACGAAGCCGACCAGCGCGGTGACCGAGGTGTTCTTGACGATCTGCACCATGAAGCCGACCGTCGGCCCGCGGGCGATGCGCAAGGCCTGGGGCAGCACGACGTAGCGCAGCTTCTGCACCGCGGTGAGCGCGAGCGCGTCCGCCGCTTCCCACTGGGTGCGGGGGATGGCCTCGATGCAGCCGCGCCAGATGTCGGCGAGATAGGCGGTGGCATAGAGCGTCAGCGAGATCGCCGCCGCGGCCAGGGGCGGGAAGTAGAGGCCGAGGAAGCTGAGGCCGTAGAAGGCCAGGAACACCACGATCAGCAGCGGCGTGGCCTGGACGAGCTGGATATAGGCGGCGACCAGTACCTGCAGCCAGCGCGGCCCGAGCGTGCGCGCCAGGGCAAAGGCGAGCCCGAGCACGCCGCCGCCGATGAAGGTGAGGATGGAGAGGCCCACGGTCCACATCAGGCCGTGCAGCAGGAAGACGACGCTGGGCCAGCCGAAGCTCTGGATCATATCCGCGCCCCCTTCTGCATCGGGCCCAGCACCGCGCCGGCGAGCCCGGTGGCGGGGTCGCGGCGGCGGAACAGCCAGAGGCCGATCAGCCAGTAGACCAGCCGGAAGGCGAAGGTGACCGCGATGTAGATCGCGGCCACGACCAGGAAGGTCTCCAGGCTGCGGAAGGACTGGGATTCGATCGTGGCCCCGGCCAGCGTCAGCTCCCGGGCCGAGATCGCCGAGGCGATCGAGGTGCCGAGCAGGGTCAGCGTCAGCTGCCCGGTCAAGGCGGGATAGATGACGCGCAGGGCGGGAACCACGATCACGTGCCGCATCACCTGCAGCCGCGACAGGCCGAGGGCGAGCCCGGCCTCGACCTGCGTCGGCGGGATGGCGAGGAGGCCGGCCCGGAAGATCTCGGCGGAATAGGCGCCGAGGTTGAGGCCGATCGCCAGCAGCGCGGCGTGATCGGCCGAGAGGCGAAAGCCGATATAGGGCAGGCCGAAGAACAGCAGGAACAGCTGCACCAGCAGCGGCGTGTTGCGGAAGGCCTCGATATAGACCGCCGCCGCGCGGCCGCTCCAGCGCGGGCCGTTGACCCGCACCAGGGCGACCGCCAGCCCGATCGTCAGGCCGAAGGCGATCGACTGCGCCGAGAGCACGACCGTGGCGAGCGTGCCGGCGGCGAGCTCCGGGGCCCGGGCGAGCACCGGCGCGAAGTTCATCTCATAGGCCATCGGGGTCCTCGCATGCTCTCGCCGGCGGCCGCGCCGCGGGCGCGGCGCGCCGGTCGGTCCTGCGGGCGATCAGAAGGTCGGCAGCTTGCCGCCGGGCATGGGCACGCCGACCCACTTCTTGTGCAGCGCGTTCAGCCGCCCCGTGACCTCTTCGTAGTAGATGAAATTGTTCAGCCACTGGTGCAGCTCGGTGGCGTCCTTGCGCGTCGCCATCGACCAGTAGAGCGTGAAGATCGGCAGGTCGGACTTCACCTCCAGATTGGTCAGGCCCCGCTTGGCGATGACGTCGTTGGCGACGGTGGCGACCGCGGCGGTCGCATCGACCTGGCCGGAGATCAGCGCCTGCATGGCGAGGGCGTCGTCGTCGAAGCGCACGACCTCCAGGCCCTCGATGCCGTAGCCGCTGACCGCGGCGTCCTGGGTGCTACCCTTGGGCACGGAGACGCGCTTGCCCTTGAGGTCGTCGAGGGTCTTCAGCGGCATGCTCGTGGCGGCGACGAAGCGCATGTCGTAGGCGCCGTAGGGGTTGGTCATCAGGAAGGTCTTGGCGCGCTCGGGCGTCGCGGTCATGTGGGCGATGAGGAAATCGACCCGGCCGGATTCCAGCGCCGCGGCGCGCGAGGCATTGTTGACGGGCACCACGTCGAGCTCGACGCCGAGCGCCTTGGCCGCGTCGCGGGCGAGGTCGACCAGGAAGCCGTCGGTGTTGCCGGAGGCGTCCACCGTGTCATAGGGCGGGATGCCGGTGAGCACGCCGATGGTCACCCGCCCCTTCTTCACGAGGTCGGCGGTGGTCTGCGCCTTCGCCGCACCCGCCGGCGCCGCCAGCATGAACGCCACGCCCAGCACGGCCGCGGCCCGGCGCAAATACCCTCCAATCATGGCTCTCCTCCTGTTTGTCGCGCCGGCCTTCGTGGCCGTCGCTCTGTGGGAGCGGCGATCCCGCCGCATCCGGCTCGCAGGGTGGGACGGCGGCTTCGTCCGGCGCGCCGTCCCGCCTGCTCTTGACATATGACTTATGTCATGAGTTATTGTCAACCATGTCCAGCGACCCGGCAAGGCGCGCTTCGTCGCAGGGCCGGACTTCGGGAATGGACCGATCGACAGCGCCCGCGGGCGAGGGAACAGGGTTCGGGAGGAGCATGACAGACAGCATGCCGGCTAGGCCGCAGCGCAGCCGCGACAAGCTGCACTCCTCCGTCGCGAGCGCCTTCGAGGCCAGGATCCTCTCCGGCGACCTGCCGATCGGCGAGCGCCTGCCGTCCGAGGGCGAGATCGCCCGCGACTTCGGCGTCTCCACCCGCTCGGTGCGCGAGGCGATGCAGATCCTGGAGACCAAGGGCCTGGTCCGCCGCCGCCACGGCGAGCGCACCACCGTGGTGCGCGACGATGTCGGCGAGTACCTCGGCACGCTGGCGGTCACCGTGCGCCAGCTTCTCGCCGGCGATCCCGACTATCTCCTGCAGCTCATGGTGGTCCGCCGCATGATCGAGACCGAGGTGCTCGGCATCCTCACCGCGCGCGACCAGCCGGTCGACGCCGCGGTCACGGCGGCCCTGGAGGGCATGCGGCAGGCCCGCGACGCCGGCGACTTCGCCGGCTTCATCGAGGCCGACGCGGCCTTCCACCTGGCGCTGGTGCACTCGGCCGGCAACAAGATCCTGTCGGTCTACTACGACAACCTCTCCGGCCTGATCGGCGACGTCATCCGCGTCAGCAGCCGCGTGCCGAGCAAGTCGCTCGACGCCGCCTATGCCGAGCATGCCGACATCTACGAGCGCATCCGCACCCGGGACGAGGCCGGAGCCAAGGCGCTGATGCGCGCCCAGATCGACAACAGCGCCGCCTATCTGCGCGTCGCCATCGAGAACGCCAACCGTAAAGACGAGGACGATGCCTGACTTCGACTATTCCGACACGGACTGGGACGCGATCGCGCGGCTGCGCCAATGGTATTCCGGCGACGTGCACGACAGCATGGAGCATCTCGGCCTGTGGGGCCATCTGGAGGGCATCCGCCTCCTCGGCGCGCTGGCGCCCGGCGCCGTGGTCTGCGGCCCGGCCGTGACCGTGCTGTTCGAGCCCTCCGACCGCAAGGGCGAGCCGCAGGACGTCTATCACCACGCCATCGACAACACGCCGGAGGGCGGCATCCTGGTGTGCGACGCCTCCTGCGCCGGCGGCTCCTGCTCGGGCGAGCTGATGAGCACGGGCGCCAAGGTGCGCGGCGCGGCCGCCACCGTCGTCCACGGCACGGTGCGCGACCTCGCCCAGGTGCGGACGCTCGGCTATCCCCTGTTCGGCACCGCCGCCAGCCCGGTCGGCGTGACCGGCAAGAAGGAGCCGCGCCGCGCCCAGGTGCCCGTCACCATCGGCCGCGTCACCGTGCGCCCCGGCGACGTGATCTTCGGCGACATCGACGGCGTGGTGGCCATTCCGAAGGAACGGGTGCGCGACGTCGCCGACGCCGCCGATGCCCTCGGCCGCAACGAGGCGGCGGCGCGGGCGCGCATCCTCGCCGGCGAGACGCTGCAGGCGGTCTGGCCGGTGGCCTGAAGCGGGGACGGGCGGGCCGCCTCATCGCCCGCTCCTCTCCTGCTTGAGGAAGTCGACGAAGGCCCGCAGGCTCGCCAGCATGCCGCGCTGGCGGGGGTAGCAGAGATACCAGCCCGGGAACGGCGCGCACCAGTCCTCCAGGAGGGGCATAAGCTTGCCCGCCGCGATCAGCGGGCGCACCAGGTCCTCGGCCCAGAAGGCGAGGCCGACGCCCTGCACCGCGGCGGCGATCGCCAGGGAGCGCTGCGAGACGACGAGCGGCCCGTCGACCGCGACGGAGAACCAGCGGCCCTCGCCGAAGAACTCCCATTTGTAGAGCCCGGCGCTGCCGGGCCGGCGCCAGTTGATGCAGCGATGACGAAGGAGGTCGGCCGGCGTGACCGGCCGACCCTGACGCCTGACATAGTCGGGCGAGGCCACGACGATCTGGCGCTGCTCGCCACCGAGCTTCACCGCGACCATGTCGGCCTCCAGGAACTCGCCGAGCCGCACGCCGACATCATAGCCGGCGGCGACGATGTCGGTCGCGGCATCGTCGACCGTCACGTCGAGCACGACGCCTGGACAGGCGGCATGGAAACGGCCGAAAGCCGGCTCCAGGAAGGCCGCGGCCGCCACGCTCGGCATGTGCACCCGCAGGAGCCCCGAAGGCGCGTCGCCGAGGGCCGCGGCTTCGCGCACGGCCGCCTCCATCTCCGCCATGGCCGGCCGGAAGCGCGCATCGAGGCGCCGGCCAGCCTCGGTCAGGGCGACGCTGCGGGTGGTGCGGTTGAACAGGCGGACGCCCAGCCGTGCCTCCAGGGCGCGGATGATCTGGCTCAGCGTCGAAGCCGAGATGCCGAGCTCCTCCGCCGCGCGCACGAAGCTGCCATGTGCCGCCACGCTGGCGAAAGCCCGCAATTCCGCAAAATCGCCGCCACGCATTATGTCTCATGACCCACAGAGTGTCTTTCTATCCTAGCGCATTCTCCAAGCAACGTCCGGGAGCCAGTTTGGACACGCGGCCGCGAAGGGACGGAGCGGACGCAGCGATGGCACCGCCCCGCAAGG
The DNA here is from genome assembly GCF_030814995.1 of Labrys wisconsinensis. GTDB lineage: Bacteria > Pseudomonadota > Alphaproteobacteria > Rhizobiales > Labraceae > Labrys > Labrys wisconsinensis. Next base: position 321,246 of record NZ_JAUSVX010000002.1, on the reverse strand, counting down.
AGAAGGACATGAAGCAAGGCAGGCTCGCCGGAAAGATCGCGCTCGTGACGGGCGCATCCTCCGGCATCGGCGAGGCGGCGGCGCTGGCCCTGGCAGCCGAGGGAGCCCGTGTCGCTCTCGCGGCGCGGCGCCTGCCGCGTCTCGCGGACTTGGCCGACCGCATCCGCCGCAGCGGCGGCACCGCCGAGGCGATCGCCGCCGACGTGGCCGACGAGGCGCAGGCGACCGCCATGGTGCGGCACGTGCTCGACACGCATGGCCGGCTCGACATGCTGCTCGCCGTGGCCGGCATCGGTGTGGCGGCCCCTTACGCCGACACGACGACGGCCGAATGCCGCGCCATGGTCGACGTCAACATCCTCGGCTTCCTCTACCCTCTCGCCGCCGCGCTGCCGGCGATGAAGCGGCAGGGCTCGGGCCATGTCGTCGTGGTCTCCTCCGGAACAGGGCGCTACATCCATCCGTCGACCGTCTATTCCGGCACCAAGCACGCGGTCAGCGCGATGGCGGAATCGCTGCGGCGCGAGGTCGGCGCCGCCGGCATCCGCGTCACCTGCGTCGAGCCCGGCGCGGTCAGGACGCAGTTCACGGCGCAGATGCGCCCCGCGGTGCGCGACGCCGTGGCGCGTCGGCTCGGCGCCATGGAGCAACTCGAAGGCGAGGACGTCGCCGCCGCCATCCTCTACGCCGTGACGCAACCGCCGCGCGTCAACGTCAACATCCTGACGATCTATCCGACGCAGCAGGCTTGAGCGCCGTTGCCTCCGCGGCGCCGGCGCGCGATGATCGTGCCATGAGCGACGGCAAGACACGTTTCACCGGCGGCTGCCTCTGCGGCGCCTTGCGTTATGAGGCGCGGGGCGAGCCGCAGGGCATGGCCCTTTGCTATTGCGCCGACTGCCGCAAGGCCTCGGGCTCGGGCTTCGTCCCGGTCATCGGCTTTCCCGCCGCCGCCATCACCTTCAGCGGCGAGTCCCGGTCCTTCGCCTCCACGGCCTGGAACGGCGGCGAGGCCGTGCGCAACTTCTGCCCGGTCTGCGGCGGCCTGGTGTTCGGCGGCGAGCGCGGCAAGGAGTCCTCGTACAACATCTATGCCGGCTCCCTCGACGATCCCGCGCCCTTCCGCCCCAGCGTGGCGATCTTCGCCTGCAGCCGTCCGGACTGGGCGCTCATCCCGCCCGGCGTGACCGCCTTCGACCGCATGCCCGGCGAGGCCCCGCCGGGCTGACCGCCGTCGTGGCCTCGGCGCGCCATGTCGACATGGTGGACGCCGTGCGGCATCGGGATGCGGCCGAGCCGCTCGAGGGCCGGCCGCTCGCCGCCGGCCTTATCTGCGACCAGCTGAGGATATACCTTCATCGAGAAGTATATCCATGGGAGGTTGCAATGCAGGTTGCAAAATGGAGCAACAGCCTGGCGGTCGGGCTTCCCGCCGCGGTGGTCGAGGCGCTCGAGCTTCGCGAGGGAGACGAGATCGAGATCCGCGTCGCCGAGGCTCGGCGGTTCGAGATTGCCCGCAAGCCCGGCCGCAACGAGCTGCTGGCGCGGCTGCGTGCCTTCCGAGGCCGCCTCCCGGCCGACTTCAAGTTCGACCGGGACGAGGCGAATGGCCGCTAGCTTCTTCGACACCAACGTCCTCGTCTATCTCGCCTCGAGCGATGCCGCCAAGGCCGAGCGGGCCGAGAGCGTCATTGCCGGCGGCGGCGCGATCAGCGTGCAGGTCCTCAACGAGCTCGCCAACGTCGCCCGTCGCAAGATGCGGATGTCGTGGACGGACATCCACACGCTCCTGTCGACGCTGCGCAGCCTGCTCACCGTCCATACCGTCACCGTCGAGATGCACGAGACCGGACTGGCCCTCGCCGAGCGTCAGGGCCTCTCCACCTGCGATGCCATGATCGTCGCCGCGGCGCTCCATGCCCGCTGCGACACGCTGTGGTCGCAAGACATGCAGGACGGCATGGTCCGCGCCGAAGGCCTGCGCATCATCGATCCCTTCCGGCAGCCCCCCCTGACGGAGCCGGCCCCAGGCTTCTATGCCGCCGCGTTCACGCCGCGCAGCAGCCAAGCCCGGTCGAACAGCTCCAGCAGCGCCCCGTAGCTGGCCAGGGATACCTGGTCGAAGCGATTGCCGCCGCCGGCCAGGAACTCGCCTAGGTGCCGGTCGATCGCTGCAGGATCGGCCGTCGGCAGGCCCAGCGCCGCCAGGTCGGCCGCGACAGAGCCGCGGAGCGGGAGATAGGCATCGATCTCGCGCAGGGGGCGTACGCCGGCCGCCGGCAGGCGCACCATGACGATGCGCGAGACAGAGGGCAGCGCATTGGGCCCGATGATGGTTCCTCCGCAGATCAGGCCGCCGAGGACGCTGAAGGGCGGCGTCGGCGGAAAGAGGCAGAAGAAGAGCTGGGCGTCGCCTCGCCTCTCGCGCAGGTCCAGGCGCAGGACGTGCTTGCTGGGCGCGACGGCGCCATCGAGCTGCAGCCGCCCCGTCGGCAGGCTCTCCGCATAGCTGGCGACCAGACGGTGCGGTTTGGGGATTGCGGCGATCGACAGCCCGCCTCGAATGAGCCGCCCTTGGAAATAGGGCGACCAGGCGTGCGAATAGCAGGCGAAGGTACCGGTCGGCGCGAGCTCGGTCTGCCTCGCGCCGCCGGCGGTGACCGAGGCCTCCGCCTGGTCGCGCAGCCAAGTGCGGTCGCGCCCGTGCCGCAGGGCGACCTCGTCCAGGAAGGTCTCGACATCGGACGCGGCGAGCCACTCGCCGGTGCGATCGAGCTCGAGCACCTTCGCCCAATCCTCATAGAGCTGCGGGTCGCGGGGGCGAGCGCGTCCCTGCAGCCATTTATACGCCCGATCGACGTCGAATGCGGTGGACGGGTTGGCGCGCCGGAACGCTGCGGCGAGCGCCTTGCACGTGGCCGTGCCCAGCACCGCCGCCGTCAGACGGAGTTTCCTGTCGATGTCACGCGCCATTCGGCAGCCGGGCCCGAGCGTTGTGCTGCTCAAACTCCAATCTCATTTTCCAGGAAAAGACAAGGAACCCGCGCCCTTTCCTATCGTGGACTCTTTCCAAATATCGGGATCGGGCGCACCACTGTCGCGGGCTGAGCCGAAGGGCTCCAGCCGGTCTTCGCGAGGTGAACATGGCTCTGCAACTGAACGAAATCGCGCCCGACTTCGAGGCGCAGACCACCGAGGGGAAGATCCGCTTCCACGAATGGCTCGGCGACAGCTGGGGCGTGCTGTTCTCGCATCCTAAGGACTTCACGCCGGTCTGCACCACCGAGCTCGGCTACATGGCCCGGATCAAGCCGGAATTCGACAGGCGCGGCGTCAAGATCATCGGGCTCTCGGTCGACCCGATCGACCGCCATGCCGGCTGGGTCCGGGATATCGAGGAGACGCAGGGCCATGCCCCGAACTTTCCGATGATCGCGGACGTCGACTACACCGTCTCCAAGCTCTACGGCATGCTGCCGGCGCCGGTCTCGGGCGACCCGACCCAGCGCACCGCTGCCGACAACCAGACCGTGCGCAACGTCTTCGTCGTCGGGCCGGACAAGAAGGTCAAGCTGATCCTGGTCTATCCCATGACCACCGGGCGCAACTTCGACGAGGTGCTGCGCGTCATCGACTCGCTCCAGCTCACCGCCAAGCACAAGGTGGCCACGCCGGTGAACTGGAAGAACGGCGAGGACGTGATCATCGCCGGCTCCGTCTCGGACGACGACGCCCGGAAGCAGTATCCCGAGGGCTGGAAGGCGCCCAAGCCCTACATCCGCATCGTGCCGCAGCCGCATTGACAGGCTCCGGCGGGGCGCAGACTGCCGCGGAGGCATGAGATGATCTTCCGTCAGCTCTTCGATTCCGTCTCCGGCACCTATTCCTATCTCCTCGCCAGCCGCAGGGGTGGCGAGGCCCTGATCATCGACCCCGTGCTGGAGAAGGTGGACCGCTATCTCCAGCTCGTGCGCGAGCTCGACCTCAGGCTGGTCAAGGCGGTGGACACGCACCTGCACGCCGACCACATCACCGGCCTCGGCGCGCTGCGCGACCAGACCCACTGCATCACCGTGATGGGCGAGCAGACCAAGGCCGACGTGGTGTCGATGCGCCTTGCCGACGGCGACAAGCTGACCGTCGAGGGCCTCGCCCTCGACGTGATCTACACGCCCGGCCACACCGACGATTCCTACAGCTTCGTGCTCCCCGACCGGGTCTTCACCGGCGACACGCTGCTGATCCGCGGCACCGGCCGCACCGACTTCCAGAACGGTGACCCGCGCCAGCAATACGAGTCGATCTTCGGCCGCCTCCTGAAGCTGCCCGACCAAACGCTGGTTTATCCGGCCCACGACTATAAGGGCGAGACGGTCTCGACCATCGGCGAGGAGCGGGCGTTCAACCCGCGCCTGCAGGTAAAGTCGGTCGAGGACTATATCGAGATCATGACCAGCCTGAAGCTCGCCAATCCGAAGATGATGGACGTCGCCGTGCCGGCCAACATGAAAGTCGGCCTGCACCAGGACGAGATCGCGGCGCGCGGCTGGGCCGTCACCGCCCGCGAGGCGCTGGCGCTGGTGGGCAGCCCCGACGTGGCGCTGGTCGACCTGCGCGAGCGTGCCGAGCAGGACAGGCGCGGCGTCATTCCCGGCGCGCTGCACGTGCCCTACCCCACCCTGCCCGAGACCATCGCGCCGGGCGGCATCCTGCACGAGCTCGCCCGCGCGACCGGCAAGCGCCTCGTCTTCTACTGCGCCTTCGGCGAGCGCTCGGCGATGGCAGTTGAGGCCGCGCAGGACGCAGGTCTCGCCTCGGCCCGCCACATCGAGGGCGGCATCGACGCCTGGAGCAGGGCGGGCGGGGCGCTCACGCGTTAGCCTCGGCCGGATCGGGGCAAGGCAGGCGTCGGGTTGGCGGAGCCGCGGCAGCGTCCGGCGGCTCTCGAACCGATCACAGCAGGCGGGCCGGGCCTTCGCCACCGAGCTTCTCCAGACGTTCGATGAGCTTTGGCTTCGTCTCGTGCCTCGATCGAATCGAGGCGAGACGACGGTCGAAATCGCCCCGGCTTCCTTCCTGTGCAGCGAGCACCTGCAAATCGGCGAGCAGGCCGGTCGCACGGTCGTAGCCGGCGGCGTTGCGGCGCTCGATCTCGGTTTCGATCTCGCGCCACACACCCTCGCCGCGCCGCTTGAGAGCGACCAACCGGACCTGCTGCGCCTTCTCCGCCTCGGCCGCGAGCCGCCGTCGTTCCGCTTCCTGGCGCTCCGCTTCGGCCCGCTCTCGCTCCTCCCGGATTTCCTGCGCCCGCAAGCGCAGCGCTCCGACCGTGCGAGCGGGCCTCGACGGCCGCGGCCTGCTCTTGCGCATCCGGTTCCGCAACTCGGCGGTGACATGGACGTCGCCCTCGACCAGACGCAGCAGCAGGTCCGTCTTGTCGGCTTCGGGCAAGGCGGCGAGCCAGTCGCGCGCCACATCACGGGACGAGGCCTCATGCCGTGCGTCGGGCTCGGCGGCGGCCGCGCGGACGAGGTCGAGATCGATGTCGAAGAACTCCGCCAAGGCTTCGAGCGGCTCCGTCAACGGCCCCATGCCGGCCGGCTCGACGACGTCATCCGCGACCATTTCGTCCTGCACCATCGTCAGCCAGAGGACGTAGAACAGGCTGAGATCGCCGGAAAGCATATCAGCCCGCAGCGGTGCCAGCCGGGTGAGCCAGCCGGAGTCGTCCTCGTCCCCCTCCTCCCCCATATAGCCTCTGTCGTCACTCTCCAGCTGGATATCGACGAGGAGGTGATCGCCGTGCGTCCACACCTTCACCCAGTCGATCTCGTCGAAGAAAGGATCGAGATCGCGCGTGTCGAGGAACCGCCTCGGCAGCCGCAGCATCAGGCGCCGCGTGCCCCAATTGGCGAGGTAGAGATGCAGGTCGAACCAGCGCTGCATCAGCTCGCGCGGATCACCCTGGAAGTCGCCCCAGTTGTACTGGTTGACGAAGCGTGTCGGCGAGATCCGCGCGCGCGACGAGAGCGATCGCAGCGACTCCTGCGCAGCGGAATCGAGCGGCCGGTCGACGGTCTGGAACTCGTAGTATTGGTATTCGCTCACAGCAATCACCATTCAGATGAGCCCTCTGCGGAGGAGCCCTGCCCCGGCCTCGGCCGTCAAGGTCGTGGGCGCGCCATGCACAGCCGTTTGATGGCCGCAGGAGCCTGGCAGCAGCGCTCGGTGCGGTACCCTCGCAGGCTCGATGCCGGCCTTATCGGAGCCTGATCAAATCACATCAAGGCAGCCCTGGGATCGTGCCAGCCCTCCCGCTAGCCTGACGCCCATCGCAAACAGGCCTTCGGGGCGGGGACGATGGACGATACGCTCTACGGGAAACGCGACAAGCGCGGGGATTGGAAGCCGTTCAAGCCGATCCAATATCCGCCGGTCTTCGTCTGGCCGGCGCAGCCGGTGGCCTTCGTCAAATGGCTCTTCGGCTATCCCGGCTACATCCTGCCCTGGAACCTCCTCTACGCCGCCGTCGGTGCCGCCCTCTGGCTATGGCTGACGCCGCCGATGGACGAGATGAGGAGCTTCGCGCCGGGCTGGATCGCCTATCTCCTGGCGCGCAACGCGGCGATCGTCTTCCTGTTCTTCGGCGCCTTCCACCTCAGGCTCTACATCCAGAAGAGGCAGGGCACGGCGTTCAAATTCAACGGCAAATGGCCGTCGACCGGAAATTCCGCCTTCCTGTTCGGCAACCAGACCGTCGACAACATGATCTGGACCTTCGCCAGCGCCGTCCCGCTCTGGACGGCCTATGAGGCCGTGACGCTCTGGGCCTTCGCCAACGGCTTCATTCCCTTCGTCGACTTCGCTATGCACCCGGTCTACGGCGTGGCGCTGATGCTGCTGGTGCCGGCCTGGCGCGACGTGCATTTCTACGCCGTGCACCGGCTGATCCACTGGCCGCCGCTCTACCACGCCGTGCACAAGCTGCATCACAACAACGTCAATCCCGGGCCCTGGTCGGGGCTCGCCATGCACCCGGTGGAGCACCTGCTCTACTTTTCCTGCGTGCTGATCCACTGGGTGGTGCCCTCCCACCCGGTGCACGCGCTGTTCAGCCTCGCCCACGCGGCCCTGGCGCCGGCGCCCGGCCATGCCGGCTTCGACAAGCTGGTGGTCGGCGAGGAGACGGCGATCGACACCCATTCCTACGACCACTACCTCCACCACAAATTTTTCGAGTGCAACTATGCCGACGGCGTGGTGCCGCTCGACAAATGGTTCGGCACCTTCCACGACGGTTCGACCGAGGCGGAGGTGGCGATGAACCGGCGCTTCATGGAACGTGCGCGCCGCCAGGCCGAGAAACGGGCTCGGCGCGAATCCAAGGCCAATTGAGACGACATTCCGGCAGGAGCCGGGAGCCGCGAGGCGACCTTCGCAGCCTTCCCGGCGCTGGCCGGCTGGGATCGCGGGGCCCCCGGCGCCCCCACGGCGGCCTCAGCGCTCGCCGGTGATGAGCCGGCGAATATAGGTGTTGAGCACCACGGCCACCAGCAGGATGATGCCGAGGAACACCCGGAACAGCGAGCTTTCGACGCCGGCGAAGAACAGGCCCTGCTGCACCACCCCGAAGATCAGCGCGCCGAGCGCCGCGCCGACCACGGTGCCGTAGCCGCCGGTCAGGAGCGTGCCGCCGATGACCACCGAGATGATCGCCTCGAACTCCTTGAGCAGGCCGCGGTCGGCGGCGGCCGAGCCGAACTCGAGCACCTGGCAGGCGGCGAACACCGTGGCGCAGAAGGCCGAGAGCATGAACATCAGGATCTTGACCCGGCCGACCGGCACGCCGACGTTGCGGGCCGCATTGGCATCGCCCCCGGCGGCGAAGATCCAGTTGCCGAAGCCGGTGCGGGTCAGGAGCAGCTGCGCGCCGACGACCAGCACCACGGCCCACACCATCAGCATGGGAATGCCGTCCACCACCGGCCGGCCCGCCTTCGCGCCGGCCTTGAAGGTGTCGACGAGGCCGATATCCGCCAGCCGGACGAACAGGCCGCCGAGAACCTTGCCGCCGAACAGGGGCGCCAGCCAGTCGTCCGCGGCCGCCGTCCTGACGCCGCCGATGATGGTCGACCCGTTGGTCCTGATCGGAATGTAGATGGTGAGGCCCCGCAGCACGAACAGCGAGGCCAGCGTCACGATGAAGGACGGCAGGCCGGTGCGGATCACCAGGAAGCCGTTGAGGGCACCGACGGCGAGGGCCGCGGCGAAGGCGGCCAGGATCGACAGCCAGACCGGACAGCCGAACGTGGTCGACAGGAGCGCGATGACGATGCCGGCAAAGCCGATCATCGAGCCGACGGAGAGATCGAATTCCCCGGCGATCATCAGGAGGCAGGCCCCGACGGCGATGATGGCGAACTGCGCCGCCACCGTGCCCCAGTTCATCACCCCTTCCAGCGAGAACATGCCGGAGCCCGGCGCCACCGCGAGGAAGAAGAGGAAGACGGCGGCGGTGCCGCAGATCGCGCCGAGCTCCGGCCGGATCATCGCGCGGCGCATCCGCGACAGCCGGCGCAGGCGCTCGTCGCCGAGCGCCACGGCGCCCTTGGCTTCCACGGTCATCGCGTCCTCCCCTGCTGCGCTCCGCGCCGGAGCGATCCCGGCCTCACGCCACGCGGATCAGCACCCGGCCGGCCTCGCCCCTGACCGGATAGGTCCGCACGGCGACACGGACGGGCGCCAGCGTGCTTCGCCCGCCGGCGACCATAGGGAGCGGGGGGCTTCCCAAGCCATCGGCAATCTGATCAATTCTGATCAAGCACTGGTGGCGTGGGCGAACGATGAAGACGGCGCGGCTGAGCGACATCGCCCGCGAGGCGGAGGTCGGAACCGCGACGGTCGAGCGGGTGCTGAACTCGCGCGGCAATGTCCGGCCCGAGACGGTGGAGCGGGTCGTGCTGGCGGCGCGCAAGCTCGGCTACGACCGGCGGCTGCCCGAGCGCTACCGCGGCATCATCCGCATCGAGGTCATCATGATGCGGCCGGACACGCCGTTCTTCGAGCGGCTCAACCACGCCTTCGCCCGCATCGCCGCCTCGCTCGACGCCAGCATCCTGGTCCACCGCACCTTTCTCGACGAGAACGACCCGCTCGGCGTCGCCCGTCACATCGCCAATCCCGGCTTCCGCCGCTCCGGGCTGATCATCGTCGCGCCGGACCATCCGGAGGTGAAGGCGCGCCTCCGCGAAGCCAGGGCAGCCGGGGTGACGGTCGTGCCGATCGTCTCGCGCATCGGCGAGGAGGGTCCCTTCGTCGGCATCGACAACTATGCGGCCGGACGCACGGCGGCCTACTACATGGCGAACCTGCTGAAGCCCCGGCCCGGCCGGCTGGTGGCGCTCTGCCACAGCGGCGCCTACCAGGTGCACAAGGAGCGCATCCGCGGCTTTTCCGACTACCTCGCCGAGCATCCCGACCCGGCGCAGCCATTCGCCCTGGTCATGTTCGGCCTCGACGAGCAACTGCGCTCGGCTGAGTTGTTCGAGGACACGCTGAAGGCCTTTCCGGATGTGATCGGCATCTACAATGCCGGCGGCGCCAATGCCGGCGTCGCGGCGGTGCTCGAGCGCAGCGGCCGCGGCCGGCCGATCCTGTGGATCGGCCACGAGCTGACCGAGGATTCGCGCGCCTGGCTGAAATCCGGGCTGATGGACATCGTGCTCGACCAGGCCCCGGAGATCCAGGCCCGGCGCGCCATCGACACGGTGCTGCGCCGGATCGGCTTCATCGAGGTCGAGGTCAGCACCGAGCCGGTGCGCTTCCTCACCATCAACGCCGAGAACCTGTGAGGCGGCAAAGGGGCGCCCTGCGCCCCTCCCCGGCCTGCGATTCTCAGCGGTACTTGCCGGCGAGCGCCAGCACCTGATCGAGATTGTCCTTGGTGATCAGGCCCGGCCCGGAGAACACGTCATTGGCCTGCAGCACCCCGAAGCGGACATAGTTGGTCAGCGTTTCCACCGCGCCATAGCCCTGGATGAAGGGCTGCTGGTCGACCGCGACCTTGATCATGCCCTCCTTCATCGCCCCGGCGATGTCCTGGCTGAGATCGAAGGTGGCAAAGTAGTATTTCTCGGCGCCCCCCTGTTCCTTGACCCATTTGATCATCGGATCCGCCCCGGTCGGCCCCAGCGTCAGGATGGCCTGCGTGCCGGGATGCGCCTTCAGGAAGGCGGCGGTGCGGGCGACCACGTCGTTGGGATCGCTGCCGGAATCGATCTCCTGGTCGCCGATCTCGACTCCAAGCCCGTCCGCGAAGCCCCGGCAGCGCTGGTGCGAGGCCGGGTGCTGGAAGAAGTGGTTGACGCAGACGAAGCTCTTCACGTCGGCCGCCCTGGCTTTCTCGCCTGCTGCCTTGCCGGCTTCATATTCCGCCTGACCGATATAGCGCAGCGCGCCGATCTTGCGGGCGATCTCGGCCGAGCCGGAATTGACGATCACCACCGGGATGCCGGAGGCGACGGCATTGCCGAGCGAGCCGCCGACGATCGCTTCGTCCGGCACGGTGGAGATGATGCCGGCCGGCTTCGAGGCGATCGCCTGGTCGATCAGCCGCCCCATCTCGGAGAGGTCCCCGCCCGCTGGATTGCGGAACTCGATCGAAACGCCCAGCTGGTCGGCGGCGAGCTGCGCCGAATTGCGGATCACGTTGAAGAACGAATCCGATTCCGACCAGTGCCCGACGAAGACGATACGCTCGGCCGCCATGGCCGCCTGCCCGAACAACAGCCCGCAGACGCCGAGCGCCGCGGCAAGCCACTTTCTCATCGGTCCCCTCCTCGTCGCGCTCGTCGCCGGGTCGCGTTCCGCGGTCCCGGCTCGGCGCCTCGGGCGAGACTATGGCCGGGGGTCGGCCGTTCAACGCATGCGTTGATCAGATCTGATCAAGGCAGGAGAATCCCCGGCGTCGGGCATCCATGTCGAAGCGCACAACCACGCGGACGGAATGCACCACCGGGCGAAGGCAAGCTGACAGGACCGATGAAACAGAGGTAAAGCCGCGCGGCAATTGACCCTTGGGGCTATGGGGGACCGGAGATGACACACCACATTATCGCCTTGATCGGCCCATCGAGCTTGATCGAGGAGGCCTCGGAGCATGTACGCGGCCCGGCGCCTACGGCGTTGCCGTTTGGCCTGTCGATCCTGCCCCTTGGCGGGGATCAGATCGACCAGCTGGCCGACTATCGCGACCCCTGGAACCCTCTCCCGACCTATGACGGCTTCATGTATCTCGGCCCGGAGCTGGAAGCGGGCATTGCCCGGGCCGCGCCGCAGGGGCGGCTGCTCTACGTCGAGACCAACTATTTCGGCGGCATCGGCTATCAGGGCGCGACCTTGTTCGATGCGGGAAGGCCGGTCTGGAAGGCCATCCTCACGAACGTGCACGACGCGTGGCCGCGCCCTCCGAATTACGACTCCTGGGCCGCCGGCCGTCCTAAGCTGGAATTCAGGACGCCCATCAGTCGGGGACTCTCGCGCCTCGGCGTGCCGGAGCCCACCTCCGGCGACGAGTTCGACGCGGTCGGCCTCGGCCGGTTCCGGACGCTGGAAGCGCTCGGGGTTGAAGAGGACGACGACGAGTGATCCGGATCGCCGCCCGGCTCGTCGGGCGGCTTTCCCGGCGGCTCACCGCTCCCGCCGCACGCCCGAGGCCGTGCGGGCGCGCACCTTCAGGGCGGCGAGCGCCTCCTCGGCGGCGCGGACGCCGCTCTCATAGGCGCCGTGGGCGGTGGAGAAGTCGCTGCCGTGCGTCGCCTCGCCGGCAAAGAACAGCCGATCCTCGAAGGGGCGGGCGAGGTCGCCGCGCGCCGCCGCATGGCCCGGCAGCGCGTGGCTGTAGGCGCCGCCGATGCGGTCGCTCCGGCTCCAGGCCGAGGCGGCGAGCGGGCGCAGGCAGCGGCGGACGTCCGCGCCGAACAAAGCCGCGAGCTGGTCGACCGCCAGGGCGAAGCCGGCGGCGGGCCCGGCCTCGGCCAGCGCCCCGGCCCCCTCCCCGCCGAAGAAGCCCTCGATCACCGGCCGGCCGAGCGGTCGGATGTAATAGGCGCCCGTGCCGGCGTCGCGCGGGTCGCCCAGCACATGCGTCTCCGCCGCGAACGGGCCGTCGCCGACGATCTCCAGGAACAGCTTCTCATCGCGCCCGAGCGGCAGGCAGGCGGCGGCATGGCGCCAGGCATCGAGCGCGGCCGGCAGGCGGATGGCGTCGCCGGCGAGCACGGCGGTCGAGACGGCGAGGATGGCGCTGCGGCCGGTGACGGTGCCGGCCGCCGTGGCGATGCGCACGCCGCCCCGGTCGAGCGCGACAGCCTGCGCCGGCGTGGCGAGGCGCAGCGCCGTCGTCGCCGGCAGGCTGGCGGCGACGAGCGTGCCGTAGCCGGCCGTGGCCCGCCAGTTGCGTGCGGTCGACGCCTCGTCATAGGCGAGGTAATCGGCGACCGAGAGCTGCTCGAGCCCGGCACCGTTGACCAAGCCGCTGATCGCCTGGAGGTAGGCGTTCCAGGGGCCGCCCGGCTCCAGCGCGTCGGCGGCACGGTCGCTCGGCGGCGGCGCCGTCGTCAGGCGCTCGTGCCAGGTGGCGAACGCCCTGTCCGCCGCCGCGCGCTCCGCGCGGGAAAAGCCGAGGTCGCGATATTGCTGTCCCCAGGCCGGCAGGCGGCGGTCGACGGTGAAGCCCGAGGCTTCGGCGATCCCGACCCAGGGATTGCGGTCGGCGGAATGGAGCCATCCGCAGCCGAGGTCGAGGGCGAGCCCGGCGATCTCCGTGGTGAAGGCGCGGCCGCCGATCCGCGCCGCCGCCTCCAGCATCAGGATGCGCAGGCCGCTCGCCGCCAGCCGGCGGGCCGCGCCGACGCCGGCCGCTCCGCCCCCGATGATGACCACGTCCCAGTCGGCAGCGGCGGCGGCCGGCTGCTGCAAGGGGCTCTGCACCGCGTTGCGCCGCATGGTTCAGGCGTCCCCGGAGACGGCGATCCCGTCCGGCCGGCATCCTCCGACGATCCGCATGACCGCTCTCTCCTTCTCCCTCGCCGGCCCCGGTGAGCATCCGGCGCGGCGAGCGTTGGACTCACCGAAGCTTACAATCCACGCTCTCCGAAGCGGGAGGCAAGGTCTTGCGGCACCCGGCCTCGCCGGAACTTAGGAGATGCAGGGGCCAGCGAACAGACGCTAAGATGGGCATGTATCCATACTGGAAATTCATGAATGCGGCAGAACGGACTCGGAGACCTGACGGCTTTCCTCGCGGTCGCCGAGGAGCGCAGCTTCACCCGCGCCGCGGCCAGGCTCGGCACCTCCCAGTCCGCCCTCAGCCACACTGTCCGCCGCCTGGAGGAGCGCCTCGGGCTGCGGCTCCTGACCCGCACGACGCGCAGCGTCGCCCCGACCGAGGCGGGCGACCGGCTGCTCGAGACGCTCCGCCCGGCGCTGGACGAGATCGACGCCAAGCTCACCGCCCTCGGCGAGCTGAGGGAGAAGCCGGCCGGCACCGTCCGCATCACCACCAGCCGGCACGCGGCCGAGACGATTCTGTGGCCGGCCCTGGCCCGGCTGCTGCCGGACTATCCCGACATCCGGGTCGAGCTGTCGATCGACCCGGCGCTGACCGACATCGTCGCCGAGCGCTTCGACGCCGGCGTGCGCCTCGGCGAGCAGGTGGCCAAGGACATGATCGCGGTGCGCATCGGGCCGGAGCTGCGCATGGCCCTGGTGGGAGCTCCCGCCTATTTCACCCGCCGGCCGGCGCCGGAGACGCCGCACGACCTGACCCGTCACGCTTGCATCAACCTGCGCATGTCGACTCTCGGCGGGCTCTACGCCTGGGAGTTCGAGAAGGACGGCCGACCGCTCAACGTGCGCGTCGACGGGCAGCTCGTGCTCAACGACATGTCCCTGATCCTCAAGGCGGCGGTCGAAGGCCTCGGCCTCGCCTACACCCTGGAGGACCAGGTGCTCGGCCTGGTCGAGGAGGGCAAGCTCCTGCGCGTGCTCAGCGACTGGTGCCCGCCCTTCCCCGGCTATCATCTCTACTATCCCAGCCGCCGGCAGCAGTCGCCGGCCTTCGCCCTGCTGGTCGAGGCGCTGCGCCACCGCGTTTCGCGCTGAGCGGGGGCGGCGCCCGAGGCGAATGCCCAGGCCACCTTCGCGGCGAGCGAGCACGGCCTGCCGGAGGCCGTCATCGACCGGGGGTGGCGGCAACGTCCTGCGGAACGTCGATCAACCGGTCGATCTGCCGTGCCGATTCCTGGAATTGCTGCAGCACGTCCCCCTGCAGGATGCGCCCGCCCGCCAACCCGATCCGAAGGGGATCGACGCGCCGGCCGTTGATCCAGACCTCGTAGTAGAGATGCGGTCCCGTCGAGAGTCCCGTCGATCCGACATAGGCGATCGTCTCTCCCTGCCGGACGCGGTCGCCGACCTTCAGGCCGGCGGGAAAGCCGGCAACGTGGGCGTAGGCGGTCTCGTAGCCCAGATCGTGCCGGATCCGGACATATCTGCCATAGCCCCGCTCCTGCCCGATGATCTCGACGACGCCCGCGCCGGCCGCCGCGATCGGCGAGCCGTAGGGAGCGGCATAGTCCACGCCTTCGTGGAACCGGCGGTCATGGAGGACCGGATGGGTGCGCCAGCCGAATCCATCGCCCAGACGTCCGTCCACGACCGGATTTCGCAACAGGAACGTGGTGATGGACCGGCCGTCTTCGTCGTAGAAATCCGTGCTTCGATCGTCCGAGGCCCTGAAGCGGTAATAGCGCCTGGTCTTGCCCTGCGCCCTCAGGCCGGCGAACACGAGCTCCGGCTGCCCGCGCTCGTCCGGCGCGTAGAGAATGTCCGTCGCATCCGTCGGCGCGAGCGGCCGATCGAGGTCGAAATCGCGACCGCAAAGCCGTATCAGCTCCACGACCAGCCCTTCGTCGACATGGTTCGATTGCGCAAGGGCCCGGAGGCTGTCCCGAAGCGTCTCCGCCGGAGCGATCGACAGGTCGGGTCCGGTGAACGCGGGTCCATGGTCCTCGCGCTCTGTCTGCTCCGTCGCAATCGATTCATACCGGCCGTCGTCGGTGCGCGCGACTGCCGCAATGCCCCCGTCGCGCCTTTCGACGCTCACCTCCATGGGGTGCGGGGCCTGCGTGTCCGGGCTCGGCGCTTCCTCCACGAGGGTCACGACATCGCCGCCGGCAAGGGGCGCGTCGACGAACCGCCGGCGACGGGCAAGGGCCGTCAGAATGGCGCTTCCCTCGTCCGGTCCCACGGCGAGCGCGCCCAGGATCGAGGACAGCCGATCGCCAGCCCGTGCGCTGACCACATGCCGGCGTGCCCCGGGCGCGGCCGGTGACTTCACGAGGATGGTCTCGTTCAGCGGCCGTCCTATGACGCGCGCGATGTCCTGTCCGGACCGATCCTCGGCATAGGCGCTGACGTTGCGCGGGGGCGGACGATGCGACGTGCCGAAGAGAATGATGGGCGGCAGCTCCGATGGCGAGGCGGCCGCGCGCTGCCGGTCTTCACCGCCCGCGACGGAGCGGTCGATCTCCTCGGCGCGCGGCCTCGAGCCGATCTGCGAAAGCCGCGCCGAGACCCGGGTGAACGGGCGCATGGCGCCGGTATCGTTCAATTGCTCGATCCGCAGGGCCGAGCCGCCGCCCCCTCGCCCATCGGTTCGAGCCGGATCGCGATCGCCGCGGTCCTCCTCGGCGATCGTCGGGCGGCTGACCCGCGGGGTGACGAAGACCGGCAAGCCCGCGAATCTCGGCCGCTGCCCGAGCGCGGCGAGCAACGCGCCGCCGAGCAGCCCTGCGGCCGCCAGCCCCATCAGGACGATGCCGGCCATCCAGCGAAGGCTGACGGCACGCCGATCCATCGGCCTTCGCCCGCCGGCCAGCGGCGGCTCGTTTCCCACCGCGCTCCCATGCTGCCTCCCCGGACGCGCTCTCATCGTCCGCCGACGCGTGCCTCGTTTCCGGGAGATGTCGCCACCGGTTCGCGGCCGGCTCCGGCATGGGGAAAGAATCGAATCATGATATGTTATAACGTATACGACCCGATGGCGAAAATGTGGCCGCGGTCAGGGCCTCGCCAGATGGGGCGCATGACCGCTGCGAAGAGGGCCGGCCCACCCATTCTCATGCGCAGGCGCCATAAAGGAGACAACAATCGCAGGCGTTTTTGTGTGCAGACGTTGCGAGGCAGGGGGACCGGCCTCCTGGAAGGCGGGTGGCGGCGCGCTTGCCGGGGTTGCAGCCCCGCTTCGCCCGTCATGCGCCAGGTCGCAGATGCAGAGGCCAGCATGTCCGGCACCGAACGCATGATCGCATCGCTTGAACCAGCAGGGGCCGGCAGCGGCCGCGTGCGCCATCGCCGCCGGCGAAGGCCGGGTATCGCCGACCTCGGCGCAGGCCTGCTCCTCGCGGCGATCGCCGGCCTGACGCCTTCGCTGGCCGCGGAGCAGGACATTCCGGCCTGGCTCGGAGCCCATGTCGGCGATGGCGAAGGCCAGATCGCCCGACCGGTCCTCGAGCGGGCGCGCGCCCTCTACCTGCGGAAGCTGGGCGAAGGCGCGGTCTCGAACCCCTGCTACTTCGCCATGGACGCCACACGTCCCGGCGACCTCGGCGGCGGCGTGCTGGGGCGGCGGTTCTACGTCATCTGCGAGGCCGAACGGTCGTTCCGCGCGATCGCTGCCGGCCACGGCAGCGGACGCGATCTGAAGGGCCTCGCCGATTTCGCCAATGGACGGCGCTGCGTCAGGAACTTCGGCAATGCGCTGGATTCGGACCTGACCACCGGCGGCGCCTATGTCACGGCCGAGACGAAGACGTCGTTCAAGGGCTATTACCGCGTCGCGTCGAATCACGATGCCGTCTTCGTGCGCTCCTTCGTGCAGTTCGATGGAGAAGGCGAGACCGCCAATGCCAGGCAGCGGGCCATCGGCGGACATCCCGCCGCCCTGCTGAGAGGGGTCTGCCTCCGCAAGAGCGCGGACAGTCCCTATGCCAATGGCGAGGGCTACGTTCCGGTCGGAAAGCTGGTGGACTACTCGGGCGGGCGCAGCAACGGCTGCACGAGCTGGTCGCCATCGGACGCCCGCCAGATCATCCCGATGCTGAAGGACAACCCGACGACGCTGTACATCTATCCGGAGTCGGGCGACATCAGCGCCGTCGCGCGCGCGGTCGCCGCGGGCCGTCCGCCCGCGCGCGCCGGCCTCTATTGGAACGCCTCCTGCCTGAAGGAGATCGTCGCTCCGAAATACTGGCCGAGAGCGACGCTCGAGCCGATCATCGCGCGCTACGAGCAGGCCCATCCGGCGCCGCCGCCGCGGCCGCTGCCGATCTGCGCGCAGCCGTGACGCCAGTCGGCGCCCGGCCCCGATCGCCGGCGCATCGCCGTCCGAGGTGAGCGGCTGAGCCGCCGCAGAGGACGGACGGATGGGCTCGCCTTCGGCGAAGCGATCGCCCCCTAGGGCGTGTGGACACTTATGGTTTGGAGCAGGATGAGGTCAAAAATGGCCCCATGGGAGGAGCGTTGCGCAGCCGATACATCCGTATCGGCCAGCGACGCGACGCTGCAGGGGGCCATTTTTCACCTCACCGCGAAGCGGCGCGGCGCTTTTGGCCGATGAGCGCGTCGCGTGTCGTAGCAAGCCGTAAGGCTTGCGTCCTCGGCGCAAGCCGCAAAGCGGCTTGTCGCCTGCGCTCCTTCTCCTCGGCCAAAATCGCTCGCGTCCTGCCCAAACCATAAGTGTCCACACGCCCTAGGCCTGCGGCATTTTCTGCACCTTGGTCAGCCCCGGGTCGACCGCATCCCAGTCCAGGGCCCGGGCGTGGTAGGTGACGACGCTGGGATGGAAGAGTTCCGGCGAGTCCAGGCTGGCGGCGTGAACGGACAGCAGGTCCGGCATGGCCGCGAACGTCAAGTGCACCGGCGTCCCGCATGTCGGGCAGAACGCGTGGATCTTTTCGTTGCCGCTGTCCCCGGCCACATGCCAGGTCGTGACCTTGCCGGTGACCACGGCCTTGGCGCGATCCGGAAAGGTGAGGAAGGAGCTGTGCCCCGTTCCGCTCCGGCGCTGGCAGTCACGGCACTGGCAATGGTTCTCGAAGACGGGCTCGTCATCGATTTGATAGCGGACCGCGCCGCACGCGCAACCGCCGAGATAGGGCTTACTCATCGTCTCTCCTGCAAGGGGTCATCGTGTTGAATCCTCGCGCTGCCGTGCCGCCGAGGGCTCGGCCACGCCTTCAGCCGGTTCCGCTCATGGACGGGGATCGGCCGGCTTGACTCCGCCACCCTGCGACCAGACGCAGCCACGGCACGAGGTGGAAGGCGCTCATCAGGAGATACATCGGCGCCATGCCGCCGACCGGCGAGCCCATGCCGTCCGCCGAGCAGACCACGTCGGGCATGCCCCCGCCGGACATGGCGGTCAGCAGCGCCATGATCGCGAAGGTCGGCGTGGCTGCAAGGCAGAGCCAGTCGGCGGCGCCGAAGGCGGGTGCCGGCCCGCCGCCGGCACGGGCCGCTGCGGCCTCACGCAGGGTCGTGGTCATCGCGCCGCCTCCCGCGCCGGGCCGTACTCGTCGTGGCGCCGCCACCAGATGCCGGTCTCGTTGCGGCCCTTGGGCGCGCGGTCGAGCCATTGATAGGCGCCCCACAGGCCGTCCAGCCCGCGCGCATAGGTGGAATAGCTGTGGTAGACCACGCCGTCCTCCAGCACGAAGGCGCTCGCCCCCGGCCGGTCGCGCGCATAGGTCGCCGGATCGGTGCCGCAGGTCGCCGCGAACTCCGCGACGGGCGGCGGCGGCGGGACGGCGTCCATGGCGTGGCCGCCGCGCTCGTAATTGTAGTCGATGCTGCCCCGGCGCTGCTGCGCTTCGGTGAAGGAGACGTTGAAGTCGAAGTTGAAGTCGCCGCCCTGCGAGGAGGCCCAGGGGAAGTGCCAGCCCATGCGCTGCCGGTAGGCCTCGAGCTGGGGAAGCGGCGCCCGCGACACCGCCCAGAGCATCACGTCGTGATTGGCGAGGTGCACCGCGAAGCCGTCGAAGCCGTCGGCGATCATCGAGCAGGAGGGGCAGCCGGCCTTGTAGTCGGGCCCGTACATGAAATGATAGACGAGGAGCTGCGAGCGGCCCCGGAACAGGTCCGTCAGCGAGGCGCCGCCGTCCTCGGTGTCGAAGCGGTAGTCCTTGTCGACCCGCACCCAGGGCAGGTCCTGCCGCAGCCGCGCCAGCTCGTCGCTGCGCCGCGTCAGCGCCTTCTCCGCCTCGAGCAGGTCGAGCCGCGCCGCGAGCCATTCCTCGCGCGTCCCGGTAATATGCGTCGGCATCGTCGTTCTCCCTTGACCGTCCGCCGCGCCCTCCGTTCCGTTCTCGACGGGAGGCCGGCGTCGCAGGCACAGTGGCGCCGGACGATCCGGCGGCGGGAGTGACAAGTTTGGCGGGATTGCCATGGACTCGCTGATCACGGCCGCGGCGCAGGCGCTCGCCGCGGGCGATCCGTTCGGCGCTCTCAACCGGGTCGCGCTGCGTGAGGATGCGCCGGCGCTGGCGCTGCGCGGCATCGCCATGGCCCAGCTCGGCGACCTCGCCCGGGCCAAGGCCCTGCTCCGACGCGCCGCCCGCGCCTTCGGCCCGAAGGAGGCGGTGGCGCGGGCGCGCTGCATCCTCGCCGAGGCGGAGATCGCCCTGGTCTCGCGCGACCTCGGCGCGATCAGCGGTCTCGATGCCGCGCGGGCGATCCTCGATCGTCATGGCGACCGGGCGAACGCCGCCCATGCCTGCTATGTCGAAGCCCGGCGCCTCCTGCTGGTCGGCCGGCTCGACGAGGCCGAGCGCATGCTCGCCGCGCTTCCCCCCTCGCCGCTGCCGATCGCGATGCGGGCCGCCCATGCGCTGGTGGCCGCCGGCATCGCCATCCGGCGCCTGTGCATCGGGCCGGCCCGCGCCGCGCTGGCACGGGCGGACACGGCCGCACGCCAGGCCGGCATCCCCGCGCTGCTGGCGGAGGTCGAGAGCGCGTCCCTCGTGCTCGACACGCCGGCGGCGCGCCTCGTCGCGCGCGGCGCGGAGCGCCTGCTCCGGCTCGACGAGGTCGAGGCGCTCATGGCGTCCGGCGCGCTGGTGGTGGATGCGAGCCGCCATCTCGTGCGCGGCGCCGGCACGGTGGTGCCGCTCGACACGCGCCCCGTCCTGTTCGCGCTCGCCCGTGCGCTGGCCGAGGCGTGGCCGGGCGACGTGCCGCGGGCCGCACTGGTCGCCCGGGCCTTCCGCGGCAAGGAGGCCGACGAGTCGCACCGCGCCCGGCTGCGCGTCGAGATCGGGCGGCTCAGGGTGGAGCTGCGGGCGCTGGCCGAGATCCGCGCGACCAAGCGGGGCTTCGTCCTGGCGCCGCATTCCACCGGCGAGGTCGCGGTGCTCGCCCGCCCCGTCGAGGGAGAGCATGCCGCGGTGCTCGCCTTCCTGTCGGACGGCGAAGCCTGGTCGAGCTCGGCGCTGGCCCTGGCGCTCGGCGCCAGCCAGCGCAGCGTGCAGCGCGCCCTCGACGAGCTCGCGGCCTCCGGCACGGTGCAGCCGGTCGGCCACGGACGGGCGCGGCGCTGGATGACGCCGCCGGTGCCGGGATTCCCGACAGCCTTGTTGCTCCCGGCCCCGATGCCGAGCGGGTAGGATCGGGCCATTCCAGACGAGGAGGCACCCATGCGCCGATCATCCGCCGACATCATCCGCGAATACGGCCCCTTCCCGGAGGTCGAACGCGTCGCCGGCGTCACCTATGACGGCCGGCACGTCTGGTTCGCGTCCGGCGACCGGCTGAACGCCCTCGATCCCGACAGCGGCGAGACGGTGCGCGCCATCGCGGTGCCCGCCCATGCCGGCACCGCCTTCGACGGCGAGCACCTCTTCCAGATCGCCGAGGACCGGATCCAGCGCATCGATCCGCAGTCGGGCCGCGTCGTCGCCACCATCCCGGCGCCGGGCGGCGGCGGCGACTCGGGCCTCGCCTGGGCCGAGGGCTCGCTCTGGGTCGGGCAATATCGCGACCGCAAGATCCACCAGATCGACCCGCGCACGGGCGCGATCCTGCGCACCATCGAGTCCAACCGCTACGTCACCGGCGTCACCTGGGTCGACGGCGAGCTCTGGCACGGCATGTGGGACGGCGAGGAGAGCGAGCTGCGCCGCATCGACCCACGTACCGGCGCAGTGCTGGAGACGATCGATATGCCGCCGGGCGCCGGCGTCTCGGGCCTGGAATCCGACGGCGCCGACCGCTTCTTCTGCGGCAGCGGCACGAGCGGCAAGCTGCGGGCGGTCCGGCGGCCGCGGCGCGATGCCGCCGGAAGGTAGGCCGTCGACCGCGGCAGTCCGGAGCCGGACGGAGGCCTGCCGCGCCGGTCGGCACGGCTCCGGCAGCTGTCATCGACGTCGAGCTGCGCGCTTGCGTCCCGCGGAGGCCCCGCCGGCCGGGCTCGCGTCATCGGGAGCCCGGCGGTCTCGAACCGACGCGTCCGTCGGAACGGGGTCTCGAATGTAACCTTCGAGGGTCAGTGCAGCCCGTACCAGCGCTCGCTGTGCAAAAGCCGGCGACGCGTTCTGTGCCCGCGGCAACGACAGCTTCAATGTCGCGCGCCGGACACCGGCGGGGCTTCGTATCGCTTGCTCGAGCTCCAGCGTCGTCGATGGGTCGCCGACGCCCCTGCGAGCGTTGCCGAGCGCGACCAGCTCGGTTCCGTCGGCCGAAAGCGAGACCGCACCCTCGACCTGATCCAGCAGCCAGCGCATGACCGCTTCGGCCGGGCCGCAGAGCTCGGCGAGGCCGAACGGCGCCCAGGCGAATTGGCAAAGGCCGGGCCCGAGGGCCAGACCCCGCTCGGGGTCGGCGACGATGAAGCCGTGCTCGCGCAGCCGACGGGAGACCATGAACGCCGTGGCGCGCGCGAAGCCCTCTTCGGCGGCGAACTCGGCGATCTCCACGGCACGGCCGTCGGCGAGCCGTTTCAGCAAGGCGGAAAGGATGACGACGCCCGTGGTATCGGCGACGCTCACGACGTATGCCTCGCCGGCAGCGCCGCCGATCGATTGTAGACGTTGCCCCGATAGTGGATGCGGAACGCGCGCGGGCTGTAGGCCTGGCCCAGGCCGGATGCGAGCACGAGGTCGTCCGGCAGATCCCAGCGCACGTGATCCTCGACCCGCAGGTGCGGGACGACCGAGGGCGTGGCGCCGCCTCGGGTCAGGATGATCTCCAGCGGGACGTCGACGCGGGACGGAACGTGGCGGCCGTGCAGGGCCTGGAACAGCACGTCGACGGCCCGCATGCCCATGGCCGGCGGATAATCGACGGCGGCGAGCCTGATCCGATGCCGGATGGCGAGCTTGTAGGCGAGATTGAGGTCTCCGCCGGTATGCGGCGGTATGGTCCCGCTTCTCCAGCCGCATTGGCTGAAGGCCTGCATGGAGCCGACGCCCTGCAGGCCGCTGTCGCACCAGACGCCGGATATTCGGCGGCCGAAGCGCTCGATGGCGCCGACCGCACGACGATGGCCGAGCTCGCGTTGCCAGTCGGTCCAGGCCGTATCGAGAATTTCGATCCCGGGACATGTCGAGAACACCGCGAGCGCCGCCGCAAGCCGCTTCTGGGCCGGTTCCGTGCTTTCCGATCCCGGCAGCAAGATCAGCCCACCCGTCCCTCCGAGCGTTTCCGCCAGCCATTGCGCCGTGATCTTGCCGATCGCGGTATCGCTGGTGGACACGAAGCTGGTCGGGGCCAGGTCGCGCATGCCGCGGTCGACCATCACCACCTCGACGCCTCGGGCCATGGCCTGCTCGATCGCAGCCCGGACGCTCGGGGACGCTGCCGCGCTGACGATCAGTCCATCGGCCCCGCCGTCGACCAGGTCGGCGATATCGGCGGCCTGTCTCTCCGCGCTGTTGTCGGCGTGGCGCACGATGAACTCGCCGATGCCGTCGACGAGGTTGGCCGCCGCCCGCTCGACGCAATGAACCAGGGTCACGCGCCAGGGATTGTCGAGCGAGATGTTGGAAAAGCCGATGCGGAAGCGGCGCCGCTGCGGCCCGCAGCGCAACGGCCTGGAGAGCGCGATCGGCCCTTTGCCCTCGTCGCCGGTCTCCAGCAGGCGGCAGGGGCGCGATGGAACCGGCGGCACCGGTGCATTGCGCAGGCGCAGCGCCTGCGCACCGATCACCCGCCCGGCGAGCGGGCCGACGCTGACGGTGCCCCTGCGCCTGGTGACGATGCCGGCCGCCTCGAGGGTCCTGACGACGCGGTGGAGGCTCGAACGCGGGACCATGGCGGCGAGATCGACGAGCGCGACCGTGCCGTGCGATCGGCCGAGCGCCTGCAGCACCGCAAGTGCGACCGAGACGCCGTCGGTTCGAGACCTGTCCGCCATGCCCCCTCCCCCCTCGGGAACAGCGAAGACCGCGGGAGGATATCGCGTCAATCGCAATGTCTCAAATGTTGGATCGACGGGTGAATTTCACGGGTTTCCCTGCTCTCCGCTTCGTATCAGTTTACTGCCTTGCCGAACCAAGCGGTCAGAAAATCCGCAGCTTTCGGCAGTTGGAAACGCCATGACATCCTATCTCTTCCGCAACGTCATCGTATGGGATGCTGTCGATGACACGCCCTATCCGGGCGAAGTGCTGGTCGAAGGCAACCGGATCACGAAAGTAGCGCGCGGCGCCGGCCAGATCAGCGCCGAGAGCGCCGCAGACATCATCGACGGACAGGGCCAATTCCTGATGCCCGGCATGGTCGAGGGCCATTGCCATCTGAGCTTCGTCGGCCCGGCCCGCAACCAGGACCTGGGTGAAATTCCGCCGGAGGAGCATCTGCTGCGCACCATGCGCAACGCGACGCTGCTGCTCAACCACGGCTTCACCTCCGCCTATTCGGCGGCTTCGAGCAAGATCCGCATCGATGTGGTGGTGCGGCAGGAGATCGAGGACGGCTATCTCGCCGGGCCGCGCTATCGGGCCGCCGGCCCCGAGATCACCGTTACCGGCGGCCTCGGCGACGAGCGCAAGCATCATGGCGAATTTGCCAGCTTCGGCATGATCGCCGACGGTGTCACCGAAATCCGCCGCGCCGTGCGGCTCTGCTGCCGCGAGGGCGTCGACAACGTCAAGTTCAACGTCTCGGGCGACGAGTTCACGTCGAATATCCGCGCGGAGCTGGTCTCGATCAGCCAGGAAGAGCTGACCGCCGGCGTCGAGACGGCACATGACTTCGGCAAGCGCGTCGCCACCCACGCCAGGGCCGCCGAATCGGTGAAGCGGGCGCTGCGTGCCGGCGCCGATTGCATCTACCACTGCGACTTCGCCGACGAGGAAGCCCTCGACATGCTCGAGGCGCAGAAGCACCGCATCATCGTCGGACCGGCTTTCGGCCTCGTGCACAACTCGGTGTTCGAGGGCGACGTCGTTGGCATGACCAAGGCTGTCGTCGAGCGCATGGGTCTGCCCAGGAAGCTCGAGCACACGATCGCGACCTACAAGGAGATGCGCCGGCGCGGCATGAAGGTGGTGGTGGGCGGCGACTACGGCTTCACCGTCACGCCGATGGGGCAGAACGCCCGCGACATCGGCCATTTCGTCAAGTTCTTCGGCTACACGCCGGCCGAGGCGCTGAAATGCGCGACAGCCGTCGGCGGCGAGCTGATGGGCCACAAGGGCGAGCTCGGCGTCATCCGGGAGGGCGCGCTCGCCGACCTGCTGCTGGTCGACGGCGACCCGCTCGCGGACCAGTCGCTGCTGGTCGGGCCGGACCATTTCGCGATGATCATGAAGGACGGCGCCATGGTCCGCGACCCCAGGCGCAAGGCCGATCTCACCTATGTCTATCCCGCCGGGACAAGAATCTGAGCAAGCAGCCGGCCAGGGATACTTGCCGAAGCAAGTACAAGAGAGGGAGGAATTCCATGTTCAACGATATCAGCCGCCGCCAGCTCCTGCGCGCGGGCGCTTCTCTCGGCGCGGCCGGCGCGATGGGGGCGCTGGCATGCCCGGCTGTCGCGCAGGGCACCAGCCTGACCTTCGCCACCTGGGGCAATCCCGGCGAGGAAGCCGCCTTCCGGCATATCATCGAGGCCTACAAGGCGGTCGAGCCGGGCGTGACCGTCAATCTGGAAATCGTCCCGGGCGACCAGCAGTATCAGCGGCTGGATACCCGGCTGGCGGGCCGCCAGGCCCCCGACCTTGTGCGCATCCAGTACCAGCAGATCGGCCGCTATGCCGTCGCGAGCAGCATGCTCGACCTCGGGCCGATGCTGAAGCCGGGCTACATGGACGACTTCGCCGACGTTCACAGATCCGCGCTGACCTTCGGCGGCAAGCAATTCGCCATGCCCTTCGACAACAACACCCTTGCCATCTACTACGACAAGGAAGCGATGGCGGCGATCGGCGAGGTCCCGCCGACCACCATCGACAAGGCCTGGACCTGGGCCGACCTCGAGCGGATCGCGGCGGCGATCGTCGACAAGAAGGCCGCTCCCTATCCGATGGCGGTGACATGGGCCGGTGCGCAGGCCTATCGCTGGCTGATCTTCCTGTACCAGCACGGCGGCGCGTTGCTGACCGAGGACCTCACGGCGCCAGCGATCAACAGCAAGGAGGGCATCGAGACCATCGCCTGGACCGCCTCCTGGTTCAAGAAGGGCTGGGTGCCCGCCAACACCTCGATCAAGAGCTCGGAGAATGTCGAGAACCTGTTCGCCAATGGCGGCGTCGCCCTGGCCTTCGCCGGTCAATGGACCCTCAGCTACATCGACGATCTGCGCAAGAAGCCTTGGGGCGTGACCTTCATGTGCCGCGACAAGCAGCACGCCACCGATCTCGGCGCCGACTGCATCGCCGTCACGCGCGACGCGAAGACCCCGCAGGCCGCCGCGGATTTCCTCCAGTTCATGGCCGGCAAGGAGAACCTCGCCTATTACGACGTCAACGCCGGAGCCCTGCCGACGCGCAAATCGCTGCAGGAGCCGGGCGCCCTCTCCTATTCGAAGTACACCGACAGCTACGCCCTCTATGTGGAGCAGTCGAAGTACCAGAGAGCCGACCTCGTGCAGACGGTCACCCTGCCGAAGTTCGCCAGGATGAACAGCAAGCTCGGCGACGAGCTGGAGCTTGCCTTCGCATCCGGGCAATCGGCCGAGGACACGGCCGCCAACATCGCCAACGCCGTGCAGGACATCCTCGGCTGAGCTCCACGGAGATCGTCGTGACGATACAGGCCGCATCCGTGGTCGGACGAACCCGCACAGGCGCCGCTCGCCCCGAGCGTCGCCGGCCGGGTCCCAAGATCGCCCCCTATGTCTTCATCGCGCCCAACGTCGTCCTGTTCGGGCTGTTCGTCTTCGTTCCGCTGGTGTTTGCGCTCTACATCAGCTTTCACGAATGGACGCTCATCGGCACGCCCGAATTCAACGGCATCAGGAATTATCGCCGGCTGCTGAGAGACACCCAGTTCTGGCAATCGCTCGGCAACACCCTCGTCTACACCGGCGCGACCGTGCCGCTGTCGATGGGTCTCGGCCTCGCGCTGGCCATGGGGCTGAACCGCGATCTGTGGGCCCGGAGCATTCTCAGGAGCGCCTATTTCCTCCCGGTCATCGTCTCGAACGTGGTCACCGCGATCATGGCCGCCTGGATGTTCAACGACAATTACGGCGTGATCAATGCGCTCCTGAAGAGCGCGGGCCTCCCGGCGGTCCCCTGGCTGTCCTCGACGTTCTGGGCCCCCGTCTCTCTGATCATCACGACCGTCTGGACGCGGCTGGGCTTCTGCATGGTCATCTACCTCGCGGCCCTGCAGACGGTCTCGCCGAGCTACTACGAGGCCGCCACCATCGATGGCGCCACGGCCCTGCAGAGGTTCAGGCACGTGACCTGGCCGCTTCTGAAGCCGACCACCTTCCTGCTTCTGATCATCAACGTGATATTCTCGTTTCAGGTCTTCGACCTGATCTATGTCATGACCAATGGCGGCCCCGGCTTCTCGACGACGCTCATCGTCCAATACATCTATCGGAAAGCCTTCATCGACTCCGAGATGGGCTATGCCAGCGCCATCGGCCTCGTGCTCTTCCTGCTGATCGTCGCCTTCACCGCGGCGCAGTGGCGGCTCAACCGCCGCTCGGAAAGCCTGATCTAGTGTTCCGACTCCAACGGTTCGTTCCGAACCGTCAGCCCGGAACCCTAGTTGGTTCAATGCTTTGTGTTGTGCTTCCAACACAATGGTCGGGGACCAAGCGTCGGAAGCACAACACCAGGAGCGCCGCGATGCAGAGGACCAAAATCCTGTCCAACCTCGGGAACGGCGGCCTGTGGATCGTCCTCGCCCTCGGCGCGGTGGTGATGCTGTTCCCGATCTACTGGATCTTCGCCACGGCCGTGCGCCCCAGCGAAGAGCTCTTCGCCCCGGGCATGCATCTGATCCCGTCGCGCTTCGTCTGGAGCAATTTTGCGACCGCGACCCAGCGCGTGCCGTTCTGGTCTTGGACGCTGAATTCGCTGATGATCTCCGTCCTGGCAGTGGTCCTGACGGTCTTCATCAATCTCCTGTGCGGGTATGCCTTCGCAAAGCTGGATTTCGTCGGCCGGAACGTCCTGTTCCTGGCCATCATCGGCACGCTCACCATTCCGATTCAGGTGATCATCGTCCCGGTCTTCCTGATCGTTGCCGAGATGGGCCTGGTGAACACCTGGTGGGGCGTCATCCTGCCCAGGGCAGCCGAGGCTCTGGGCATCTTCATGGCCCGGCAATTCATGCTGAGCATCCCCAACGAGCTGATCGAGGCGGCACGGCTGGACGGGGCGAGCGAGTTTCGCATCTTCCGGTCGGTCGTGCTGCCGAACGCCAAGCCGATCATCGCCGTGCTGATCATCTTCAACTTCATGTGGCGCTGGAATGATTTTGCTCTTCCCCTGGTCATCCTTTCGGATGAAGCAAAGCAGACGCTGCAGCTGGGGGTGAACCTGATGAAGGGACAATATTATACCGAGTGGAACAACGTGGCGGCGCTGGCATTGCTCTCGCTCGTTCCGATCCTTGTCATATTCATCTTCTTCCAGCGCTACATCGTGCAGGGAATTGCCAGCACGGGGCTGAAGTAGCGAGATGATTTCACGGGGTCATCGAAGGCCGACGTTCATAAATTAGCCGGCTATGTTATTCCACGACGACGGGCTGCGTCGACGAACGGAGATCGGACATGCGAGATTCGGCACCACGCGTGCTCGTCTGGAACGAATACCGGCACGAGCGCCGGGACAGCGCCGTCGCGGCGATCTACCCCCAGGGCATCCATGGGGCGATCGCGCAGGGCCTGGACGTTCACGGGCTGGACGCCCGGACGGCGACCCTCGACGAGCCCGAGCACGGGCTGACCGAGGCGGCCTTGGCGCAGACCGATGTCCTGATCTGGTGGGGGCACATCGCGCATGGCGCGGTCGACGACGCCGTGGTCGAACGCGTCCGGCTGCGGGTGCTGGCCGGCATGGGCTTGATTGCCCTGCACTCGTCCCAGGACGCCAAGATCTTCAAGCGGCTGATGGGGACGGATTGCACCGTCCACTGGCGCGACGACGGGGAGAAGGAACGGCTCTGGGTGGTGGCGCCCGCGCATCCGATCGCCGCAGGCCTCGGCCCCTGTTTCGAGCTCGAGCCCGAGGAGATGTATGGCGAGCCCTTCTGCATTCCGCCACCCGACGAGCTGATCTTCCTGTCGTGGTTCCAGGGGGGCGACGTCGTCCGAAGCGGCTGCACCTTCACGCGGGGTCTGGGGCGCATCTTCTACTTCCGCCCGGGGCACGAGACGTTTCCGACCTATTTCGACGGGAATGTCCGTCGTGTCCTGGCCAACGCCTGCCGATGGGCCTCCCCCGACATCGAGGTGCGCAAGGCTCCGGCGAACACCAGGCGCAAGGCCATCGAACCCATCGGCTCCTGAACCGATGGACAAATGCGGAGAATGCGCATGAGCAGACTGAAGCTGATCCATGTCGGTTTGGGCCGATGGGGCTTCGACTGGGCGAGGGAGGTGTTTCACCAGACGCCGGAGGTCGAGGTCGCCGCCTATGTCGACCGCGACCCCACGCCCCTCCTGCGCCTGCAGGCCGAGCTCGGCGTGTCCGCGGACATCTGCTTCACCGATCTGGCGGCGGCGCTCGAGGCCGTCGAGGCCGACGCCGCCGTCGTCAGCCTGCCCCTGGAGCACCACGTTGCCGTGACGATGCAGGCGCTCGAGGCGGGCAAGCATGTCGTCGTCGAAAAGCCGTTCGCGCGCTCTCCCGCGGAGGCCGCCCCCGTCGTGTCGCTGGCCGAGCGCCTCGGCCTGACGCTGATGGTCAGCCAGAACTACCGATACTATCCGACACCGGTCATGGCTGCCGACATCGTGCGCTCGGGGCAATTGGGGCCGCTGCACTCGGTCAAGATCGACTTTCGCAGGCATGCCCCGAGCGAGGGCTACCGCTATTGGGGGCTGCCCGATCCGTTGCTCGTCGACATGGCCGTGCACCACTACGACCTGATGCGAATGGTCGTCGGCGAGGAGCCCTGCGAGATCAATTGCCGGACCTGGAATCCGCCGGGGAGTCCCTTCACGGGAGATCCGGCCGGAGCGATCGTCGCCCTGTTTCCAAGCGGCGTCTCCGTCAGCTACCGCGGCACCTGGCTCGACCGCGCGCCGCAGACCGCGTGGGCGGGCGAGTGGCAGATGGATTTCGAGAACGGCGTCGTGTTCTGGACATCTCGCGGCGATCGCCCGGACGGCGTCATGCGGGATCGATTGACCATCCATCGACCTGGCGCTCCGATCGAGGACCTGCAGCTCGTCAGGGGGCGGCACGACCGGCCGGCCGTCCTGCAGGCGTTCTCGCAGGCCGTCGCGACCGGCGGCGCGCCTCGGCATTTCAGCTCCGGTCGTGACAATCTGCGAACGCTTGAAGTTCTCGACGCGGCGTTGCAATCCGCAGCGATGAAGGGCGCCGCGGTGACGCTGGCTCAATCCAGCGCCAGGTGAAGGAACTGGTTGAACCCGCTTCCGACATAGTCCCCGAACGGCCCGCCGTCGACGAAGCCCCGCCTGCGGTAGAGCGCCAGGGCCGGCTCGAAGGCGGGGCCGCTGCCGGTCTCGAGGCTGAGCCTGACGAGGCCGCGCGCCCGCGCCTCGCCGATGATGTGCTCCAAAAGGGCCGCGGCGACGCCCTGGCGCAGATGATCAGGATGGGTGCGCATCGATTTCAGCTCGCCGGTGCGTTCGTCGAGCTGCTTGAGCGCGCCGATGCCGCAGATCGCCTCGCCGTCCCAGGCGCTCCAGACGGTGACATCAGGCGCGCGCAAGCCGGACAGGTCGAGGGCGAAGACCTGCCCGGGCGGGGAATTCGCGTGCATGCCGGCAAGGTGCAGGCGCAGCAGCGCCTGGGTCTGGCTGCCGGTGAGATCGTCCGGCCGGATCTGCATGGCGTGTCCTTCCGTGGCGGCCTGCCGGGATAGCATCGCGTGAGCCCCGCGGAAATCCCGTTTGCGGGACGGCACCCGCGTCCGGGACGCCTCCTGCGCTGGCCGGCATCGAGCGATGCGCCGCATTCCACGGAATCGCCCCGGTTGCATCCATCCTGCCGCGTCGATGCCCCAAGGACGGGCGGCGAGTTTCCCGGGCTGGGATGCCGGCACGTTCGCGTCCAGTCCAACGCCAGCGGCTTCGTTCGCGGGATCTGGTGTTGTGCTTCCGAGGCTTGGGTCCTGGCCATTGCGTCGGAAGCACAACCCAGAGTTTTGAACCAGCCAGGGTTCCGGGCTGACGGTTCGGACCGTCAGGGTCGGAACACTAGTCCCCTGTCCACGTCGAGAACGCCTCGGGCAGCACGTTCGACCCGCAGATCACCGTGACCACACGCTTGCCGCGGTAACGCGAGGGGTCCTCCAGGATGGCCGCGACGCCGAGAGCGGCCGATGGCTCGACCACGAGGCCGGCGTGCCGGTGGAGCAGGCGCATGCCCGCCTTGATGCTCGCCTCCTCGACCAGCGGCACGTGATCGGCCACGGCGAGCAGGTCCTGAAGGACCGCCGCGATGGGGAACCGGCCGGCGACGCCGTCTGCGATGGTGTCGGTGCTGTCGGTGGTGACGACCGATCGCGCCCGCCAGGACAGGGCCATGGCCGGCGCTCCCCCGGGCTGGATGCACACCACCTCCGTTGCCGGCGACAGGCACTTGAGGACGTGGCCGACACCGGTGGCCAGCGCGCCGCCGCCGAGCGCGAGCAGGATCGTGTCGATGCGGTCGCCCTCTTCGACGAGCTCCAGCCCGATGGTGCCCGCGCCCTCGCAGGTGTCGAGGTTCTCGCTGTCCTCGACGAGCAACGCGTCGTCGCCGGCCGCGATCGCGCGGGCGCGCCGCCGCGCATCCTCGATGTCGCCCTCGACCAGCTCGACGGCGGCTCCGAGCCGGCGAATGCGATCGATCTTCGCGGCGTTGGCGCTTGTGGCCGCGACCACCGTCACGCCGATGCCGCGTGCCCCGCCGCTATAGGCGAGCGCCTGCCCGAGATTGCCGGCGCTGGCGCAGACCGCGAGCTTGGGATCCCCGCTTTCCGCGAGACGGGCCATGACGACCTCGGTCCCGCGTCCCTTGAAGCATCGGATCGGGTTTGCGGTCTCGAGCTTGATGACGACGTCGCAGCCCAGCACGTCGCCGAGAGCGGGACAGTCGAATTGCGGCGTATCGCGGAACACCCGCGAAATCCGTTCCCTCGCCTCGAGGATGCGCCCGAGGTCGAGCCTGGTATCCGGTTGCCCGGCCTCGGGGCATGCTGCGGATCGGTCACGAACGGGCTGCATGGGGCAATGGTCCGATATCATGGTGGCGGCTGCAGGAGCGTGCGTTATAGCGCACATTTCGGGTGTGCGCTATAACGCACATATCTGACGCATGATTTGCGAGGTCGGTCTTCGATGAACCCCATCAGCCCCGTCGACACGGGGAAGCTCCTGAGGTCGATCCGGCGAGACCTTGGATGGAGCCTCGACAAGACCGCAGAGCATACGGGGGTCAGCAAGGCGATGCTGGGCCAGATCGAGCGCGGCGAATCCATGCCGACCGTTGCGACGCTCTGGAAGATCGCGACGGGCCTGCGGATTCCGATGACCGCCCTGCTCGAGCCGGATCACGGGGAAGGCGACGTCCTGCTCTTGCGTGACGCCAATCGCCTCCGGGTGCGCCCGTCGGAAGAAGGGATGCAGCGCGCCTTGGTGTTCCCCTATGAGGCCCGGTTCGGCTTCGAGCTCTATGAGCTGACCTTCGCGCCCGGCTTCGAGAGCATCTCGGAACCGCATGACATCGGCGTCGTGGAGCATGTGACCATCCTGCGCGGCGCGGTCGAACTGCTGGTGGAGGACGGGTGGAGACGGCTCGAGGACGGGCAGTCGCTGAGGTTCCCCGCCGACCGTCGCCACGGCTACCGCAACCCGACGCAGAACGAGGCTGTCGTCATGGACCTGATCCACTATCGGTTCGTTCCGCAGACCGTCGCGGGTCGCGAGACGCAAGCCGGGTCCTGATCGGAGCGCGTCGCGGCGAGGATGGACGAAGTGTCCGGCAACCCGTGCCTGGACGAGGGAGAGAGCTCGCAGCGCCACGCCTCGCGATCATCGCCGGTTGACATGCGCGGCACATGCTCTCATGCTCCAAGCATGGGAGTGATGATCCAGATCCGCAACGTTCCGGAGGCGTTGCATCGCCGGCTCAAGGCGCGTGCCGCCTTGGCGGGCATGTCGCTGTCCGACTATCTGCTCGGCGAGATTCACCAGGTGGCAGAACAGCCGACGATCGACGAGTTGCGCGCGCGCTTGCACGGTCGTCCCGAAACGGCTCTTTCCGTGCCGCCGGCCGAAGCGCTTCGCACCGAGCGCGACCGCGCGTGATCGTCGTCGACGCCTCGGCCCTGCTCGAAGTCCTCCTGCGCACGCCAGCAGCTGAAGCCGTCGAACATCGGTTGTTTGCCCCCGGCGAGACGCTCCACGCACCGCATCTGCTCGATGTCGAAATCGCGCAGGTCATCCGGCGCTATGCCGCGCACGGCGATATCGACGACGAGCGTGGCCGCATGGCCCTCGCCGACCTGGCGGACGTCGCCTTGCGGCGATATCCGCACGATTTCCTCCTGCCGCGGATCTGGGAGCTGCGAAACAACATCACAGCCTATGACGCCACCTATGTCGCGCTCGCCGAGGCTCTCGACGCACCGCTCCTGACGCGCGACCAACGCCTGGCCGCAACCCCAGGCCATCGCGCGCGGATCGAACTGGCATAACGCCTCCGCTCTCCGCGGGACCACGCTCGAATAGTCGGAACCGCTGCGCGAAGGACTGCGCCGAATCCAGCGGTGCCCGTCCGGCTCTCCATCCCCGATGCCATGCCCGTATCCTGCCGGCGGGAGCCCGCCCCGCACGGCCGTCAGACCGACTTGACCTCGCCGCCGTCCATGCGCAGCGCCGATCCGGTCATCCAGCGGGCGCCCGGCGACACCAGGAAGGCCATCAGCTCGGCGATCTCCTCCGGCTCGCCGTAGCGGGCGATGCCGGCTTCCCTGGGAAAGCGGTCCGTCGCCTCCTCCACCGTCATGGCGTGCAGCGGCGCCCAGTGCTGGAGATAGGAGCGCCGCCGGCCGGTCATCACCGGGCCGGGCAGGACGCTGTTGACCTGCACGCCGTCGGTGATGCCGCGATCCGAGAACGCCTTCGCCAGGGCGACGATCGCCGCGTTGATGGTGCCGACGGCCGCATAAGGCGCCTTGGGGAACAGGGCGGAATTGCCGGACATCAGCACCACGGCCCCCTTCGAGGCCTTCAGCGCCGGCCAGGCGGCGATGGTGAGCCGCCGTGCGCCGTGCAGCTTCAGCGCCAGCCCCTCGTCCCATTGCGCGTCGGTCATCTCGAACAGGTCGATCTGCGGCACCGCGCCGGCGATGGCGAGGAGCGCGTCGATCCGGCCGAAGGCGGCCAGGGCCTGGTCGACCACGGCCTGCGCGGCCTCGGGCCGTGCCAGGTCGGCGTCGACGACCAGCGCCTGCGCGCCGGCGGCCTGCACCGCCTCCCTGGTCTCGTCGAGACTGGCCCGGTTCCGCGCGACCAGCACCAGCGCGGAAAAGTCGCGCGCCAGGCGGATCGCCGTGGCCCGGCCGATGCCCTGGCTCGCGCCCGTGACGACGGCAACGGATTTCGGCATGGAATCCTCCCTGAATCATGGGTTTCGATCGTCGAGCCCGGCCTCGCCGTGGCGGCGAGGCCGGCGTCGGGGGTGGGCTCAGCCGGGCAGGAACTCCCGGATCGCCGCCGCGATCTCGTCGGCGTGGGTCTCCAGCGCGAAATGGCCGGTGTCGAAGAAGCGCACCACCGCATTCGGAATGTCGCGCTTGAAGGCCTCTGCGCCCGGCGGCAGGAAGAACGGGTCGTTCCGCCCCCAGACCGCCAGGAAAGGCGGCTTGTGGGTGCGGAAATAGGCCTGGAAGGTCGGATAGAGCGCAATGTTGCTCTTGTAGTCGCCGAAGAGGTCGAGCTGCACCGCGTCGGCGCCCGGGCGGGCGAGATAGAAGCTGTCGAGGGCGTAGCCGTCCGGCGAGACCCGCGTCGGGTCGGGCACGCCGTGGGTGTATTGCCAGGCGGTCGCCTCGGGCTGGAGGAAGGCGCGCAGCGCCTCGCGGTTGGCCGGCGAGGCGTCCTGCCAATAGGCCCGGATCGGGTTCCACCCCTCGCTCAGGCCCTCCTCATACGCGTTGCCGTTCTGCGAGATGATGGCGGTGATCCGCTCGGGATGCCGGACGGCGAGCCGGAAGCCGGTCGGCGCGCCGTAGTCGAAGACGTAGACGGCGTAGCGATCGAAGCCGACGATCTCGGTGAAACGGTCGATCGTCTCGGCGATCCGGTCGAAGGTCAGGCCGCGGCCCGGCAGGTCGGACTTGCCGAAGCCCGGCAGGTCGGGCGCGACGATGTGGAAGCGGTCGGCCAGCAGCGGGATGAGGTCGCGGAACATATGGCCGGCGCTGGGAAAGCCGTGCAGCAGCAAGAGCTTCGGCGCGCCCGCCGATCCCGCCTCGCGATAGAAGATCTTGAAGCCGTCCACGTCGGCCGTGCGATAGGTGATGGCAGTCATTGTCTGGTCCTCCTTCGAGATTGTAACTTTCATGAATGCATATGACAGGTTACTGATATGAAGGTCCGGCCCGCCGGCGGCCCGACGCGCGGACGCCTGTCTCCGCCGACCGGAAGCGATCGAGCGACGATCAGGCCCGGGCGCCCGGAGCGTCGGAGGCGGCCTGCCTCACTGCTTCGAGGATGATGTCCACGACCGCACCGGGCGCGGTGACGAGCGGCGCGTGGTCGACCGGGAGCGTGCGCACCCGCGCCTGCATCCGTGCCGCCATGAAGCGCTGGGTCTCGGGCGCGATCATGCGGTCCTGCTCGGCCACCAGGAACCAGGACGGCCGGTCCCGCCAGAGCGGCCGATCCACCGCGACGGTGATGCAGGCCGGCGAGATCGGCCGCTGCACCGCCGCCAGCAGGGCCTGCTCCTCGGCCGAGGCGTCCTGCGCGAAGGCAGCAGCGAACGCCGCCTGGGGCAGCCAGATCAGCCCATGGCCGTCCGGCGCGAGCTTCGGCGCCTGGGGATGCGGCGGCGCGCGGGTGAACACGTCCAGCACCGTCTCGCCCTCGTCCGGCGCCAGCGCCGCCACATAGACCAGCGCCGTCACCTTGTCGCTGCGCGTCGCCGCAATCACTGCGCCGGCATAGGCATGGCCGACGAGGACAACCGGCCCCGCCACGCGTTCGAGGGTGCGGTCGAGCGCCGCCACGTCGTCGCGGAACGAGGTCAGCGGCAGCGGCGCCGCCACCACCGCCAGGCCTTCGGCCGCCAGCGGCCCGATGACTTTCGCCCAGCTCGATCCGTCGGCCCAGGCGCCGTGCACGAGCACCACAGTCGCATCGTCGGCAGACATCGCCGGTCTCCCCTCTGAATCGGACCCAAAGGAATCATAACCTGATAAATGACAACAAGAGGGTTACGATCGCTGATGTAACTTGTCAATAGGCCTCGGAGAGGTTATGCGTGTCGAACGGTCACGGACGGGTGCCGCGGTGGATGCCGTCGGGCCCATGGTTCGGAGTTGGCGATGGTCCACGCCCCTGCGATTTTCATCGGCGATGCGCCCGGCCTGGATTTCCTGAATTCGATCGCAACGCCGGTCGACACGCCGGTCGACTGGATCGACGACGGCGAGGGGCTCCTGCGCTGGCTGGAGCAGGCGCGGCTCGTGCCGGCCGAGGCGCTGGAGAGCGTCGCGGCGCACGCGCTGCCGGGCGAGCTCGACACGGTCGCCGACCAGGCCAGGAGCCTGCGCGAATGGTTCCGGGGCTTCGTGCGCCGGCACAAGGGCCGCCCGCTCGCCGCCGACGCGCTCGCCGAGCTCACGCCGCTGAACCGCCTGCTGGAGCGCGAGGACGCGTTCAGCCGGATCATCCCTCGAACCGGAGACGGCAGCGGGCCGTTCCAGCGCCGGACGATCCGCCGCTGGCGCACGCCGGAGGCGCTGCTGCTGCCGATCGGCGAGGCGCTGGCGGATTTCGTCTGCACCGAGGACTTCGCCGACGTGAAGGCCTGCGAGGGGCCGGCCTGCACGCTGCTCTTCGCCGATCACACCCGCGGCCGCGCACGGCGCTGGTGCAGCATGGCCCTGTGCGGCAACCGGGCGAAGCAGGCCGCCCACCGCCATCGCCTCAAGGCGCAGCGGCAATAGGAGCCCACCGGCCTATGGCCGGTTCCATGTCACCCCGGCACGCCGGCCTCCTGGCTCTCGCGCAGCGCCAGCAGCCAGATCGCCGCATCGGCGAAGGCGGCGGCATCGGCCGTGCCGGCGAGCCAGCGGCGCAGGCGTGGGGCCAGCATGCGGTAACCCTCGGCCTCCAGCCGCGCCGCCAGCCCCTCCGCGAGCCTCTGCATCGGGCCGCCCTGGGCACGGCTGCCGGCATGGAGGGCGCCGCTCAGCAGCCGCTCGACCTCGTCCAGGAGCGCAGGCGCCGCCCCGGCGGCGGAGATGACCTCGCCCGCCGCCGGATCCACGGCATCGAGATCGGGCACGACGAAGCGGTCGGCGGCAAGCGACCAGGGCTCGCACACCAGGGCGCCATGGTCCAGCCGGACCGGCCCGGCCACCTGGCGCAGCGGACCGGACCGGCCCTCGAACGCGGCAGTCAGCACCGCGATCGCGCCCTTGGCGGCGGCGTCGAAGGCGCGTTCCAGATGGAGCACCCCGCCGTCATCCTTCAGGCGGACCGCGGCGTGCCAGAGCTGGCTTCCCGCGGCCCAGGCGTGGCCCAGGACCTCCTCGACATCGAAGACGTGCACCTCGTCGATCCGCCGCCGCGGCCGCAGCAGCGACAGCGGCCGTTGCGCCAGCGCCGCCGCGACCTCCCCCACGCTGCGTGCCGTCAGCGGCGCCGGGAAGGCGAAGACGCCGTCGCGCGGCATCACCTGCGTGCGGCCGCCGGCGCCGCTGCCGAAGGCGAGCAGCCCGTCGGCGCGCCGCCGCGCCACGCTGGTCAGGACCTGCCCCCGCCCCAGGCCGAGCAGCGGCAGCCCGCTCGCCATCTGCCGGCGCGGCAAGGACGCGGCGAACCGCTCCGTCTCGCCGGGCGACGGCGAGAACAGCTTCTCGACCATCATGATGGCGGCGGTGTCGCTGTCGGCCAGGAGCACGGAGGCACGGACGTCCGCGCCCTCCTGGCGCAGCCGGGCGCCGAGCGAGACGAGGCGCGACTTGGTCATCTCGGTTTCGAAGGGCTCGCCGAGGCCGAGCGTGGCGGCCCGGTCGGCAGCCCGCATGCGGGCGCAGAGCTCCGCCGCGAGGCGGAGCACGACGGCCTCGTCGTGGCGTGCGCTGCGTGCCTCGTAGGCCTCGATCTGCTCGGCCAGCGCGTCGATGGTCAGCAGCGCCTGCGCCGCCCCGAGCGCCCGGGCCTCGTCCCGCGCCTGCGCGATCGCCTGGCCGTGGGCGGCCGTGCCGGCGGTCACGCCGAGGGTCAGCAGCCCCTCCGCCACGTGCTCGCACGCAAGCCGCAGCCCATCCGTGTCGTCGCCCGGCGCCGCCTCGCCAATCACCGCCTCGTCCGCGCCGTTCGCGGCCCGGAAGGCGCGGATCGCCAGCGCCACATGCACGCAGCCCCGGGTCTCGGCGCAATCGCACCGCGCATAGGACACGTCGTCCGGAACCAGAAACCGCACGGTCGCCATCGGCAGGCGCGCGCCGGGCGTCCGGCCATGATCCAGCCTCACCGTATGGCGGGCGGCGAGCAGCCGGGCGAGCTCGGCCCGCGCCGCCGGGCGCAGCTGCGCCTCGACGGTCTCGAGGTCGAGCGAGGCCGGAGTCCAGGCCTCGGCGGCGGCCGGCGCGTCGTCGCGCGTCGATGCGCCCCCCTCGCGATAGGCCATGGCCAGCATGACCCGGTGCCGGCAGACGCCGGAGGACGGGCAGGTGCAGCGCGCATCCGCCAGCGCTTGCCCCGGCATGAGGCGCGTCTGCGTGCCGTCGGCGAAGCGCGCGGCGATGGTGCCGTCCGCCAGCTCCTCCACAGCCGGGCCCGCGCCGGCCGCGAGCTCGCGCTGCGCCCGCTTGACCAGCCCGGCATTGGCAAGCTGGACGAGGCCGTCATCGGTGAGGGCGAGGAGGTCGGCCCTGGCCATCCCGCCTACCGCCCGATCTTCTCGGCCAGCCAGCCGGCGAGCTCGCCCGGCGTCATCGCGCCGACCTCGGCTCCCGCCGCCACCAGCCTGGCGGCCATGGCGCGGTCGTAGCTCGGCCGGGCCTCGGAATCGAGCGCCGCCAGCCCCAGCACCCGGGTGCGCTGGCCGGTGAGCCCCGCCACCCGCTGCACCAGCATCGCCTCGCTGGCGCCCTCGAAGAAATCGGAGATGATCACCACGATCGCCTGCTCCGGCTGGTCGATCAGGCCGGCGGCATAGGCGACGGCCTGCTGGATGTCGGTGCCGCCGCCGAGCTGCACCTTCATCAGGAGCTCGCAGGGGTCCTCGACGTCGCGCGTCAGGTCGACCACCGCCGTGTCGAAGGCGACGAGATGGGTGCGGATGCCCGGCAGGCCCCAGAGGCAGGCGGCCGTGACTGCCGAATGGATGACGGAGTCGAGCATGGACCCGCTCTGGTCGACCAGCAGGATGACCTGCCAG
This sequence comes from Labrys wisconsinensis, assembly GCF_030814995.1. GTDB lineage: Bacteria > Pseudomonadota > Alphaproteobacteria > Rhizobiales > Labraceae > Labrys > Labrys wisconsinensis. The sequence continues at coordinate 281,926 of NZ_JAUSVX010000002.1, read as the reverse complement.
CGCTTCAGGTGCCGCTGGTTGCGGGCGAAGAAATGCAGCCGCTCCACCGTGAGCCGCCGGCGATCGGGATCATAGTGCTTCAGGTTGTCCCTGAGCACCCGGCGGACGTCGAGATTGCGCGCGGTCCTGAGGCGACTGTGCCGGCGGCGGTCGACCACGCCGGAGAAGGCGACGGCGAGCTCGCGGCTGAGCTGGTCCATCAGCTTGCGCACCACCGCCTGCACCAGCTTGCGCGCCATCACCAGCACGTCGGGCGCCATCAGGTGCTTGGTGCGCAGCACCGCCTTGAGCAGCGTCTCGTTCGGCTCGGCCCGCGCCAGCACCTCCGGATTGGTCACCACGTCCTCGATGGCGTAGCGCTCGATGGCGTCGCGTTCGAGCCGCTCGATCGTCTCCTTCGGGAACAGCCGGTGGATGTCGTTGATCCATTGCGGCGTCGTCAGGCTGGAGGCGCCGCGCCCGCCCTGCCGGCTGATGTTGCGCGCCCCGTCCTCGTCGTCGCGGCCGTAGAGCCAGTCCAGGGCCGCGTCCATCGCCAGCGCCCCGCCCGACAGCGTGCAGCCGCCCGAGCGGCAGGCGCCGTCGGCGGCCTCGCCCAGGATGAGGCGCCAGCGGGTGAGGTCGTCGAGAGGAAGAGGCGCCGTCATGGGACCGCGGCCTCGGCCAGCAGGCTGAGGCCCCGCAGCATCTCGCTGGCACTGATCGCATCGAGCTCGCCGAAGGTCCGGTCCGCGCTGGAGGCCCGCTGATAGGGGCCGTGCAGGGAGAGCACCTTCAGCGTCTGCAGCTTGTCCTCGAATTCGGCGCCGCCGGTGACGAGGCCCTGCTCGAACGTCAGCATCGCCGTCTTGACCGTTCCGTCCCGCAGCTTCACCGGCCGCTCCAGCCACCAGATGCCGCCGCCGTCCTGCGGCGCGCCGAGCTCCCAGCCACGGCTGGCCATGCCGCGCAGGCGCGGCGACTCGATCTTGATGCCGTCGAAGCGGTGGATTTCGGAGGCTGCCTTCTCCGGCGGCTCCAGCGCATAGGTCTCGCGGCCGAGCTGCGGGAAGGGCTGGGAGATCTCGTAATCGCCGAACAGCGCGCCCCAGGCATCGAGCCCGCCGGGCGGAAGCTGCAAGGGATGCACGAGGCCGACCAGCCCGGCGGCGTCCTCGGAAACGTCGAGGTCGAGCGCGTCGTCCTTCGCGTCGGTGACCGAGAGGTCGTCGGCGACGCGGAAGATCGCCGACGGGCCCGCGGCCGGGTCGTCATTGTCGTAGCGCCCCCAGACCAGGCGCTGCGTCAGGTGCCGGATCAGGGGATGGGCGGCGAAGAAGGTCCAGAACACCGCCGGCCGCACGCGGCGCGAGGTCGACAGCATGGTCTCGAGCCGCGAGATCTGCAGGCTGGCGGCGGCGCGCGCATCCTTCTTCAGGGCACTCCAGCGCTTGACGGCCTCCTCGGCCAGCTCGGGATCGTCGGACTTGTTGGGCTTGGGCAGGTCCTTCAGCCGCTGGCCCGTCGCGTCCTTGACCCAGGGCTTCAGGAACTCGTCGAAGCCGGCGCGGAAGCGGCGCTCGCCGAAGACGATGTCGAGGCCGCCGCGCTCGTCGAGGTCGAGGTCGGGCGCCAACCGGTCGGACAGTTCCTCCGGCGTCAGGTCGCGTGCCTCGGCCAGGGCGGCGATCTTCTCGCGCGCCTTATCCTGGAGGCCCTTGAACTTCAGCTTCTCGGCGATGCCGTTGAGATTCATCAGGGCGACGTCGCTGCCGATGTCGACCAGCACGTCGAGGCCGGTGACCGCGCGGGCATGGGCGGCCTCTCCCGGCCATTTGCGGATGAGCCGCGTCAGCTGGCGGGCGCATTCGTCGTCGCCGAGCCAGCCCACCGCCCGCATGGCCCAGCCGTCCTTGGACGGGGCGCCCTCGGCCAGCCAGGCGGAGAACAGGTCCCAGGCGAAGGCGGCGAGGCTCTCGCGGGTGCAGGCCTGCCTGATCATGTCTATACCGGCATAGACCGCTTCCGGCGTGCTGAAGGACAGCATCTCGGCCAGGGCCTCGACCGCCTCGTCGGGCAGCGCGCCGCCCTCCTTCAGCACCGGCCGGGCGAGAGCGCCCGGCTCGAACCAGGCCGGCAGCTTGCCGATGCGCGCGGGATGGCGGCTGAGCGGATCGCGATCGAGCACCTCGATCACGGCCTCCGCCGCCCGCGGCGCGCGCGCGGCATAGGTGGCCGCGACCGCCTCGATCCCGGCGCGCGCGCCTTCGGTGTCGGCTGCGAGCCAGCGCAGGGCGGTCTCGGCCGCCTCCCGCGCCGCCCCAGGCTTGCCGACGGCATCGGGAATGAGCCGGGTGATCGCCGTGGTCGGATGGCGGCGCAGCCAGGCGATGGCCGGCGGGCGTGCCTTCTTCAGCTTGAGCAGCGCCCGGGCCGCGTGCGGCGCGATCTCGCCGGCGTCGACGCCGACAGCAGCGGTCAGGACCTTGATCGGATCGGTTTCGAGCTGCTTGAGGAGGCCGGGCAAGGCCCGCTCGCCGAAGCGCGCCATCATCGGCGGGAAGATGCTCTGCCAATGATGGCTGCCGATCATCGGCCCGGCGCAGCCCCAGAGCATCAGCGCCAGGGCGTCGGGCTGCTCGTCCGCGCCGGCGATCAGGCCATCCCAGCCCGCGGAGTGCAGCGCCCAGGTTCGGGCGCGATCGATCTCCACCAGCCGCCGGCCCAGCCAGGCCAGCACGGCGGCCTCGTCGTCGCCCGCCTTCGGCAGGGACGTCGCGGGCGGCACCTCGTACCACCTCGGCATGGGCTTGGCCTCGGTCTCGGCGATGTAGCGCACCAACTCGTCCGTCGTCTTGAGAACGCGAATCCTCGCCTTGTGCCAGTAGCTCTTCTCGACGGGCTCGGAGCCCGGACCATAGCGGAACGGCGTCGCGATCGGGGCGAGATCGAGCACGATGTCGTCCTTGGCCTTGGCCTTCCTGCGCCAGGGCGGATCGCGCAGCACCGCGGGGACGGCCTCGGCTGCGGCCATGCCGACATTGCGGGTGTCCAGCACCCGCTCGAGATAGTTTGCCGCCTTCGGATCCCCGCCGGCCCAGTGCCGCAACGTCTCCGGTGAATGATGCTTTGCCGCCTCCATGATGCGCGAGCGGATCGCCGGCTCGGCGCGGCCCGAGGCCATGACCGAAAGGCACTGGCGGAAGGTCCGGGCCGGGGCCGCCTCCATGGCGCCGTCCAGCGCCGCGCGGATCCACTTCTCGTGCAGATGCGGCACGAGCAGCGCCAGCGCCCCGGCTTCGTCGGTCGCCAGCACCACGCGGGCGATGCCGGTGCGATCCTCCTCCGTGGCATAGTGGAGCAGCCAATCCAGCGCCGGCAGGGCGGATTGGCCGTGCTGCCGCGCCGCCGCGAGCGCCGTCGCCGCGACCTGCGCCGCGCTGATGTCGCAATAGGAGAAATAGAAGAAATAGGTCTTCTTCACCCGCCAGCGCGCCGCATCCGCGGGCGGTGCCTCGGCGATCAGCGGCACCATCGCGAGCGTGTTGCCGACGTCGAGGCCCGACGCGGCCGCGGCCTCGAGCACCGCGAGCGCCTGCAGGGCATGCGCCGCCGGGCGATCGTCGGCGAGGATGAAGGCGAGATGCGCCTGCGCCTCCCAGTCCGCGCCGCCCTTGCAGGCTTCGAGGGCAAAGGCGACCGCCGCGTCATAGTCGGCGTCCGGCGCCTTCACCAGGGCGTCGCGGAAGGCGAGATCGACCCGCGAGCTCCAGGACGAGGTCTCGTAGTGGCGATTGGCCGGCGGAACCAGGGCCCGCAGGCGCTGCGCCGCATCGACGGCCGTCGCGGCCCCGGCGGTCTCGACCAGCCATCGGGCAAAGGCGGCGAGACCGTTGGACTGCGCCGCCTCTTCCGCGCCGCGCTGCCAGCGATTGGTGGGGAACAGGGCGGAGGAGACGCGGATGATGGCCCGGACCCAATCGACGGCCTGGGCCGCGTCGATGCCCTGCGGCGCCGCCCGCCCGCCGAACGTCGCCTTGAGCCAGCCGACCGCGCCGCCGGCCGTCTTCGGGCCGTCCTCGCCCATGTGCTCCTCGATCCAGCGCACCGCATCCGCCTCCTTCTCGGCTGCCTTCGGCAGCATCGGCAGGAGCAGGCTGCGCAAGGCCGTCCATGCGAGGGCGCCGTCAAGCCCGCCTCCGGGCCGCGACCGGGTGGGAAGAGCGCGCGCCAGCACGGTCTCCAGCTCGTCGGAGGCCGCCGGCATCGGCGCGGCCGGCTCGGCCGCCGCAGCCGCCGGCTCTTCCTTCACCGCCGGCGCTGGCGCCGGATCCGCGGCCGGCTTGGCCGCGGTGGCGGGAGCCGAGGCCTTCGGCGCCGGCGGGGCGGAACCGGCCGCCACATAGCCCTTGCCGGTCTTTTCCTTGACGAGCTTGTCCTTCTCCTTCGTCGCAGCGTCGGCGCTGTCGAAGTCCTTCTCCTTGGCCTGGCCCTGCGTGCCGATCCGCCCGAAGCGCACGGTCAGCGTCCGGCCGTCGACGGCGACCTCCCAGAACTTCGACGATGTGCCCTCGATCAGCTCGTAGCGTTCCATCCGTCTTCCTCCTCGTTCGTCGTCAGGCGAGACCGGCCCGAGCCAGGCGCTCGGCCACGGCCGCCTCCAGCGCCATGGCCGCGGCCTGGTCGGTGACGCGGATGCCTTGGCGCATCCAGGCGAGCGCCTCGACCTCGGCGGCGGCTTCGCCGAAGCCGTGGGCGTGCAGGACCGCGCGGGCGAGCCGCTCGCGCTCGCGCGGCGGGAACCAGGCGAAGGCCTGGCGCATGGCCGGCAAGGCGGTCAGGAACTCGTCCCCGGCCCAGTCCGACACCAGCCGCGACACCGCTGCCATGACCGATTGCTCGGCGGCGATCTCCTCGCGCGCCAGAGCGAACAGCCCGGACAGGAAATCACCGAGCCGGTCGGCACGGCTGTAACCGCGGATACGCTGTGGCGCGCCAGCGACGTCGCTCTCGCCGCAGGCGATGAGGCAGCCGAGCGCCGCCCCCGCCACGGCGGCGGCCGCATCGGGATTGGCGAGGCAGCGGCCGAGCGCCGCCAGAAGGGCGGCGCGATCGACCGGCAGGTCCGGGCAGTCGCGCAGGATGTCGCGGCAGGCGAGCACCGCCTCGACGGCGCGCAGCCCCTCCGCCTCGTCCTCGATGGCTTCGATCAGCCACAGCACGCGGGCGAAGACGCCGACGCCGAGCCGCCCCAGCCCCTGATGCGCCGCGGCGCCGAACATGCCGGCGAAGCGATAGAGCCTGACCACGCCGAGCCCGGCCTTGCCGATGGCGGCGATGTCGTGCGAGCCGGCGATGCCGGCCTCGAGCTGGCGTGTCAGGGCGTCGTCGAGGCCGAGCAGGCCGGCGAACAGGGCATCGGACAGGCAGGCGGCGACGGCGGCAAGATCGCCCTGCGCCCGGGCCGCCCGCTCGACCAGCAGCGCGGCGGCGGCCATCGGCAGCGTCCCGCCCCAGCGGGAGGCCTCGATCAGCGCGCCCTGCGCGTCGCGATGCGCGAAGATCCGGAACGCCTCGACCGGCAGGCGCGCCTCGGCGGCCGACGGCCCCTCCAGCCGCTCCAGCCCGGGCAGCCCGAGGATGTGCAGCGCGTGCAGGACATGGGCGCGCTCGCGGTCGAACGGCTGGCCCCAGTCGAGCTCGACCCGGCGCCAGGTCGGGCCGGGCGCCAGCTCCGCCGCGGCGAGGCGCTCCGCCACGTCGGCGACCAGCGGCGGCTGCCGCGTCCCCGCCGCCAGCTGCCCGTGACGCGTGCCGGTCATGGCGCGCAGCATGGCGACGAGCGCGGGATGCGTGCCGGCAGCCACGGCACCCGCCTGGGTCCAGGCCGCCGGCCGCTCCAGCCCGTCCTTGACCAGCGTCGCCAGCGCGGCGTCCAGGAGGTCGGCCCGCAGCAGGGCGCGGTGGCCGCGCGCCAGGGCAAGCGCTTCGGCATGGGTGCGCCAGGCGATCCGGTCCGCGGTCGAGACCACCTGGCCGGCCGCCCGCAGCGCCGCGGCGACCGCCTGCTCGGCCCAGTCGGCGGCCGGGCCGAGCCCGCGCTCCAGCACCGCCTCGTAATAGGCCGGGGACGGCATGCCCGAGGCATAGCCGGTGAAGCGGTCGAGGCGCTGATAGTCATAGGGCACGAGATAGCTGCCGGCCCTCTCCTCCCCCGCCGGCTCCGGCACCGGCGGCCGTTCGCCGTCGGCGTCGCTGATGTACCGGCGGATCGCCTCGGCGTGCCAGCCGCCGCAGACCAGCACGACACGTCCGCGACCGGCCTCGCGCAGCGCCCAGGCGGCATGGGCCGCCATGAAGCGTTCCCGCGCCTCTTCCGCCGGGTCCTCCGCCCCGTCCGGCCGCAGCAGGTCGAAATAGCGCTCCAGCCGGGCGCCGAGCTCCTCGGGCGCCGCCTGCTCGGCCAGCGCATCCCAGACGGCGTCGCGGCCATCCTCGCCCAGCGCCTGGCCGAGGGAGGCTTCGGCCGCGGCGGCGCGCCGGCCATGCAGGTCGGCATAGCGGTTGGTCCGGTCGCCGAAATCGGGGTGCCAGGCCGGCAGGTCGCAGAACAGCGGCTCGGCCCCGACCCGCCAGGCCGATTGCAGGGCCTGCCATTCCGGCGACGTGGCACAGAACGGCGAATAGGATGCCTGCCGGCGCTCCGCCGTCGCATGGAAGCTGAAGATCGCGACCGGCAGCGCATGCGCCAGCCGGAGGTCGCCGAGATGAGGGTTGAAGTCCGCCGGGCCCTCGATCAGCACGAAGGCCGGGCGCAGCCGGCCGATCGCCTCGCCCACCATGCGGGCGCAGGCGGGCGAATGATGCCGCACCCCCAGCACGGTGAGCCGGTCGGCTTGCGCGTGCGCCGCGCCGGCGTCACGGCGTGAGAAGATGCCGAGCCCCATAAAAGGCCTTCCATGCTTCGCCCGACCGCTTCGAGGCCTTCTGCTCGAGATAACGCCGGAGCTTGATCAGGTCCTCGGCGCTGTCCTTGGCGGCCGTGCCCGCCAGGCATTCGACGATGTCCTCCGGCCGGCCGGCGTCGCCGCGCAGGAAATGGCCGCGCACGCCGACCGCATGGGCGACGCTGACGGCCTCGGCCGTGCTCATCACCGAGCTCAGCCGCTCCATGCCGGCGCCCTCGTCGGTGACGCCCTCGCGCAGCTCGCGGAAGCAGGTGACCAGCACCGCCAGCACGTCGTCGTCCGGCACGCGCGGCACGCCGGAGCGGGCCAGCAGCCGCGCCGCCTCGCGCTTCACCAGCGCCAGCTCCTCGTCGGCGTCGCGAATCGGGAACACGGTCTCGAAATTGAAGCGCCGCTTCAGGGCGGCCGACATGTCGTTGACGCCGCGGTCGCGGGTGTTGGCCGTGGCGATGAGGTTGAAGCCCTCCCGGGCGAACACCATGCCGTCCTCGCCCGCCAGCTCCGGCACCGCCATGACGCGGTCGGAGAGGATGGAGAGGAGGCTGTCCTGCACTTCGAGCGGGCAGCGCGTGATCTCCTCGAAGCGGACGATGCGCCCGCTCGCCATGCCCTGGTGCAGCGGCGCGGGCACCAGCGCGCGACGCGTCGGCCCCTCGCTGACCAGCAGCGCATAGTTCCAGCCATATTTGATCTGGTCCTCGGTGAGCGAGGCGCCGCCCTGGATGGTCAGGGTGGAATCGCCGCTGATCGCCGCGGCGAGCAGCTCGGACAGGAGGCTCTTGGCCGTGCCGGGCTCGCCGATCAGCAGCAGCGCGCGGGAGGTGGCGAGGGTCACCATGGCCCGCTCGACCAGGGCCGGCGCGCAGACCAGCTTCGGCGCGCCGCCGTGCCCGCCCAGGATGAAGGATTTCACCGCCTGCAGCGACAGGGTCCAGCCCGGCGGGCGCGGGCCCTTGTCCGACCGGCGCAGTGCCGCCAGCTCCTCCGCATGGGCGATCTCCGCGGGCGGGCGCTGCATGGCGGCGATCTGAGCCGGTTGGACCATCGTGGGCGGGGCTCCGGTTTCGGGCAGGGCTTCAGCGAGAGAATCGAGCGTCCATCGATAATCGACAATGGATTCGGAAATAAGAAGGCCGCGCGTCGAGCGGCAGCGGGGCGGGGCCGGCGCGCGCGCTGCCGGCCGCTGCTCGGGCGCCACGCTGACGTCGCAACCCGGCGATGCCGATACCGGCCGGAAGGATCTTCGCGTCTCACGCGCTTTTTTCGCGCGCATCGAAGCCCGCCGCGCCCTATCCTCGCGGGAGCAAGTCGGGGAAGTCGAGATGTCTGAAGGGAAGAACCGTGTCGCGCTGGTCACCGGCGGCTCGCGCGGCATCGGCAAGGCGATCGCTCTGGCGCTCCCCAGGGCGTGCGCCGCGGTCGCGGTGAACTATCGCGAGCGCGGCGAGGACGCGGCCGAGGTCGTCGCGGCCCTCAACCGCAGCGGCGCCCGCGCCGTCGCCGTTGCCGCCGACGTCTCTGATGCCGGCGCGGTGCAGCGCATGGTCGACGAGGTGGAAGAGCGGCTCGGCCCCATCGACATCCTCGTCAACAATGCCGGCATGGCGGCGCCGCGCGGCCTCGACGACATCACCGAGGCGGATTTCGACCAGGCCATCGCCGTCAACCTGAAATCCGCCTTCCTGTGCACCCAGGCCGTGCTGCCGGGCATGCGGGCGCGGGGCTGGGGCCGGATCGTCAACATCTCCTCGATCGGCGCCCGTATCGGCGCCGGCTCGGTCAGCATCGCCTACGGCACCGCCAAGGCCGGGCTCGAAGGCCTGACCCGCGCTTATGCCCTGCGCCTGGCGCCGGAGGGCGTGACGGTCAACGCCGTGGCGCCCGGCCTGATCGACACGGAGATGGGCCAGCCGCTCATCGCAGCCGGCGCCGCCGCCCGCATCCCGGTCGGCCGCGTCGGCACCGCCGAGGAGATCGCGCAGGCCGTCCTGCTGCTGGTCGGCGACGGCTACATCACCGGGCAGACCATCGGGGTGAACGGCGGCTCGCTGTTCTCGTGAGCGGGCGTGCGGAACCGGCGTCCGTGAGGCCGGCGCCGGCCGGCGAGATCAGGTGAACTTGAAGTCGCTCTGCGACAGGCTGGCGAGGGTGACGTTCTTCAGGGTGATGGTGTCGTTGGCGTCCGCCGTGATGATGACGTCGCTGCCGACTAGGCCGAGGCGGCGAGGAGGTGGGCCCAGTCGGCGAACACCGTGTGGTCGACATTGATGGTGTCGTGGGTCGAGCCGGTGGCGATGAAGCCGCCGATCGAGTCGTGCCCGAAGGAAGGCTGGAACACGAAGATGAGCTTGAGAAGATTTCTTACAGTCACTGAACTTGGCATTGCCTTCGAAATCTATCGAACGTCAAAGTATGTCGCATTGCCGGCATCCAAATGACGCATCATCATTCTCGCGTAAGATTAATATTTTTGCTTCACCTCTTTCATTAGTCTATTATTTTTGCCGCCAGAAGCAATTTTTTGTCTGGTATCATGACATAAAGAAATTCATTATGTGCTCTAAACGAAACAAAGGCACCCATATAATTATCCTTAAACAGCAGGTCACCTTCAAATATTCTAGCCTTATTCAAACAATCCGACAGTTCACCAACCAAGTGGCCCCTTCGACTAGTTTCTCTGAATGTCCCGGCATCGAGGGGAGATCGATACCAATATTCGCCATACTCCAACTCTCTTGGCGGAAAATCTCCGCGATACGTCGGTGTGGGAACTATCGGTGTCGTTGCACCGACGCTATCGAGAGCACTACGAAGACCATCCTGCAATAGAATCTCAGCGAAAACTTCATCTAGTTTATAAATATCAACCAGACAATAGGAATAGTAAAGCTTATGGGGATGCGACGCCACTTTGATGGAATCCGGAACAGGAATATTCTCGATCGGCCTATCGCAAGCATAGACAAGAGATACAATTAATATTGTGCACAGAATTATTCTCAGAAAAATCCTATCGAACGCAACATATATCCCTGCAATCCATTTCATATTTGATGAAGGCGAGTTGGGTTTACAAACGCCGGCATGAGGCTATTCGGACTGTCGAGCCGCTTCCCCGATCCATCAAGGCCTTGCTCCCGGCCGCCAAAGCCATTCCGCTTGTCGAGACCAACTTTTGCGTCAATCTGGGAATTACAAACTGCGGTGACAGCATACCGGACTCGGGCATACACATTCAGTGACTCTGCCTTTCGCGTCAGTTGCACAGTTACTCGAGACTATCGCGTCTCTATTTCTACGCTACGTGACGCACGCAAAATACGACCGAAAACTTGTCGCGATTATGACCCAAGTTTTTCCAGATTGTATCTGGAAGTGTAATTCTTGTTTCTGAACTGCAACTGATCACTGCTCGCGCAGCTCATTCCACCTGAACCGCCCGTCTCCAGCCTTCCGATGGCCACGAGGTCCATGCCATCCGGGCACGCGCCGCAGGCCCGTCTCTTTTGCACGAACGCGGGACAGGCTTCTCCGGTACCCGTCATCATGGCACGCCATCCGCCTCACATCCATCGGGTTCAATGCCACAGAACGGCGGCTCGCTGTTCTCGTGAGCGCGTGCGCAGGGTCGCCCCCGGATGAGAGAATCACGGGCGACATGCCTGAAGCGCTGCAGGAAGCGACCGTCGCCCGGTCCGGTTCGCCGGGACGTCCGCGGAATCCCGAGAACCTCACCCCTCCTGGCGGTCGTCGCGCAATCTGATGCGCTTGCGGAAATTTTCGGCCGGGACGGCATCGGCATGGCCGGCATCGCGCAGCTTGGTCAGGAGCTGGCGCGGCGAGCGGCCGAACTCGGCGGCAAAGCATCGGGAGAAGGCCGACACGGACCGGAACCCCGACGCCAGTGCAATCTCCGAGACGGAGAGGCTGCTCTGGAACAGGAGCTGCCTGGCATGGTTGAGCCGCAGCTTCCGATAATGGGCCATGGGGGCTTCACCCACGGCCCGCTCGAACAGCCGCGCGATCTGTCGCTCCGAGAGCCCCGCGCGCCGGGAAAGGGCGGGGAGAGAGAGCGGCGCCTCGATGGATTGCCGCATGACCTGCAGCAGGGTCTCCAACCTGTCGTCGCGCCCCTCCTCCCGATCCTGCGTGTGGGCCCGTCCCCTCGAGCCGATCTCGGGAGTGGGGAGCACCAGGTCGGTGGCGACGTCGCGGGCGACCGCCGCGCCGCAATGCCGCTCGATCAGCGTGAGCATGAGCCGCACGGTGGCAACGCCGCCGGCGCAGGTGATCAGCGGGCCGTCGACGACGACGGGGCCGTCCTGCACGGCCACGTCCGGAAACTGCTCGCGAAACGCCGAGGCAGCCAGGGGATGGACGGTGACCTTGCGGCCTCGGATGAGGCGGACTTCGGCGAGCACGAAGGTGCCGCTGTCGATGGCGCCGACGACGGTGCCGGTGCCGGCGATGCGCACCAGCGCGTTGCGGATCCGTGGCGTCAGCGTCCGGGTCTGGTCGTCGCCCGCCACGACGAAGGCATAGGCGAGATCGGCGGCTTCGGAGAGCGCGGCATCGCAATCCACGCGGATGCCGTTGCTCGCCTCGACCGCCGCTCCGTCGCCGAGGAACTGCCAGTCGAACACGCGTCGCCCCGCATATTGGTTGGCGAGGCGCAACGCCTCCGTCGCCAGGACGACCACGTACATCGGGAAGAGGCGCAGGAGGAGGAAGCCGAAGCGAACCGGCATGACCGGACCAGCGTGCGAGACTTGCCATTTTCAGACATGCGCAGGAAACGTCAAAGACCCCGTCGGGGGTGCCCGATAATGGCCATCTCAGCGGAGGAGCTCCCATGCAAAGCGAGAGGCCCGATGTCGATGGTTCCGTTTTCGAAACGGAGCGGCGGCTGCGCGTGGACCTGGCCGCGGCCTTCCGGCTGGCGGCGCAGTTCAACTGGCACGAGTCGGTCGGCAATCACTTCAGCGCCAGCCTCTCGCCGGACGGCCGGCGCTTCCTGATGAACCCGCGCTGGCGCCATTTCTCCGGCATCCGCGCGAGCGAGCTGCTCGCCCTGGACGCGGACGACGACCGGACGATGGAGCGCCCCGACGCGCCCGATCCCTCCGCCTGGGCCATCCACGGCCAGCTCCATGCGCGGCTGCCCCAGGCCCGCAGCATCCTGCATCTGCACCCGCCCTATGCCACGGCGGTGGCCGCCCTCGCCGACCCGACAGTGCCGCCGATCGATCAGAACACGGCCCGCTTCTACAACCGCATCGCCGTCGATCGCGCCTATGGCGGCATCGCGGACAGCGCCGCCGAGGGCGCCCGTCTCGCCGACATCCTGGGCAATCGCCGCGTGCTGATGATGGGCAATCACGGCGTGCTGGTCGTCGCCCCGACGATCGCCGAGGCGTTCGAGGATCTCTATTTCCTGGAAAGAGCCTGCCAGACCCTGGTCCTCGCCTATTCGACAGGGCAGCCGTTGAACGTGATGTCCCCGGAGCTCGCCGAGCGGACCGCGGTCGACTGGGAGGATTATTCCGGCATGAGCTTCGCCCATTTCGACGAGCTGAAGCGCGCCCTGGACAGGCAGGACCCCGCCTATGCGAGCTGATGTCGTCGAGGCGAGCGGCGAGGCCTTTGAGACGTTCCGTGCGAGGACGGTCGAAGTCGGCGAAGCGGCGATCCACTGCCGCATCGGCGGCGACGGGCCGCCGCTGCTGCTCCTGCATGGCTGCCCGCAGACGCACCTGATGTGGCGCAAGCTCGCCCCTGCCCTGGCGCGGCATTTCACCGTCGTTGCCAGCGACCTGCGCGGCTATGGCGACAGCAGCAAGCCGCGCGGCCTGCCGAACCACGCGAACTATTCCTTCCGGGCAATGGCCGGGGATCAGGTCGAGCTCATGGCGGCGCTCGGTTTCGAAGCCTTCAGCGCAGCCGGCCATGACCGCGGCGCCCGTGTCCTGCACCGGATGGCGCTGGACCATCCGGGGGCCGTCCGGCGGCTCGCTCTGCTTGACATCCTGCCGACGGTGGTCCTCTACGAGCGGGCGGATCGCGACTTTGCGCGCCTCTACTGGGAATGGTTCTTCTTCATCCAGGGCGACGGCTTCCCGGAAAGGCTCCTCGGCGCCGATCCCGAATGCTTCCTGCGCTACGAGCTCGGCCCTCTCGTCGAGGACGGCACCATCGGTCCCGAGGTCTGGCGGGACTATCTCCGCGTCCTGCAGGATGAAGCCGCCATCCACGGCATGTGCGAGGACTATCGGGCGGGAGCATCGGTGGATCTCGAGCACGACGCGGCCGACGCCGGTCGACGGATCGAGGCTCCCGTGCTGCTCCTGTGGGGCGAGCGTAATCCGGTGTGGCGCCGCTTCACCATGATCGAGACGTGGCAGCCATTCGCCGCCAACGTCACCGGCGGCGGCATCGACGCCGGCCATTACCTCGCCGAGGAGGCGCCCGAGGCGGTGCTGGACCGGCTGATCCCCTTCATGGTCCCCGACAGCCCCTAACGAGTGCCGCCCCTCGCGCCTCGCCGGCGGGGCGCCTCCTGAACCCTCCCCGGGCACAGCAGGGGTGGAGACTTCTCGTCGCCCCGCCGTCTATGCCCGCTTCCCCGGCCGCTTGGGAGCCGAAGCCGTGTTGAGCGCGACGGCGGCACGGATCAGCGCCTTGAACGCCTCGTCGTCGATCGCTTCGCCCTCGTGGACATCGATGGCACGCCGGGTGTTGCCGTCGAGGCTGGCGTTGAACAGGCCCGACGGGTCCGCCAATGCGGCGCCCTTGGCGAAGGTCACCTTCACGACGCTCTTGTAGGTCTCGCCGGTGCAGATCATGCCGGCGCGCGACCACACCGGAACTCCTCGCCACTTCCACTCCTCGACCACGTCCGGCTCGGCCTGCCGGATGAGGGCCCGGACCCGGGCGAGCGTCTCGCCTCGCCAGTCGGCCAGCTGCTCGATTCTGGCGTCGATCAGCCGGGAGGGATCATCTGCGCCCTCGTCCTTCGAGCCGCCTGCCTTCATGCTCGTCGCTCCCTGCTTCGTCGTTGCCGTGGCCTTCGCGCCGCTCACATCCGTTCGCCCGGCAATCGGCTGGCCTGCTCCACCCAGGCGGCGAGCTGGACCTCGTCGAGCTGGTCGTGCTCGCGGATGTCGAGGTAGCGCGTATCCCCGCTCTTCGACGCGCCGGGGGGAACGGGATGGAGGGACATGCCGCGGAAGAACGCCACCTTGACGGTGTTCGTGAAGCAATGAATGCCGAGGAACCAGCCCTGGCCCTCGACCCCGTAGAGCGGCGAGTTCCATTTGACCGCCTTGCCGACACTTGGGACGGTGCGCACGATCAGCGCGTCGAGGCGGCGGCCGACATCGTGCTTCCAGCCCGGCATGGCCGCGATATAGGCCTGCACCGGCGCATCGCCGGCCCCCTTGGCGATCTGAGGGTTGCCGCCGGCGAGGAGCGGCGGCGCGCCGGCCTGCTGCTTCGGCGCGGCCATCCTTGCCGGCTTCCTCGACCTCGTGGATGTCCCGCCGACCATCACGCCTGCTCCCGTCCGCCGGTGCGCCGCCGGCCGCGCCACGTGGCGGCATAGGGCAGCGCGAAGAGATAGAGGCCCGTGAGCAGCAGCAGGGCAAGCGGGATCAACGCCGAGAGGCCGACCCAGACGGCCGGCTTCTCCTGCTGCAAGGCGACGATGTTCGCGACGACGGCGACGGCAAAGGCAATGGACAGCCAGCGGTGGATCTGCCGAACCCAGTTGCTCCAGGTCAACGAAACCTCCTGTGACGACGAGCCGAAGCGGATCGGATGCCCGCTCGGGCGGTGACCTTCCCAGCAACCAAGGTCTCGGATCGAGCCTGCAGGATTCAATCCATCCGCGCCAGAACCTGTTCCAAGGTCGTGAAGAAGCCCTGCCACCCGTGGTTGGCGCCCTGATAGGCCTGCTTCTGATCCGGCCGGAAGCCTGACTGCTCCATGCGCAGGTGGGTGCCGCCGCCCGTCGGGGTGAGCGTGAAGGTCACCACGCTGCGCAGGTCGTAGGCCGCATCGTCGTGCGCGAAATTCCAGGTGTAGGACAGCGTCCTGTGAGGCTCGACGGCGAGGACCTCGCAGTCCAGCACGCCGCCCCACTCGCCGCGAAGCTTGAAACGGTGGCCGACGACAGGCTCGAAATCGTTCTTCATCAGCCATTCCGAGATCAGGTGGGGCTGCGTCAGCGCGCGCCAGAGCTTCTCCGGCGGAAAAGCCACCTCCCGTTCGACGACGACGGAGCGGGTTTCGGTCGATGTTCCCGTCATTGGTCCATCCTCTTCAAGAGATCCTCGAGCCGGTCGAACCGGTTTTCCCAGAATCCGGCCATCTCGCTCGTCCAGTCGATCAGCGGCGCCAAGGCGCCGAGCTCGGCGCTGTAATGGGTCTGGCGGCCCTCGTGGCGATCGCGGACCAGCCCGGCCTGCTTCAGCACCCCGAGATGCTTGGAGACCGCCGGCTGCGAGACCCCGGCCCGGGCCGTCAGGGCCCCGACCGTCTGCTCGCCCTCCCGGCACAGGCGCTCGAAGATCGCCCGCCGGGTGGGATCGGCGAGCGTCTTGAACAGCATGTCGTGACCGTTCGGCATCCGCAATCCATAACCACTCAGCTATCGATTGACGTATAACCGTCGAGATATGAATTCGTCAAGCGGGGATGGCAGGCGCTCGAACGGCCGTCATTGCTGGCGATAAAGGATCATGCCGGCGTGGTGCAGCACGCCGTCGATGAAGTCGCCATCGGCGGTGAAGCCGGTATCGTCCCAGTAATCGATATGATTTCCGGTCACGACATAGCGCCCCTGATAGGCGCTCCGGCGCGAGCCGCGGGCTTCGTCATAGCGGCCGTTCGGCAGCAATTCGTGGCGGATGCGGCCGTCCGCCGTCACCCACAGGCCGACATAGGGATGGTTGCTCATGGTCTCCTCGGCGAGGGCGGAATCGGCGAGCGCCGCACAGAGCGACGCCGCGAGAACGAGGCGGCGCATCGTCAGGCCGCCCCTGTCGGGCGCACGACGATCTCGTTGACGTCGACGTCGTCCGGCTGCTCGATGGCGAAGCGCACCGCGCGGGCGATGGCGTCCGGCTGGAGTGCAATGGCGCGATAGGTCTTCATGGCCTCGGCCGCCGCGGGATCGGTGATCGTGTCGGCGAGCTCGCTGCGGACCACGCCGGGATGGATGCAGGTGACGCGGATGTCGCGATGCTCCTGCCGCAACCCCTCGGAGATCGCCCGCACCGCATGCTTGGTGGCGCAATAGACGGCCGCCGTCGGAACGACGCCGAGCGCGGCGATCGAGGCGATGTTGATCACATGGCCGGAGCCGCGCGCCGCCATCTCCGGCAGCACCGCGGCGATGCCGTGGAGCACGCCCTTGATGTTGACGTCGACCATCCGGTCCCATTCCTCCACCTTCATCGAGGCCATGAGCGACAGCGGCATCACCCCGGCATTGTTGACGATGACGTCGACGCGGCCCCAGGCGGCGCGGGCCGCATCGGCGAAGGCCGCAACGCTGCCGCGATCGGTCACGTCGAGTGCCTGCGCCAGCGCCGTGCCGCCGGCGCCGGCCAGCTCGGCGGCGAGCGCCTCCAGGCGCCCGATGCGCCGCGCTCCCAGCATGAGCTTCGCGCCTGTGGCGGCGAGCTCGCGCGCGATGCCTTCGCCGATGCCGCTGGAAGCACCGGTGATGAGAACGACCTTGTCGATGGGCATGATCCTGTCCTTTGCCGACGGGGAGAGTTGCCGGGAGGATAGGCCTGAGCCATTGTCGCGATAAGACGACAATGGCTCAACACAGTGGCAAGGGTATCTAACCAATGGAGCCGGATCTCAATGCGCTCGCCGTCTTCGCCCTGGTGGCGGAGGAGCGGAATTTTCGCGCGGCCGCCGACCGGCTGGGCGTGACCCGTTCGGCCGTCAGCCAGACCATCCGGCGGCTCGAGGAAGGCCTCGGCATCGCGCTGGTCCGGCGCACGACGCGCAGCGTCGGCCTGACCGAGGCCGGCGAGCGGCTGCATGCGGATGTCGCTCCTGCCATGGCCGAGATGCGCGCGGCGATCGAGCGCACCGAAGCTTTGCGGGGGCGCCCGCGGGGGCGGCTGCGGCTGGCGGTCTCGTCGATCGCCGAGCGCTTCCTGTCCGGGCCGTTCCTCGCCGCCTTCGCCGAGGCCAATCCTGAGGTGCAGCTCGACGTCACCGTGACCGACGAGACGTTCGACATCGTGGCCGAGGGCTATGACGCCGGCGTGCGCCTGGGCGAGGTGATCGAGCAGGACATGATCGCCGTGCCCGTCGCCGGCGAGGAGCGCCAGCTGGCCGTCTGCTCGCCGGCCTATCGCGACCGTTTCGGCCTCCCCGCGCATCCCGCCGGACTCGCGGCGCATCGCTGCATCGGCTGGCGCCCGACGCCGCAGGCCGCGCCCTATCGCTGGGAATTCGCCGAGGACGGCAGGGAATTCAGCGTCGCCGTCGCGCCGGAGATCACGACGAACGACATGGCGCTGATGATCAAGCTCGCCGTGGCCGGAGCCGGCATCACCTTCGGCATGGAGGAGAGCTTCCGCGCCTCGATCGACCGCGGCGAGCTGGTGGCGATCCTGGAGGATTATTGCCCGTACTTTGCCGGCTTCTATCTCTATTATCCCAGCCGCCGCAACAGCGCGCCGAAGCTGCGCGCCCTGGTCGAGCACCTGCAGCGCCGCCCGTGACGTCGGGCGTCCTGGCGGACGCGAACGCCCCTTCCGCAGATCGTCGAATGACGGGTGAGCGCAATCCCGCCTTCCGCCGAAACTCGGGCGGCCTCACGGCTCCCGAGCAGTCCGGATCCACACGTGGAGGGGCCATGCCAGGGCGATGCCCAGCCAATAGGCGATGACGTTCCAGGGATTGAAGACGCGCCCCAGCAGCAGGGCGCCGGCGAGCGTGGTGCGGAACGCGTCCAGCCCGGGCGCGTGATAGAGGCGGAACAATTCCGCAGCGAGCGCGATCGACGACGCCATGAGCGGCGCGATCCACCAGCGCCTGCTCTCGCCGAGAAAGGCGCCGACGACGAGGAGGACCATGGCGCCCCACAGCACGCCGCCGCCATAGTTGCGGACGAAGCCCGGCAGCCCCATGGGGATGAGGCGCCAGATGAGGCCGCAGATCATGACGACCAGCGCCGCGCCGATGTGGAGCAGGAAGGATCTCCGCATGAGGAGCACCGTCATGCCGGGCCGCCCTCGGTCTCGACGGCCAGCGGCTCGCCGGCAGCGCGCAGCGCTCGGGACATGGCGGCCGCCACCAGGGTGTAGGAGATCAGCATCAAGAGGAACCAGGACGTCAGCTTGCTGGGCGGCACCATTGCCCAGGACCCGATCTGGTTGGGGTAGAGCCAGGCCCCCGCGCGGGTGCCGATATTCTCCCCGAACCAGATGAACAGCGCGACGAGGAAGAAGCCGAGCAGCAGCGGCATGTGGCGATGCACCGTCCAGACCTTGAAATAGACCGTCGTCCGGCCGAACAGGACGGCGGTGGCCGCCACCAGCAGCCAGCGCAGGTCGAGACCGAAATGATCGGCAAAGAAATTCAGGTAGATGGCGGCCGAGAGCAGGCCCAGCGCCCACAAGGGCGGATGCCTGGTGAAGCGGAAGTCGAACAGGCGCCAGACGCGCGCGAGATAGCTGCCCACCGCCGCATACATGAACCCCGAGAACAGCGGCACGCCCGCGACTCTCAGATAGCTCGCCTCGGGATAATGCCAGGAGCCGGCCGAGGTCTTGAACAGCTCCATCGCGGTGCCGACGACGTGGAAGACCAGGATGACCTTCGCTTCCTCAAGGGTTTCGAGCCCGAACCACAGCAAGGCCACCTGGACGACGATGCAGGCGATCACGAGCGCGTCGTAGCGGGGCAAGGCCGCATGCTGGGGATACCACAGGCGCGTCGCGATGATCAGGCCGAGAAGAATGCCGCCGAAGAGGCAGGCCCAGCCCTGCTTGATGCCGAACCGCAGGAATTCGTAGAGCCCGGCGGAGAGCCGGCCTCGGCCGGCGAAATAAGCGCCGATGCGCTCCTCCCGCTCGACCAGACCGGCAAGGAACGGCCAGCCCGCGCCGGCGCTCGGCTCGCGCCCTTCGGAAGATCTCTCTGTCGGCATGATCTTGCAAACCCACGACTCTGTTTCGTCCCGGCATCCGGTGATAGCAGCCAACCCTTGTCCGGCCTCGTCTTCGATCCCTCAGGGAACAGCATGACGGCCGGCCCGGCTGCCGATCGAGCACTCTCGATCAGGCCGCGATGCCGGCGAAGCGCTTGCGATAGTCTGCCGGCGTCACGCCGACATGCCGGGCAAAGGCGCGTCGCAGCGTATCGGCATCGGCAAACCCGCAGCGGGCCGCCACCTGCTTGGGCGCCTCGCTCCCCTGCTCCAGGAGCCGCCGCGCCGCGCTGACGCGCGCCTCCTCGACCCAGCTTGCCGGGGTCATGCCGACCTCGCTGCGAAACAGCCGCGCGAAATGGCGCGGGCTCAGATCCATGCGCCCGGCGAGGTTCGCCACGCTGTGATCGAGCGCGGGATTGGCCGCCACCCAGCGCTGAAGCTCCTGAAGCGCGGCCCGGCCCGCAGGCACCGCCTCGCCCTTGCGGCTGAACTGCGCTTGGCCGCCGGGCCGCTTGAAGAACATCACGAGCTGGCTCGCCACCCGCATGGCGATGTCGCGGCCGAGATCCTCCTCCACGAGCCCGAGCGCCAGGTCGAGCCCCGCGGTCACGCCGGCCGCGGTCCGCACCGGCCCGTCGCCGACCTGGATCGCGTCCTCGTCGACGGTCACCTCCGGAAACTGCTCGGCGAGCCGCTCGGCCACCGCCCAATGCGTGGTCACGCGCCGGCCGTCGAGCAAGCCCGCCGCCGCGAGGAAGAACGCGCCGCTGCACACCGAGCCGAAGCGCCGGGCCGCCGGCGCCCGCCGCCGCAGCCAGTCGACGACGGCGCGATCCGCCGGCACCTCGGCCGCGTTCGGGCATCCCGCGACGAGCAGCGTGTCGATGGCCTCCTCGACATCGCGGCCGATGATCCGGTCCGGCATCAGCCGCACGCCCGACGAGCTGCGGATCGGACCAGGCTCACCGGCCGCAACGAGGAGACGGTAAGCCTCGTGGCCGGCCTGGGCATTGGCCTCGGCGAAGACGTCCAGGGGACCGGAGACATCGAGAAGCTGCACTCCGGGCAGCGCCACCATCACGATCGTTCTTGCCTTCGCGCGCATGCGTGTCCGCCTCGACCCGATTTTGTCCGTTCTAGACGTATTACGTCGATTGCAGACACTATATCCGCGTTCTACCCTCCTGGCGAGTAGAAAGCGCAGGAGAAAGCCATGTCAGCCATCGTCGAAGAGGCAGGGATTCCCGACAGCAAGTTGGGACACGCCATCACCGAGTATATCCGCGACACCGAGACGGAGCTGCTCTTCAATCATTCGAGCCGCGTCTATCATTTCGGCGCGCTGGCCGGCGTCCATCGCGGCCTGATATTCGATCGCGAGCTACTCTATGCCGGCGCGATGTTCCACGATATCGGCCTCATGCCGAGCCACAGCAGCAAGGACGAGCGCTTCGAGGTCGACGGCGCCCATGCCGCCCGCGACTTCCTGCGGAGCCATGGCATATCCGAGGCGGACGCCTACACCGTCTGGACCGCGATCGCGCTGCACACCACGCCGGGCGTGCCCCAGCACATGCACCCCGTCGTCGCCCTCGTGACCGCCGGCGTCGAGATGGATGTGCTCGGCCTGACCTACAGCCAATATTCCGACGCCGAGCGCGAGGCCGTCGTCCGTGCCTTCCCGCGAACGCCGAAGTTCAAGGAAGATATCATCCAGGCCTTCTACGACGGCATCAGGCACAAGCCGCAGACCACCTTCGGCAACGTCAAGGCCGACGTCATCGCCGACAAGGAGCCGCATTTCCATCGCGGCAATTTCTGCAGCGTCATCCGCTGCTCGCATTGGCACGGCTGACACCGTCCACGGGCCAGCGATCCGGCAGAGCGAGGCTTCTCACTTCCACGACGGGGGGCGCGTGCGCCCCGTCGCGCAGACATGCCGGCGCCCCCGACCCCGGCTCGGCCCGTCACGGCAGCGACGCGGCCACCTCCTCGATCTGTCCGATCACGGTGCCCCAGCCGTCGAAGAAGCCCATCTCCTCGTGCTTCCTGCGGTCGGCATCGTTCTGGTGGAGGCAGCGCGCGGTGTAGCGGGTGCCGGCGCCTTCGTCGGCCAGGATGAAGATGCCGGTCATGCCGAGCCACGGCGTGGCGGGGCGCCAGCCGGCCAGCAGCATCGAGGTCCAGACGATGCGCTCCATCGGCACGATCTCCAGGAAGAGCCCGGGATTATCGCTCTCGCCGCCATCCGGGCCGCTCATGAAGGTGTGGAATGCGCCGCCGGCACGGAAATCGAAGGCGCGCACCTGCGTCATCCACGGCTTCGGGCACCACCATTGCTTGAGGATATCGGGATCGCTCCAGGCCCGCCACACCTTGGCGCGCGGCGCCGCGACATGACGCACGATCTCCAGGTCCAACGTCGTGTCAGTCATTTTCCCTGCCCTCCACCAAAGCGTCGAGACGATCGAAGCGCGCCTCCCAGAGCGCGCGTTGTTCGGATAGCCATGCGTCCGCCGCGGCGAACGCCCTCTTCTCGATCTCGCATGTCCGCACGCGGCCCTGCTTGCGCGTCCGGATCCATCCGCTGCCCTCCAGGACATGGATGTGCTTCATGAACGACGGCAAGGCCATGTCGAACGGCTTCGCCAGCTCGCTGATGCTCGCCGGCCCCCTGCCCAGCCGCCCCAGGACGGCACGTCGCGTCGGATCGGCCAGGGCCTGGAAGAGATCGTTCAGCTGCCCCTGATGCTGTTCCATAAGGCTAAGTATCACCACCAAACACTGAGCGCAACGGCTAACTATCGGGCTTGGGCGCCGTCCGGAGATAAGGGAGGCGGTCCGTCATGGCCGCCTCGTCCATGAGCCGGCAAAAAGTTTTTAAGAGCCGTCGCGGCCTCGGGGTCCTTCTGCGGATGATTTGCGGCAGCGAGGGATCTTCCTTGTACACATATCATGTGTACGCTATATTGGATTGAGGAGATCGACCATGCCCAGACCAGCCGACCACAAGACCGACCGCTACCAAATTCGCATCCCGCCCGCGCAGAAAGCAATGATCGCGCGCGCCGCGGCGTTGTCGCACAAGGACATGGCCGATTTCATCCTCGACAAAATCGTGCCGGAGGCACAGGCCGTGATCGATGCGGCCGAAGTCGTCCAGGTATCCAACCGCGATTTCACGCGCATCTTCGATCTACTGGAGCATCCGCCCAAGCCAAATGACAAGCTGCGGGCCGCCATCGCCGCGTTGCCCGACACTCTATGACGCTGCCGGCATGGCGCGAGGAGCCGATCGCCAAGGCGCATGATCGCGCGTCCTTCGATTGCGGCGATCGGCAGATGAACGAGTTTCTGCGACGCTTCGCGCGGCAGAGCCACGCGCAAAACGCCGCCAAGACCTTTTGCGCGATCGACAGCGCAGCTCCCACCCGAATCCTCGGCTTTTACAGCATCGCGCCATCGGCCGTCGCCCATGACAACGTGCCGGCGTCCATGACGAAAGGGCTCGCCCGGCATGAAGTGTCGGGCTTCAAGCTCGCGCGCCTGGCGACCGACATCACCGTGGCGGGACAGGGGCTCGGCGGGCAGCTCCTCGCCGCGGCGGCACTGCGCTGCCTGCGGCTGGCCGACCAGGGCGGCGGCATCTTGATGATCATCGACGCGAAACATGAACGCGCAGCGCATTGGTATGCGAGCTACGGCGCCGAGGCGCTTGCGGGGAAGCCGTTGACCCTGGTCATGTCGCTGGCGACCTTCGCGGCTGATTTGAAGGCCAAGGGATTGCTGTAGGCCCGTCGGATTTTTGCGACGCCGCCACACCGGAGCTATGCGACACGTCAACGGTCGACTCATGGGCAAGTCACCAGACGGTCGCACCCCGGCCGGCGTCACCTGACATAGTCGCGACGCCAGTCCGGCGTCGCGCCGACCGCGATGCCGTTCTCGTCGAACAGGTGAACGAAGGGGGCCGGCAGCGCCAGCATGACGTCGTCGCCGGCCTTGGCGCCGGATATCCCGCGCCGCGCCAGGGTAAAGCCCTGCCCCGACTGAAGCCGGGCATGAATGACGGTCTCCGAACCGAGGATCTCCGTCGTCTCGACCCGAGCCTTCAGCGGCCCGTCGCCGATCTCGGCATGCTCGGGGCGGATGCCGATGGTCACCGGCGCGCCGTCCGGCAGCGCGACGTCGCGGCCCGGCAGCACGAGGCTCGTGCCCTCGCCCAGCGCCAGGCCGAGGCAGCCGTCCTGCCTCTCGATCCGGCTCTTGACGAAGTTCATCTGCGGCGCCCCGAGGAAGCCGGCGACGAACTGGTTGGCGGGGCGGGCATAGAGGTCGATGGGCGCCCCCACCTGCTCGACCGCGCCTTCCCGCAGCACGACGATCTGGTCGGCCATGGTCATGGCTTCGACTTGGTCATGCGTGACATAGACCATGGTCGAGCCGAGCCGGCGGTGCAGCGCCACCAGCTCGCCGCGCATCTTCACCCTCAGCTCGGCGTCGAGATTGGACAGCGGCTCGTCGAACAGGAACGCCTTGGGTTCCTTGACGATGGCGCGGCCGATGGCGACGCGCTGGCTCTGCCCGCCGGAAAGCTGGCTCGGCCGCCGCTTCATCAGGTGCGATATTTCCAGGATATCGGCCGCCCTGGCGACGCGCGCGTCGATCTCGGCCTTGGGAACCTTAAGATTCTCCAGGCCGAAGCGCAGGTTCTGCCCGACGCTCATGTGCGGGTAGAGCGCATAGGACTGGAAGACCATTGCGAGCCCCCGCGCCGCCGGAAGCAGATGGTCGCAGCGCCTGCCGTCGATGCGGATCTCCCCGGAACCGATCTCTTCGAGGCCGGCGATCATCCGGAGCAAGGTCGACTTGCCGCAGCCCGAAGGGCCGACGAACACGGTGAAGGCGCCCTCGCCCACCGTGAGGCTGATGCCGCGGATCACCTCCAGCGACTGGAAGCTCTTCCGGACATCCCTGAGCTCGATCGCCGCCATCATGCCACCGTCGAGGCTTCCGGCGCGAGCTGCAGCACCAGCGCGCCCTTGCCGATCACCCGGCGGGCGGGAAAGCGGTGCACGCCGAGATCGGCGACGGCGATCTCACCGACATCGATGCTGCCGCCCAGCACTGCGAACGTCACCTCTCCCGCCTGGCGCCGGAGCTGGCCGAAGCCGTTGCCGGCCGACCAGAACAGCGTGCAGTCGCCCTGCGCCTTGGGGGCGAAGCCGATGCGCCCGGCGACGAGGTCGGCGCTGAGGCCGGCCCAGGCATTGACCAGCTGCCAGGCCGACATCGAGCGGGCGTAGTAGGAGCCGCATTCGATGTCGTTCCAGGGATTGCGGCGCGCGCCATCGTGCCGGTCCCGGGCGGCGCGAACCACCGCCAGGCCCTCGTCGACCAGCCCGCGCATGATCATGTGCGAGGCCGACATATATTCGATGCCGGTCCACACCTCTTCGGCATAGGGCGCCGCAACCATCGGCTGGCGCACGCCTTCGGGATAGGTCGCCACCAGCAAGCCGCCCTCGTCCTCGTAGGCATAGGTCCGGCACGGGTTGAAATGGTCTTGGAGGCTCGGGCGAAAATTGTTGGCATGCACCGCCTTCAGCGCCGCCTCGACCTTGCGGTCGTCGAGGAAGCCGCCCAGGCCGGCGACCTCGGCGTGCCATTGCCCGAGGATCTGGTCGGTGATGCAGCCCTCGCCCATCTGGTATTTCAGCTCGGCATGCTCCTGCGACCAATAGGTCTCCATGAAGCCGTCGGCGAGCACGCCGGCCTTGCGGCCGACGTCGAACGGCACCAGCACGCTCCTGTCGGAGAGGTCGATGTCCTGGACGAACCAGCGGCCGTTGAACAGCTTCTCATCGATGTAGCGGGCGCCGTTCCGGCCGAGCCGGCCGCATTTCTCAGCGAAATCCGCCTCGCCCAGCGCCGCCGCCATCTCCGACGCCGCCAGCAGCGCCGCCACATAGATCGAGCCGAGCCAGGCGTTCGGATTGAACAGCTCCATGTCGAGGGTCTGGTGCTGCCGACCGGAAAGAATGCCCGTCTCGTCCGGATCCCAGCGATCGGGATTGTCGCGGCTCCAGGCATATTCGACCGCGCGCCTGACCTTCGGCCACCAGCGGGCGAGCCATTCGCCGTCGCCGGAGAGCTTCCAGTCACGATAGGTCTTGATCACGGCGCCGAAATGCCCGTCGGCGCAGGGGCCGATGACGTCGAAGCCGGAGCCGAGCGGCAGCTTCTGGCGGAAGGTGAGGCCGCCGCTCGGCAGCTGGTTATAGGTGAGCTCGGTCTCGCGCAGCGTGCGCTCCAGCGTCGGGAACAGATGCGCCAGCGCCTGCTGATAGTTCCAGACATGGGTGCAGCTGCCCTCGCAGGAGCCGTCCTGGGTGTGCTGGCCTTCCCATGCCCAGATCTCGCCGCCCTCCAGCCGGATCACCGTCGCGGTGCGCAGCAGCGCCAGCGTCGCGCTGGCGGCATCCTTGATCTCGGCCGGCAAGGTCGAGCCGAAGACGCCGTCCCGGAAGGCGATGGTCTCGCCGGCGAGCCCCTCCCAGCGCTGCAGCGCGTCGCGGGCGCTCGCTTCGGAATCCGTCCAGTGATTGGCATAGTAGTTCCGCCAGGTCGGCGTCTCGCGATCCGGGATCGGCGCGCTGGGCGAGGAGCGGAACGCCCAGTAGATGTCCCCGACCGGAAAGCTCCAGGAGAGGGCGAAGCGCACCGTCCTGCGCTCGCCGGCGGGAATCGTGACCCGGGCTGCGAGCGTGCCGTGCTCGGGCTGCAGACCCATGTGCTGGGACGTCCGAGGCCGCTCGTAGCGCCGCTCGGGCAGCCGGCCGGGTCGCGCGAAGTCCTTCCAGAACACGGCGAGATCGTCGAACCATTGGCCGCGATAGTGGTGGTCGGTGTGGTCGACATCGTCCGCGTCGGTCGCGATCGTCAGGTCGCCGCGATCCGCCGGCTTCAGCGTCTGGTCGGACGAGGTGAGGCGCAGCGTGCTCACGCCGTCCCGGCGGTCGAAGGTGTGGATGCCGCTGTTGGCGCCATGATTGCCGAGCGTCCCGGCCAGCGTGTAGGTCAGCGCGTCGCCCGTGTCGTTGACGATCTCGAACGCCAGCATGGCGACCGGCATCGCGCTGTCGCGGTCGTTGTGGGGAATGAACGGCGACAGCGCCGTCAGGCGCACCGCGCCGGGGAAGCGCTCGTCCCGGAACACGAGATCGGCGGTGGGAAAGCGGCCGTAGAAATCGACTTCGCCGAAATGCGGCACGCCGACCAGCGTCTGCCGGTTGGCGCCATGGCCGAAGCCGTCGAACATCTTGCGCAGGCCCGGCGCGCCGGACGGATTGAGGTCATAGGGGCCGTTGAGCACGCGCGCATCGACGAGCTGGCCGTCCCTCTCCGCCTTGATGGCGAAATGCGAATAGCCGTTATAGCCCTGCAGGGCCGGCCGGTTGCGGATCGACCAGTCGATCAGCCGCCCGCTTCCCGAGATCGAGAAGCCGCCGGAGCCGATGCCGCCCAGGGGGAACGCGATGTAACGCGTCCGTTCGCCTCTGTAGGCAAAGCGCGGATCGATGGAAGCCAAGTCGTCCCACATGAGTATTCCCTCGAATAGCATGAAACTTGAGGAGCGGCGGCTCTAGCTCTTGATGCCGCTCATCGTGATCCCTTCGATCACAAATCTCTGAGCGATGAGAAAGAGCAGCACGACCGGCAGGATCGACATGCTCATGGCCGCCATGACCAGCGAGAGATTGCCGGCCGAGAGGTAGCCGCGCAGCACGTCCATGGCGACCGGCAGGGTCATCGCCTGCTCCTTGCCGAGCAGCACGCGGGCCTGAAAATAATAGTTCCAGGTCTGGGTGAAGGTGATGATGCCGAGCGCCGAGAGCGCCGGCCGCAACTGCGGCAGCGAGATGCGCCAGAAGATCTTGAGATAGCCGGCCCCGTCCATCAGCGCCGCTTCCTCGAGCGCTCTGGGCTGGCTCAGCATGAACTGGCGCATCAGGAAGACGCCGAAGCTCGAGGTGAGGTACATCAGCGCCAGGCCGATCGGCCGGTTGATCAGCCCGACCTGCGCATAGCCGAGATAGATCGGCAGGATCGTCACCTGGGCCGGGAACATCAGGCCGACGAGCAGGATGAAGAACAGCGTGTCGCGCCCCCGGAATTTGAGGCGGGCGAAGGCGAAGGCGGCGAGCGTGCAGGTGACGAGCTGGCCGACGGTGACCACGACCGCGACCAGCAGCGAGTTGGCGTAGATGTGCAGGAACGGGATGCGCGAGGCCAGCACGCGGGCATAGTTGGCGAAATCGAGGTTGGGCGGCAGGAAGCTCGGCGGCAGCCTGTAGGCCTCGGCCACCGGGCGGAACGACATCGAGAACAGCCAGAAGAACGGCATCAGCATGCCGATGGCCAGGGCGGCCATGACGGCGATGATCGCCATGTCGATCCAGCGCTTGGCTGCGCGCGTCTGCAGGGGCGAGGCGGCGCTCATTGCTGCACCCATTTGCGCGACAGCAGCTGCTGGATCGCGGTGATGATGAGGATGATCACCGTCATCACCACGGAAATGGCGGCGGCATAGCCGATCTGGAAGCTGCCGAACCCCTCCTCGACGATCAGGATCGATAGCGATCGCGTGCTGTCGCCCGGCCCGCCCTGCGTCAGGATGACGATCGACTCGTAGACCTGCAGGGCGCCGATCGAGGCATAGACGATGGCGAAGAACACGACCGGCGAGATATAGGGCAGGACGATGCGCAGGAACGTCCGCCAGCCAGGCGTTCCGTCCATGAGCGCGGCTTCGGTGATGCTCTTCGGCACGCCCTGCAGCGCGGCGATGAAGATGATCATGAAGAAGCCGGTGTTCTTCCACACGTCCATGATGACGATCGACATCATGGCGTTGCCGCTGTCGGTCAGCCAATGCACCGGCGGGATGCCGACGAGGCGCAGGAAATAATTGATCACCCCGAGGTCGTCGGCGAAGAAATAGCTCCAGACGATCGAGACGAAGGCGACGGCGATGATGACAGGCAGGAAGAAGGCGAGCCGGAAGAGATAGAGCAGCCAGCTCGGCATGGCGCGATTGAGGGCGACGGCCAGGATGAGGCCGATGGAGACGTTGAAGGTCACCGCGAAGACGGCGAAGCGCAGCGTGTTCCAGAAGATCTGCAGCGAGCGCCGGTTGGTGAAGAAGCGGACGAAATTGTCGAGGCCGACCCAGCGCGAGCCGAGCATCGGGTCGTAGTAGCTGAAGCTCAGGATCAGCGTGACGAGGACCGGAGCCAGGACGAACGTCGCATAGAGCAGCGACGTCGGCAGGACGAAGAGATAGCCGGTCAGCGCCTGGGCACGGGCCAGATCGGACACCGGCCGCTTCGCAGTCGTCGTTGCCACGCAATCCTCCGGCGCTCGGAAGTTGAAGACGTCGGCGCGGCAGGCCCGGCGCCTTGCATGTCGGTGGAGGGGACGAGCACGCCCCGACGTGGCGCGTGCTCGTCGGGGGGCTCTATCGCAGGCGGGCGAAGGACTCGTTGAGCTCGCCGTCGGCCTGCTTGCAGCCGTCGGCGATCGAGATCTCGCCGGCCATCATCGCGGTATAGTTCCGGATGAAGATCTTCTCGACTTCCTGGAAATTGGCCGGAGACGGCACCGCCTTGGTATGGGGCAAGGTCTGGTAGTAGAGCGCGGCGCTGGGCGGGAAGGACAGGAACGTCGGGGTCTCCGCCGCCGATTTGCGCCCGGGCACGCCGCCGCCCTTCTCGCCTTCTTCCTTCTGCGTCTCCTCGCTGGTCAACTCCAGCACCAGCGCCTTGGCGAGGTCCGGATGCTCCGTCGCCTTGGAGACGGCATAGGCGCCGAAGCCGATCACCGTCGTGTCGCTCTCCTTGCTCGGCGGAATGGCGATGTCCATGTTGACCTTGTTGGCCTTGGCGTTCTGCACGATCCAATGGCCGCGGCTGATCATCGCCACCTGTCCGGCCATGAACTGGTTGTCCATCATCTCCTTGCCCGGGATCGGCGAGACCCCGTCGACATGGATGAGGTCGTGGAGGAACTGCAGGCTTTCGGCCACCTTGGGATCGAGCATGTTCGAAGCCGTCCAGTCGTCGTTGAGCACACCGGTGCCGTTGGTGAAGAACCAGGGCTGGACGAAGAAGTTCTGGTTCGGCACCTCGTAGCCGAACTGGCTGACATTGCCAGCGCTGTCCTTGACGGTGAGCGCCTTGGCCACCTCGCGAAACTCCTGCCAGGTCCAGCCGCGCTTGGGATAGGCGATCCCGGCCTTGTCGAACAGGGCGCGGTTGTAGTTGATCATGATGTTGTTCCACCCGATGGGGATGTAGTGGATCTCCCCCTTGTACGAGCCGTAGGCGAACAGGCTGGGCGCAAAGTCCGAGAAGCCGGAATTGGCGGAGACGAAATCGTTGAGGCCGAGCCACAGGCCGCGCGAGGAGAAGGCCCGGAAGGTCTCGATGGCGGTGCCGTAGACGTCGGCCGCGCTGCCCGCGTTGAACTCGCTGATGACCCGCGTGACGTAGTCGCCCCAGCCGTTCGAGATCGGGTCCATCGAAATGTCGACGGTGACGTTGGGATATCTCTTGTTGAAGCGGGTGACCGCGTTGGTGACGGCCGAAAGCTCCGCGTCGCTGCCGAAGCCCTGGAGCTTCAGGGTCGCGGTCTGGTCGGACTGTGCGAAGGCCCTGCCCCGCAATCCGGCTCCGGCGGCCAGCGCCGCCGACGACAGCAACAGCGTGCGCCGTGACAGTTTGAACATCGAAACCCTCCCTTGCGTTCTCGCGACGCCATTTGTCGACTCTTCGGTCGAATCCTCGGTCGAAACGTTTCGAGCACAAGCGGAACCCAATCCCCCAGGCGGGTTGCAGCAGATCCGATTGTAAGCACGAAACGTTTCGACTATTACCCATGCGAGGACGATTGGCAAGGGCACCGGCATGACGACGATCAAGGACGTGGCGCGTCGTGCCGGTGTCGCGATCTCCACCGTGTCGGCCGTCCTCAACCGCTCGGCCCCGGTCAGCGAAGAGGTGATCGAGAAGGTCAACGAGGCGATCGGCGCCGTCGGCTACGTCCCGCATGGGGCGGCCCGCAGCCTCAGGAGCGGCAATTCGCAGCTCATCGGCCTGGTCGTGCCAAACATCGCCAACCCGCATTTCGCGGCCGTCGCCCGGGAAATCGAGAATATCTGCCTCACCGCCGGCTACATGACGGTGGTGTACTCGACCGGGCAGGATTCCGAGCGCGAGAGCCAGGTGCTCAAGATGCTGCGGGTTCAGCGTGTGGCCGGGCTCGTCATCATTCCCACACGCTCCGATGCAGAGCATGGCAGCCGGCTCGTCGGCCAGATCCAGGTGCCGACCATCCTGCTCGACATGTTCGTCGAGGGCCTGCCCTATACCGTGATCAAGACCGACAATATCGAGGCGGGGCGGCTGGCCACCGCTCACCTCCTCGGCCTCGGCCATCGCCGGATCGGCATCATCGCCGGCATCGCCGGGCTGGCGACCAGCGACGACCGCCTCGGCGGCTATCTCAAGGCCCATGCCGAGCACGGCGTGCCGGTCGAGCCGGGTCTTCAGGTCGCCGGCAATTTCGACCAGGCCCAGGCCCATCGGCGGGCCATCGAACTCCTGCAACGCCGCGATCGGCCGACGGCGCTGATCGCCATCTCGAACATGATGACGCTCGGCGTCCTGTTCGCCGTGCGCGAGCTGAAGATCAAGGTCCCGGCCGAGCTTTCGATCCTCGGCATCGACGATCTCGACTTCGCGGCGGTCCTGGACCCCGCGCCGACGGTGGTGGCCACGCCGATCCTGTTCATGGCGCGCCGCGCCGTCGAGATGCTGCTGACCGAGATCACGCAGAAGGAAGCCGCCACGGGGGCATGGGAGATCCACCAGCCGCACCTGGTCATCCGCGAGTCGACCCGGGCCCCGGGCTGAGCCTCGGCCGCGGAGGTCGGAATGGCGGACTGCGGTCTCGACCATACGGCGGCACGCGGCCGGAGACGATGCGACCGGGCCGTCGCCCTCAAGCCTTCCGTTCGAGCCACAGGAAGGAGAAAAGCGCGCCGCAGAGCAGGAGGACGACCGCCGCGGCAAGGGAGAGGCGCATGCCCGGCAGGAAGGCGGAGGCGGTGCTGTCCCGGACGAGATAGCCGCAGACCGCCACCCCCAGCATGCCGCCGACCTGCCGGGCGGTGTTGAGCACCCCCGAGGCGAGGCCGGCGTGCGAAGGCTCCACCGCGGAGAGCGTGACGTTGGTCATGGTCGGGACCGTCAGGGCGATGCCGCCGGCGGCGATCAGCATGGGCAGGACCAGCATCGCATAGGAGCCCGTCGCCAGGGCCGGCAGGAGCAGGAGATAGCCGCCCGCCGCGAGCATCTGCCCGAGCACCATGAGCCGGCGCGCGCCCAGACGCGTGATCAGGCGGCCGCCGAGGATGCTGGCGACCATCAGCACGACCGTCATCGGCAGGAAGGCCAGGCCCGTCTGCTGCGGCGAGAACGCCTGCTGCCCCTGGAAGAACAGGCTGAAGACGAAGATCAGCCCGTAATAGGCGAAGTTGACCAGCACGCCGCTGACGGAGGCGATCACGAATCCCCGGGATCGGAACAGCGCCAGCGGCAGCATCGGCGCGGCCGTCCGCGCCTCGATCGCGACGAAGGCCGCGGCGGCGATCACGGCGATCGACAGCGCCATGACGATCCAGGGATCGGTCCAGCCGAGACGGCCGGCCTCGATCAGCGCGATCGCCAGGGCGGCCAGCGCCATGACGGCGGCCCCCTGCCCCGGCAGGTCGAGCGATCGATGCGGATTGGCCGGGCTCGGGCGCGCGTGGCGGAGCGTCATCGCCAAGCCGATCAGCCCGATCGGCAGATTGATGAGGAAGATGCTGCGCCAGCCGAAATGCGCGACGAGAAAGCCGCCGGCGACCGGCCCGGCCGCCAGCGCCATGCCACCGGCCGCGCCCCACCAGCCCACGGCACGGCTGCGCACCGCCTGATCCGGGAACGCCTGCTGGATCAGCGCGAGCGAATTGGGGACGAGCAGCGCGGCGCCGGCGCCCTGGACGATGCGGGCCATCACCAATGCCCCCAGCGTGGGCGCCAGCCCGCAGGCGATCGATGCGGCCGTGAACAGGACGAAGCCGGCGAGGAAGACCCTGCGGGCGCCGAAGCGGTCGCCGAGGGCCCCGGCCATGAGCAGCAGCGCGGCGAAGACCAGCGTGTAGGCGTTGACCACCCATTCGAGGCCGGCGACATCCGTGGAAAAGCCGACGCGGAACGCGTCGAGAGCGACGTTGACGACGCTGACGTCGAGCAGGACGACGACGAAGCCGAGGGCGGCGCCGATCAGCGTCAGCCGCGGTCGGGAAGCGTGGGGAGAGGACACCGAGACAATCCGGACAATCGATCCTGCCCCGAAAATGCCCGAGCGCGATCCATGCGGAAATTCGGTATATACGCTAACGATCCCGGAGATTTCGCACAGATGGCCGATTGGGAAGACATCCGGCACTTCCTGGCCGTCGCGCAGAGCGGCACGCTCTCCGGCGCCGCCCGCAGCCTGAGGGTGGACCATGCGACGGTCAGCCGGCGGCTGGCCGCGCTGGAGGCAGCGCTGGACGTGCGGCTGGTCGATCGCCTGCCGCGGTCCTGTCGCCTCACCGCGATCGGCCGGCAGGTGCTGGAGCAGGCCCTGGCGATGGAGGCCGGAGCCCACGGCATCGCCCGCCTGGCCAAGGCCGCCCACGCGCCGCTGGTCGGCCGGGTCGGGCTCAGCGCGCCGCCCGTCCTGGTGACGCATGTTCTCGCCGGGCAGCTCACGCGCTTCCGGGCCGCCTATCCCGACATCCGGCTGTCGCTCTCGGCTGAGGCGCAGCAGGTCTCGCTCAGCCGCCGCGAGGCCGACGTCGCCCTGCGGCTGGTGCGGCCGAACGAGGCGGGCAGCGTGACGCGCAAGCTCGGCACCATGGCCTTCGGCCTTTACGCGCACCGCGCCTATGCCCATCTCGACGCGCCGGAGAAATGGCAGTTCATCGCCTATGATCAGCACTTCGCCGACATGCCGCAGCAATCCTGGCTGCTCGGCATCGCCGGCGAGCGCCCGGTGGTCTGCGAATTGACCCATTCCAGCGAGCACCTGATCGCGGCGCGGGCCGGGGTGGGCGTGGCCGGCCTGCCCTGCTTCCTCGGCGAGCCGGACCGCGACCTCGTCCGGATCCGCAAGGACGTCCCGCCCTTCGCGCGCGACATCTGGCTCGCGGTGCATCGCGACCTGCGCAAGGCCCCGGCGGTCCGCGCCGTGATGGATTTCGTGGCGGGCGTCATTGCGGAGAATCGGGATCTGTCGATCGGGTAGATACCGTCATGCGCCGGATGCGGGCGACCGAACCCTCACCACGATCACCTGCTCGTTCGTTGGCCGCAGCCGATGGTCGTTGCAGGAGGAACGCCACCCCATGGCCGGCCCGGGTCGGCCAATGGTAGTCTCTCCGCAGGCTTGCGAGCCGAACGGAGGAGACTGCCATGCCGCGTCGGTCGATCGCCCCGGCCATCCGTGTCCTGGCGCTGGCCCTGGCGGCCTTGCTGGCCGCCGCGCCCTCGGCGCAGGCCTGCACGCGCCTGGTCTATCTCGGCCAGGGCGACACCGTGCTCACCGCCCGATCCATGGACTGGAAGAGCGACGTCGCCACCAATCTCTGGATCTTCCCACACGGCATGCAGCGCAGCGGCGAGGTCGGGCCGAACTCGATCCGCTGGACCTCGAAATACGGCAGCGTGATCGCCTCGGGCTATGACATCTCGACCACCGACGGCCTCAACGAGGCGGGCCTCAACGTCAACCTGCTCTGGCTGGTCGAATCCGAGTACCCCAGGTTCGACGGCTCCAAGCCCGGCCTGAGCATCGCCGCCTGGGCCCAGTACGTGCTCGACAATTTCGCCACCGTCGCCGATGCGGTGACGGCGCTGCAGCGCGAGCCCTTCACCATCGTCACCGCCAATGTGCCCGGCGAGACCCGGCTGGCCACGCTGCACCTGTCCATGTCGGATGCGACCGGAGACAGCGCCATCGTCGAGTATATCGGTGGCCGGCAAGTCATCCATCACGGCCGCCAGTACCAGGTGATGACCAACTCGCCGAAATTCGACGAGCAGCTCGCCCTGAACGAATACTGGAAGCAGATCGGCGGCACCGTGTTCTTGCCCGGCACCAACCGCGCCGCCGACCGCTTTGCCCGCGCCTCGTTCTATGTCAATGCCATCCCCAAGGACGAAGACCCGAACACGGCGCTGGCCAGCGTGTTCAGCGTGATCCGCAACGTCTCCGTGCCCTACGGCCTCAACACGCCGGAGGAGCCCAACATCTCCTCCACCCGCTGGCGCATCGTCGCCGACCACAAGCGCCGGCTCTATTTCTTCGAGTCGGCGCTGACGCCGAACACATTCTGGGTCGACCTCAAGGGCATCGACTTCAGCGCCGAGACGGGGAAGGTGAGGATGCTCGACCTCGGCCCGAACCAGGACCACACCTACGCGGGCGACGCCACCAAGGCGTTTCGCGAGGCGCCGGCATTCCGGTTCCTGGGGCTGTAGGGGAGGCAGGCCAATCGGACGGCGTCACGGCGCAGCCGTCGGCGGGCACGCCTCCCGGCGCTCCTTGCTCCGAAGTCACCGCGCTTCCCGAGCCCCGCCGATCCGGGGCCGCAGCAGCAGATAGAACGCGGCGGCATGCGTGATCATCAGCAGCGGCACGTAGAGGACCGGGATGGCGTAGGTGGCGCCGAGCTCCCCCGCCACCGCGGGAAGGCCGAGCTGGCTGGCGCGATAATAGTCGATGAGGATGTCGAGCGCCCCGACGAGGTTGAAGGCGACGACGAGCAGCCGGAACAGCGGGCCTGCCCTCACGCTGAGCAGCGCCAGCAACGCCAGCAGTCCGGTCGCGAAGTCGCCATAGGCCGCGAAGGTGGCAAAACCCGCCGGCAGATGGCCGACGACGCCCGGCAGGACGAAGACGAGACCGAAGAAGCGGAAGCTGTGGAGGGTGGCGATGGCGCGTTGGGCTTCAAGGGGGTCCATCGCCTTGAGCCACGGCCAGATATAGGCGCGGAAGCACAGCAGCCAGGCGACATAGCCGAGCACGAGATGGATCTGGAACAGGATCTCCGGCGACATGGGGCCTCCCCTCAGCTTTCCGTCGACGCGGCTTCGAACACCGCGGTCAGGATGCCGAGCCGGCCTTCTGCGAGGTTTCGTCCGAGGTTGGCGGCGAGCAGCGGGAAGTCCGGCCCCATCACCACGCCGAGATTGAGCGAAGGCGCCGCCCCCGACATGCGCGCTCCGGCGAACCAGGCCGTCGCGGCCTGCGTGTCGTCCCGCCATGCCAGCGTGCGGAAGCCGGCGGCTTCGATCGCCGTGCGCGTCGCGTCCGCCGTCAGGAGGAAGCTCGTCGCCGGCGTTCGCGCCCAGGGAACGGGATAGTGCGGCTCGCCGCCGTTCGACACGACGTCGAAGGTGGCGAAGCGGCCGTCCGGCTTCAACACGCGCCGGATCTCGCGGTAGAGCCGCGCCCGGTCGGCAATGTTCATCGCCACGTGCTGCAGCAGCGCGGCGTCGAAGCTCGCGTCGCCGAAGGGAAGCGCCAGGGCGCTGGCGACCTCGAACGAGGCCTGCCCGCTCTGGCCCGTACGCTCTGTCAGATAGCGCGCGGCCTCGACGAACGGCTCGCTGAGATCGACGCCCGTCACCCGGCAGCCATGGGCCGCCGCGAGATGGCGCGCCGGGCCGCCGAGGCCCGAGCCGACATCCAGCACCGCCATGCCGGCGGCGATCCCGGCCAGCTCGGCCAGCTCCGCCGTCGCCGCCACGCCGCGGGTGTGGAACTGGTCGAGGCCGGCGAGCTGCTCCGGCACGAGCCGCAGATCCTCCGGCCCGAGGGCGGCGAGCGCGCTCTTCAGCCGCTCCGTCAGGCCGGTCGCGCGATAGTGGTCGCGCACGCCGTCGAGGGCATCGGTCATGACAAGGGTCCTCCTGGGTTTCGGGCCGCCGTCGCCGACCCGGGTCCCGGCATCGGCCTGCCGGTGATCGGCAAGATGTACGGCGGCTTTCGGCGATCGGCCATTCGCGATAATGTCGACGGGCCATGAAGCAGAACTTCACAGTCCGGCATGGCGCGCTCGACGGTGTCGAGACGTTCCTGGCGGTGGCCAAGCATCGCAGCTTTCGCCGGGCGGCAGCGGCTCTCGGCGTCACGCCGTCGGCCGTCAGCCAGGCGGTGCGGGCGCTGGAAGCACGGCTCGGCGCGGCGCTCCTCGCCCGCACCACGCGCAGCGTCGGCCTGACCGAGGCCGGCCAGCGCTTCCTCGAGCGGGCCGCGCCCGCCTTCGACGAGCTCGTCGCGGCCGGCGAGGCCGCGCGCAACCTCGGCCGCCGTCCGACCGGGCTCCTGCGCCTTTCCGTTCCCCGTGCCGTCGTGCCGCTGATCCTCGAGCCGGTGATCGCCTCCTTCTGCCAGGCCTATCCCGAGATCGAGCTGGAGATCGCCGCGAGCGACGAAATGGTGGATCTCGCGGCGGGCGGCTTCGACGCCGGCATTCGTCTCGGCCAGTTCATCGCGCCCGACATGGTGGCGGTGCGGCTGACGCCGCCGTTCCGGCTCGTGGTCGTCGGCAGCCCCGACTATCTCGGCCGGCGGCGGCCGCCGGAGCGCCTCGACGACCTGCGTGGCCACGCCTGCCTGCGCATGCGCCGCTCGAACGGGTCGATCGCGCCCTGGTCCTTCGTCGACGACGACAAGGCGGTCGAGGCCATCGTCTCCGGACCGTTGATCGCGCATGACTATCCCACGCTCCTCGGCGCGGCGATCCGGGGGATGGGACTGGCGCAAGTGCCGGGCCCGCTCACCGAGACGCCGATCGCGGACGGCCGGCTGCAGGCGCTGCTGACGCGCTACGCCGTCACGACGCCGGGCGTCTTCCTCTACCACCCGGGCAAACGGCAGGTCCTGCCCAAGCTGCGCGCCTTCATCGAGCACGTCCGGTATCAGGGCGTCGAGGCGCCGCGCCCGTCAGCGTGACGACAAGCGCGTCCGTTCCGGCCCGAAGGAGCCCCCCGGGTCGAGCCCGACGATCCAGGGGCGTCAGCCAGACGATCCCGGCCGTGGCCTGCTCACCGTCCGGCAGCCTGAAACGACCGATGAGCCGCGCCCATCGACCATTGGCATCACGGATGATTGCGAAAGCCACACCAATCTGCGACATGCTGGACGCCTGCGTCGTGCATCCAATCCTGACACGTGCCGCAGTATGGCACGTTGATGTTCACCCCACCCCGTCTTACATATGGCGCGCCAACCTCGATGTCTGCGAGAGACACGCCCTGATTCAACAATTCTACGACAGCATTGACCTCTGCACAGGACGCAGCATCCCTTGCACCATTGTATTGAGGGATTAGGCCATTCAGATTTCGCGCATCAATGCTTATATTGTTTCTTTGATTCCCAAGAAACCCTAACCGATCTCTGTTGTAAACCGATGTATTGCTGCGCCCCGTGACATTGATGACATTGCCATATTGATCCCTGCCCTGGGCAGGGCATCGGACGGCCTCTTCCGATTCCGGATGGTCGAAGCCTTTGTCCCATCCCTTCGGCTTTCGCGGGCCCCTGTTGCCGCGGCCGCCTTCGCGTTTGCCGCCGCCCTTGGATCTGGTGCCACCGGCCTTGGCGCTGCTGCTTTTCTTCTTGCTGCCGCCGACTTGCGTCCATCCCTCGTCGCTGGCGACGTCGCTGCTGGCCTGGCTCACCATCACGCCGGATTCCACCACCTCCTCGCCGCCCTCCGCGCCGAGCTCCGTGGCGGTGCCGAGCCCCTCCACGCCGATGCTGGCGACATCGGTCAGGACGAGGGTGGCGTCGGCATCGGCCATCAGCACGTCCGACGCGCCCCCGGTGAACGGCGTCAGCGCCAGCCCGCCGATGGTGACGGCAGCCATCAGCGCATCGGTGCCGAGCTGCGCCCACTCTCCCAGGCCGCCGTCGGGGTCGGCCATGCTCACCGGGTCGTTGCCGACGAACACATAGGGGCTGGCATATTGGTTGCCGGGGTCGGGCTGCAGGAACCGGCAGAGGTCCGGCGCGTAGAGGCGGGCCTTGAAGTTGTAGACCCCCGCCTCGCCGTCCCATTCCTGCCCCATGAAGCGCCAGGGCATGGCCGCGGCGCGCGGGCCGCTGTTCTCCGCGAGCGCGCCGAACACGCCGTAGCGGTAGCGCGCCAGCAACGTGCCGCCGCCGTCCACCAGCCCGCGCACGCTGGACTGCGTGTCCTTCAGCACGAAGCCCACGGCCTCCCCCGCCGGCGCCACTGCCGTCAACCCGGCCGGCCCCATCACCAGGGCGGTCCAGGCGCCGTCCTGCCAGATGGCGAGCGGCTGGGTGCCCCGGCCGCAGACATAGAGCCTCATATAGTCCGCCGCCGTGCCGGCGACCTGCTTGACGCAGCGCTGGTTCTGGCCGCCATAGGCCAGCCGGATCTTCGCAGACCCGTCCTCGGCCGCGCGGGCGATCCCGCAGGGCATCGCCAATGCCGGGTCATAGGCGATGCCGAGGCTTCCCGCCGACACGAGCTGGCCGCGCGCGTCATAGGCCGGGCTGATCGCCGGCGCCTCGCCGAGGCTGGCGCCGGCCAGCCGGTCGCTGCCGGGCACGCCGGTGAAGGCGAGCGTGGCGCCGTCGCTCACCGCCGCCCAGAGATTGCCGTTGGCATCGTAGCTCTGCGCCTGCCACGCGCCGGCGTGGCTGCCGCTGGCCTCGGCGCGCTGCAGCCGGCCGAGCGCGTCGTGCTCGTACACGGTCTCCGTCTGCTCCGGGGAGCTGCCGGGCAGGCTCAGCGTCTCCTCGCGCCGGCAGACCTTGCCACGAGCGTCATGCGCGATCGCCAGCGCCCAGGCCGGCTGCTCCTGGCCCGCCAGGGTCAGGCTCTGATCGACCAGCCAGCCCGGTGAGTCGAAGGCGTAGCGCTGCAGCAATTGCCCGCCGTTGAGCTGCTCGAGCGTCACCGCGCCAGAGATGGCGTAGGCGTAGCGCGCCAGCTCGCTGCCGTCGCCGAGGGAGATCTTGGTCACCTGGCCGAGATCGTCGTAGTCGTAGTGGACGGTGCCGAGCGGCGCCCCGTCCGGCAGGACCAGCCGCGTCACCTCGGCGATGGCATTGTACTGGTAGCCCAGCACCGCCTCCGGCATATCGGGCAGCGCTGTCTTCAACGCCACGCTGGTGACGTTGCCCCTGCCGTCATAGGTGAAGCGCTCGGCGGCCAGCCAGGGCGCACCCGCCTCCGGATCGC
Source organism: Labrys wisconsinensis (assembly GCF_030814995.1). Taxonomy (GTDB): domain Bacteria; phylum Pseudomonadota; class Alphaproteobacteria; order Rhizobiales; family Labraceae; genus Labrys; species Labrys wisconsinensis. The sequence goes on along the minus strand of NZ_JAUSVX010000002.1, from coordinate 242,418 downwards.
TGCTCCACGTGGAGACTTCGACCGGCATGCCGATCTGGTGCGGGTCGTTGCCGTCGCCGTCATAGCGGCGCCGGCGGCTGATGGTGAAGGGCACGCCGTCGCTGGCCTGCGGGTAATCCGGGTCGCCGGCCGCGATCGCGGCCAGGGCAGCCGCATCCCAGGGCTGCAGCACCAGCCCCTCCTCCACCGGGCGGCCGAGCGCATCATATTTGGCGTAGAGGAACCAGACCTCGCCCTCGTCCAGCGCCGGCTGCAGGAAGCGCCAGCGCCCTGCCGGATCGTAGAGCAGCGCCACCCCGCCGCTGTCGGGCGCCTGCGCCGCGCGGGCCTGGTCGAGCGTGTCGCTCTGCACGACATTGACGAAGGCGTCGGCCCCGCCTTGCGGCGGCGGGCTGAACGCGTTGGGCAGGCGGGTGGTGTGCTGCTGGCCGGCCGGGCCGGGCTGGGCGTTGCGATAGCCGGTCCGGCTGGTGGTCTGGTTGAGGATCTCGCCGCGCGCATCGCTGATCTGCGAAGCGATGCTCTGGCGCGTCAGCGTGCTCACGCTGGTGGTCAGGGTCTTGTGCGGATCCAGCGTGCCGCGCGTCAGATAGCCGCCGTCGCCGGCATTGCCGTAGCGATATTGCGTGGTCAGCCGCTCGTTCTCGTCGAGGGTCAGGAGATCGTGGATGGCGAGATGCAGCCCGGGCTGCCCGGCCTCCAGCACCCGCTTGCGGGGCGAGGCCTCGTAGCGCGTGCCGACATAGGGATAGCCCTGGTCGTTGGAGCGGATGATGCCGCCCTCGCTCTGGCCGGCATAGAAATCCGCGACATCGCCCTGCATCAGCCAGCTGTCGGCCGTGGCGGCGAGGAAGGCCGGCACGTCGACGAGATGCGGATGATAGGCCATCAGCGGCAGCGCCGCGTCCTGGCCGAAGCGCGCCGGCGCCGGCTTGGTGCTGGCGAGCACGCGGCCGAGGGCATCCTGCACGCTCTGCTGCAATCGCGCATCGGCGCCGTGCAGGGACTGGCTCTGCCGCGTGGTGCCGGCGCCGTCGAGATAGCTCAGGCTCAGCCGCGGCGCTGCCATGGTGGCGAGGTTGCGCACCTCGATGGCGTTCGGTCCGGTCTGCAGCGTCAGGGCGGCGGGCACGCCGGCCGTCCAGTCCAGGCTGTAGGTGAGCTGGCCGTCGCCGAACACCAGCAGCACGCCCTCGCCGAACAGCAGCAGCCATTGCAGCGGCATGGCCGGCGGGTGCGCCAGGAGCGTGGGCGCGGTCCACCCCTCCGGCCCGGTGAAGAACCAGCCGTCGGCATCCCCATCCCAGCCCACGGCATAGCCGCCCGCCAGCGCCCAGGCCAATTGGCCGCCGAGCCCCTGCGGCGCGCAGAGCTCGGCGAAGAGCGCGGCGGTGGCGGGGGGCGTCGGGGCCCAGCCCTTCCAGGCGAGCGTGCCGGCGTCGGGTCCGGCATGGCACAGGACGTCCTTTTGGACCTGCCAGTCCGCCGCCGGCGTGGCGTCCCAGGCCGCCTGCCATTCGTCGCCGGCACGGAACAGCTCCATCCGGCTCGGTCCGGCCGCCTGCAGGCTCAGGCTGGCGCCGGGGCTGGCCGGGTCGAACACGCCCGCCGCATTGCCGCGCGGCGAAAGGAAGGCCTGGGTCAGCTGCAGCACCTCGCCGTCCGGCCCCAGCGTGGCGACGGCCTGGGCCTGCCTGTCATAGGCGGTCAGCCAATGCCGCCCGGCGGCGCTGAGCGAGGCCGTCGGCTGGCGCAGGATCCGGTCGAAGCTCCGGGCCTGGAGATCGCTGTGCAGCGGCGCCAACGCCACGGCATCGAGCAGCACCGTCGGGCCGGCCGGATTGCCCGCGGTGGCGGTGACGCGCAGCGGCGTAGCGGCCTCGGGCGGCAGCTCGATCCCGGCGGAGTGCCAGGTCCACACGCCCTGGCTGTCGGCAAAGGGCAGGCTGATCGTGCTGAGCACCGCATCCCCCGCCGCCACCACGACGCTCCAGCCGGCCCCGTCGCCGGCGACGTAGCCCGGCGGGGTCTTCAGCGCATAGGCCAGCACATAGGGATCGCGGCCGGCGGGCGTGACGCTGGCGGCAAGGCTGGCCCCCGCCGGCAGGCTCAGGCTGGTGCGGCCGACATAGGCATCGCCCGCCTGCAGCGCCGCGCCGCTGGCCTGCCAGGGATCGCCGGGATCGTCCGCCTCGAAATCCGCATAGGCCCATTGGTCCTGCAGCGTCGAGGCGTTGGTGATCTCCGCCACCGGCAGGCTGTCCGTCCCGGCATAGTGCACCGCGGTCACGACTCCGCAGGGATCGGCGGATTCGCTGACGAGGCCCAGCGGCGTGCGGGCGAGGACGCGCTGCTGGCAAAGCCAGCCCGCGGGGTCGGCGCGCTGGTCCGGCCCGTCGAAGGGATAGCTCAGCGGAACGGTGCCCTGCCAGGCATAGGTGCCCGCCATGCCCGGCACCAGGATCTCCGGGCCGCGGGCGCAAGGCCACAGGGCCCGGCTGTAGGCCGTCGCCGAAAGCGGGATCTGCGGGCCGTCCGCCACGGCCACGCTGGTCGTCGTCAGGATCGGCGCGCTCAGGACATGCAGCGCCCGCAGCACCTCGTCGCGCTGGCAGCCGAACCGGGTGGCGCGCGCCTGGGTCTCCGGCTGGCCGCTGCTGCCGAGCGCGGTGCTCCATTGCGCCACCGGCTGGCTCGACCAGGGCGCCTGGAACGCCTGGCCCTGCGCGTCCATCCCCAGCGAGTCGATGGCGGCATGGCCGCTGACCCCATCCGCGATACGGGTGACGCCGGTCTTGCAGACGAAGCCGCCCACCAGCCGCACCGGCGCGACGCCGGCATCGGCGGGATCGGGCGAACGCGTGGTCCAGACCTGCCAGTCGAGGCTGGTCCGGGTCAGCGGCGCGCCCCCGGCGTCGAACACCGCGACCTCCTGGAGCAGCCCGTCCAGCATGTCGTAGAAATTGTCGCCGCTCTGATCGTCCAGCCCGTTGCGATAGCGCATCTCGAGATGGCCGTAGGGCGCGGCCTGCGGCGCTCCGCCGGGATAGACCCGGCACTGGTAATATTTGAACACGGTGCCGGAGGAATCGCAGGTGGCGGTGTCCAGATCCGGCACCACGGCGCTCGGCTGCGGCCCGTCGAACCCGTTATCGGCGGCAAATCCGGTCACGGCATAGTGCATCACAGCGCCATCCACCGCATTGCCGACGCATTGGTGCAGAGTGAAGCTGGCAGCCTCGCTGAAGCTGCCGGCGGTGCCGGGATAGGTAACGAACATCGAAGGCCCGCCGGCGCTGCTGCCAGGCGTGGTGGCGAGGCTGAGCTGCTCGTCGCCATCCAGCAGCACCGGGTTGGTGCTGCCCTGGCTGAGCCCGCCATTCTCCAGCAGCAGCACGGCGCTGCGGCGCGCATCGCCCGTGCCGCCGTCGTACAGGCTGCAGGCGAGAAAGGCCGGCGCCTCGTTCACCAGCGCCGCGGAATTGATGACGTAGCGGCCCGGCGCCTGCGCATCCAGCGCTTGGTTGAGCACCAGCTCCAGATTGCAGGCCGGCGGGGCGGCGACAACTTCGGACCAGTCGGTGGCGCTCCCGCGATAATAGAGCCAGGACCCGATCAGCAGATAATCGCCGCCGCTGGACGGGTAGTTGGCCGTGGCGGCCTGGAACTCCGGATTGCGCAGCGGTGCCGCCGGCGCCACTGCGGCGATCTCCCGCCAGCCGGCCACGTCGCTGTTCGCATCGTAGCCAAGCACCCGTGCGGACACGGCGCCCTGCCCGTTCCCGGCGCTGAGGATCTGCACGGCGACATCGCTGCCGTAGGCATAGCGCTGCTGCTGGCCGCTCGGGACGCTCGGCAGCGACAGCGCGGAATTCTCCATCCAGCCTTCGCCGTTGAAGCGCAGCATATGGCCGGCGCAGGCGATCTGGCTGTTGTCGGCGATCTCGGGCACCCAGCTCGTCGGGTTGGCGCCGCTCGGGTCCTGCGGGTCGCTGAATCGCCGGAACGCGACCGGCCGGAACCGATAGGCGATATCCCATTGCAGCGCATACAGGGTGTAGGCCAGCGTGGCGCCATTGTCGGTGCGCAGGTGGCTCGCCGCCACCAGGTTCCCGCCCGGCACCAGGGCCAGGGCGTCGAGGGCGATCTCGTCGATGCCCGGCAGGCTGGTCCGGCCGCCTTCGCGCCAGGTCAGCCCAGCCTCCAGCCAGCTGAGCTGCACCGCGCCCGTCTGGTCGACCGTGAGGTAGTATTCGCCGGAGGCCGTGGCCCAGGTATAGTGGGTCAGCGCCGGCAGGCCGCCCTCCCCGGTCGTCTCCAGGGTCCATTCGCCGGTGGTCCAGCGCCAGGTCAGGCGATCCAGCGCATAGCGGCCATAGGTCGTGTCCATGCGCGTCACCAGCACGAACTGGGAGCCGCCGATGGGCGGCGTGATCTGCGCGACATCGAGGCTGTAGCGCAGGGTCGGCTGGTTGAGCCCCGTCGCCACGCCGTCGAGCAGCGCCGGGCTCCATTGGCCGGGCCGGGCCACGTCCTTGGTGAAGAGATAGAGCTGCATGTCGCCGGCGGTCTGGAAGGACACGGCGAGGCAGCCGGCATTGGCCAGCACGCCGAGGCTGGCCGGATCGAAGCCGCCGGCATCGCTGAAGATCGCCGCCCGGCCGGGGTCGAGCTGCCAGGTGATCCAGCGCCCGATCCAGCAATGCAGCTGCAGCGTCAGGGTCGTCGCGGCGCCGTCGTACCAGAGCGTGACGGCATAGTCCGGTCCGAACCAGACGGTCGGCGTGCTGGAAGCGTCCAGCCCGTCCGGCGGCGTCACCGTCAGGTCGCGCTGGCAGCTGGTGAGAAACTGTTGCGTGTAGGACCAGCTGGAGCTTGCGCCGCCGGGATAGGTCGCGCGGCGGATGGCGCCGGGGCTCGCCCCCTGCGGCGCATCGCTCGGATCGTCCAGCCAGTAGTCGAAGGCCAGCGTGCTGGCGAGCCGCCCCTCGCCGCTGCGGAATTCGATGCCGGTGAGAAAGCGCTTGAAGCTGTCGCCATACTGCGCGCCGGTGTTGGTGCTGACATTGGCGACCTCAGCGGCGGCGCCCGCTGCGTCCGGGCTGGGGTCGTACACGAACCCGGCGGAGAGCAGCACCGTCCCGTCGGTGGCGGTGACGGCAATGGCGCTCAGATACTGCGTCTCGTAGCAATCCTGCCAGGCATTGGGCGTGTTGTCGGGCGTGGCCTTGTGCGGGTCGGCATATTCGCGCGGCGCCTGCGGGCTGGAATTGTCCCAGAGCTTGTCCGCATAGGTGAAGACGGCGCGGCGGCCGAAGACGTCGGTGATGCCGGTGAGGTAGCAGGCCTTGGTATAGCCGAGCCCGGCCGCCGCCGCGCCGGGCGCCGCCACCGCCTGCTCGACCACCGGCCGCAGCCCGGTCGTGGGATCGACCGGCCATTGCTCGTTATAGGCGTGGAGAACCCGGTCGCCCCACAGGTTGCTGGTGACGGCCAGGTTCCAGGCGGTGGCGAAATGCTTCTGGCCGCGGACAAGCCCGCTGGCGCCGGTCCAGAGCAGCTCGCAGCCCTCCCCGGCGGTCCAGCCCACGCCCCATTCGATGCTGTTGCCCTGCGAGACAGGCATGGTCTCGTCCGCCGCGTCGGCGATGAGCCCGCCGAAGGACTTGCGCAGCCCGGTCTCGTCGATCACCAGCCAGCGCTCGTAGCGCGGGTAGTAGAGGATCTTCCAGAACTGGTAGGATTCGAGCTGGTAGGATTCGCCGCCGTCGAGCGCCAGCAGCTGCGCGTCGTGCAACCGCAGGGCAAAGCTTTGCAGCTCCTGCGCATCCTCGATCTCCCAGAGCGGGCTCGCGCCGGCTCTCACCAGGGCGGTGGCGCTCAGGCTCAGCCCATGCGCGCCGAACAGGCGCCGGATCTCCGCCGGCACGGCCTCCCCGACCACCAGTTGCGCCGCCAGCGCCGCCGGCATGGCGAACAGGAGCGGCGCCTCCGGTTCGCGCGTCAGCGGCGTGTCGGCACCGTTGGCGGCATAGGCGTAGCGCCGCGCCCCGGCGCCGAGCGCGCCGCCGCTCTGCAGCACGATGGCGGTGCCGGGCATGTCCCAGCCGAGCCCGAGCACGCCGGTCGACGCGTCGAGGTTCCACAGCATCGCTTCCGTGTAGACGTTGCTCTGGTACTGCACGCCGACATCGACATCCAGGCTCTGCTCGGAAGACCGGCCGGGCATGGTGAACAGGGTCTGAGTGAGATTCACATCCGCCCGGAACAGATTGACGCTGCTGCGGACATTGGCGACGGCGCTGGCGTCGAACTGGAAGGATCGGATGGACGGCGTCTGGGCGCTGGAGGACATCGTGCGGCTCCGGGCGGATCGACGGGACGAGGGGAAGCCGACGCACGGCGGCGGCGGCCGGCGCGGTTCGCAAAGGCTCGTTCAGACCGGAACGATGGTGGCGATGACGATCAGATTCACCCCGCTCTCGCTGTCGTCCTGGCCGTGATTGCTGGGCCACCCGAGATCGTACATGTAGGCCTGCGGATTGGGCAGGTTGACCGATGTGGTGCCCGCGGTGATGCTCGGCAGGCCCGGCGCGGCCCAATTCCCGTCAGAGCCGCCGGACGCGGTCAGTCCGGCCCCGATCGTGTTGACGTCGTTGCCCGTGTTGCCGCCATAGGAGATCTGGTAGCCGGTCAGCACCGCCATGACATCGCCGCTCAGCTTGTAGTTCGCCGGGATGAGCGTGCCGAGATCGACCGACACCGCGCTCGTGCTCTGCTGATCGGTGACGGACGTGGCCACCACGCCGGCATTGGCCTTGAAGGTGGCGAGGAGGCCGCCGTCGATGCTGGCGGTGGTGGCGCTGTTCTTGCCGCCATCCTTCATCAGGGCCTCGGCCTTGATGTAGTCCATGCCGCTCGACTGGGTGACCGAGGCGCTGGCATTGACCATCTGGACGTCGTGGTCCGTGCCGGTGCCGTAGCTGAGATCGAAGCCGGACAGCAGGCCGACATTGATGGAGGGGCTGGATTGGGCCAGCGGGACGCCGCCAGAGCTTCCGCCCGAGGCGATGTCGTCGGCATTGGCCAGCGTGATGTTGCCGGATTCCGTGCCGGTCTCGGCAATGACGCCGATGCTCACCCAGGCAGCGCCGGAGTCGACCGTGTTGCCGCCATTGTCCGAGAGTTGTCCGGTCACCTTGAAATCGAGCTGATCGGAAGAGGTCTGGTTGACCTGCAGAGACAGCAGGAACGTCTGTACGTCGTGACCTTTTCCGTCCTTATAGGACATATTGAAACCGGTTATGCCAGCGACATACTGTTTTACCGCAGCGTTGAACGTCGCCGTATAGTTCGGATTGTTGAGGTAGACAGTAAAATTCTGGATCTCGAGCGACATGACATCCTCCCGTTGTGGCACGCGGCGTGCCAATCCGTGATTTTCGATGCCCCCCTCGACTATGTGCAATGCCGGGCTTTGATGCTCGCTTAAGTTGTAGTTTGCATTTTTAATCAACAAGCTCGTTGTTCGCCGGCAAGGAATCGTCCCACCCTGGGAAGGTCGCGGCGTTTCACCTGCAGCGATGGGGCAATGGCACCGCCGGTCCCGGGCTCGTCATGAACGCGGTGCCAGGGGAAGGAACCGGCCATGACAGCCAGGCTCACCACTTTGCGGCGGCCCCCTCCCCGATGCAGGACTGGCGGCGCACCTCCGTGGCCATCGCCTCCAGCCCGAGCCGGCCTCGCCGAGATCCTGACGATCCGGGCCTCTCCCGGATCGACGGCTGCACCAACCGCATCGACGCGCGCGCGGTGTTCGCGCGTGGCCAGGGCGAGACCGGGCAGAGGATCGACCTGCTGCCGGCCCGGCGCGAGACGCCCTGCTGCACCGATCGGGAACGCGCCGGGGCCCCTTCCGAGAGCGGACAGCCGGCAGCGTTTGGCGTAAACTGTCCCTCATTCGTCCTGGGCCGGCATTTCGGCAGGCGGCGGCGTCGATATGATGTCCGCAGGCTCGACGCTCGGAGATCTTGGAAATGCCCACCAAAACCGCCCTTCTCGTGATTGATGCGCAGGAATCCTTCCGCCACCGGCCCTATTTTCGTGCGGAGGACCTGCCGCCCTATATCGAGCGCCAGCAGGCGCTGATCGATGGCGCGAAAGCGGCCGGCATCCCCGTCGTCCAGGTCTTCCACGTCGAGGAGACCGGCGTGTTCTCGGAAGGATCTGGCTTCGTCGTGCCGCTGGCGCCGCTGCGCATCGAGCCTGACGCGGTCTTCCGCAAGCGCCGCCACAGCGCCCTCGTCGGCTCGGGGCTGGACGTCTGGCTGATCGAGACGGGCATTCGCCGGCTGATCGTCTCCGGCATCCGCACCGAGCAGTGCTGCGAGACCACCACTCGCCATGCCTCGGACCTCGGCTTCGACGTCGATTATGTCGGCGAGGCGACGCTGACCTTCCCCATGACCGACGCGAACGGGCGCACATGGAGCGCGGCGGAGATCCGCGCCCGGACGGAGCTGGTGCTCGCCGGACGCTTCGCCCGCATCGCCACGGTCGGGGAGGCGCTGGCGGGCCCACCCGTGAAAGCCGCGGCATGAGCCTCGTCGAGCAGCCGCGGGTGGTCCCTGTCTTCGTGGTCGTGCCGCCCCGCGCCCTGCTGCTCGACATTGCCGGCCCGATCGAGGTGCTGCGGCGGGCGAATTTCGACCAGGCCGCCGTTCGCTTCGCCGTGACCTTCGTCGGGCCGGCAGCGGGCGTGCGCAGCTCCGTCGGCCTCGACCTTGCCGGCATCGCTCCGCTGCCTGCGCGCCTTCCCGACGATGCCCTGGTGGTCGTCTCCGGTGCCGTCGACGAGCCGCTGGGCGCCGCCGGCGACACGCGGCCCGAAGACGCGCCGCTCGAGGCCGCGGTCGTGGCATGGCTGAGGCACGCCGTCCGGCCGGGGATCCGCCTCGCCACCATCTGCTCGGGCGCGCTGCTCGCCGCCCGCGCCGGCCTGCTCGAGGGCCATGAGTGCACCACGCACCATGCGACGCTGCCCGAGCTCATCCGCCTCGCGCCGACCGCGCGGGTGCGCGAGAACCGGCTCTATGTCGAGGATGGCGAGCGCTTGACGAGCGCCGGCGTCACGGCCGGCGTCGACCTGATGCTCGCGCTGGTCGCACGCGAATCCAGCCATGCCGCCGCGCTCGCGGTCGCGCGCAACCTCGTCGTCTATCTGCGCCGCGCCGGCGCGGACCCGCAGCTCTCCCCCTGGCTGGAAGGGCGCAATCACATCCATCCCGCGATCCATCGGGCCCAGGATGCGATCGGCGCCGACCCGTCGCGGGACTGGTCGGTGGCCGCCCTGGCGCAGCTCGCCGCGACCAGCCCGCGCAATCTGTCGCGGCTGTTCAATGCGCATGCCGGCATGAGCGTGACCGACTATGTCAACCGGATGCGGGTCGCGCTGGCGCGCGAACTGGTGACGGGGTCCCGGCTCGATATGGAGAACATCGCCGAACGCGCCGGCTTCGCCTCCGCGCGCCAGTTCCGCAGAGCCTGGAACCGGCTCTACGACACATCGCCGACACGCCTGCGCGAGGCTTCGCCCTAGGCGTCGGGGATGCCGACAGGCTCTCCAGCATGGGCGCGATACTGCCGACCACCACCGCCTGCATCGAGATCTTCATCGGCGCCCTCGCTCCATGGTCCCGAGATCGGCGACGAGCGCGTCCCCGCCCGCCGCGACGGATGAAGCCGGCTAATCCTCCGCGCCGGGAAAGCGGACATGGCGCGCCAGCCAGTCGAGGAACACGCGAAGCCGCAGGGCGAGCTGCCGGTTCTGCGGGTAGAGTGCGTAGAGCGGGGTCGGCGACGGCGGGGTATCCGCCAGCACCTCGACCAGGCGGCCGGCGGCGAGATCCTCGGCGAAGCGATAGCGCGGTGCCTGGACCAGCCCCAGGCCCATGCGCGCCAGCTCGGCGCTCGTGTCGGAATTGTTGGCCTTCACCCGGCTCGGCAGCGTGACGAGGCGCCGTTCGCCGTCGACCACGAACTCCAGGGGCAGCGCCTCGACCGTGCGCGACGAGACGAAGCCGACCATCACGTGGCCGCCGAGCGCGCCGGGCGAGGCCGGCACGCCGTGGCGCGCGAGATAGTCGGGACTCGCCACCGTGACTTCCTGCAGCGTTCCGAGCCGCCGCCGAATGAGCCCGCTGTCGTCGGGCTCGCCGGCGCGGATCACGCAATCCACCCCCTCGCGCACGAGATCGACGAGGCGGTCGCCCTGCCCGAACTGCATGTCGACGAGGGGATAGCGGGCGAGGAACCCCGGCAGGTGCGGCAGCAGGAACGTGCGGGTCATCAGCGGATGGGCGTCGATCCGCAGCAGCCCGCGCGGCTGGGCATCGCGCAGCGCGCCCTCGGCCTCGTCCAGCTCGGCGAGGATGGCGATGCAGCGCCGGTAATAGTCCTCGCCATCGAGCGTCGGCGCGACATGGCGCGTCGTGCGGTCCAGCAGGCGCACGCCGAGCCGGGTCTCCAGCTCGCGCAGGGCCTCGCTCGCGGTGGAGCGGGGCACGCCGAGATCGGCGGCCGCGGCGGTGAAGCTGCGCCGCTCCACCAGGCGGCAGAAGAGGCGCATCGAGTCCAGGCGATCCATCGCGAATTGTTCGCCTATTCCGACAGGTGTTGGCAAGTCCAGGCCGATTATCGGCACGATCCGATCAGCTATCTCTGTTCCACGAACGAAGGAGACAGCCATGTCGGACCATCAGGACAGCCGCGTCGCGATCGTGACCGGCGCATCGCGCGGGATCGGCGCCGCCGTCGCGCAACGTCTCGCCGGCGAAGGGATCGCCGTGATCGTCAACTATGCCCGTGGGGCGCAAGCCGCCGCGGCGATCGTCGAGGCGATCGAGAAGGCGGGCGGACGGGCGCTTGCGGTGCAGGCCGACCTGGCGGACGCCGCGAGCGCCGCCGCGCTGTTCGATGCGGCTGAACGGATGTTCGGCGGCGCCGACATCCTGGTCAACAATGCCGGGATCCTGTCGCTCGCGCCGATCGCCGAGACCGCCGACGCCGCGTTCGAGCAGACGCTGGCCGTCAATCTCACCGCCGTGTTCCGGCTGCTGCGCGAGGGCGCGCGGCGGCTGCGCACGGGCGGCCGGATCGTCAATTTCTCGTCGAGCGTCGTCGGGCTCCGGCCGCCGCGATACGGCGCCTATGCCGCGAGCAAGGCAGCGGTCGAAGCCTTGACGCATGTCCTCGCCAAGGAGGTCGCGGCACGCGGCATCACCGTCAACGCGGTGGCGCCGGGTCCGGTCGAGACCGAGCTGTTCCTGGCCGACAAGACCGAGGACCAGGTGCGCGCCATCGCCGCCATGAACCCGTTCGGCCGGCTCGGCCGGCCCGAGGAGATCGCCGCCGCCGTCGCCTTCCTGGTGAGCGCCGACGCCGGCTGGGTCAACGGCCAGGTGCTGCGCGCCAATGGCGGCATGATCTGAGCAGCCGTCCCGTGCAGCAGCCCGCCCGCGTCGCCGACGCATCGAGCGGATCGACCTGCCCCACCCCGCCGCCCTGGAGCGTGATCGCTTCAAGTTGAATCGATCACACTCTCTATCTCTTTGTTTTTACGCATTTTCTTGACGCGAACCGGGGCCGGTTCGCTTGGAAAATGCTCCAGGCGGCCATGTCCCCAAGGAGAGCCACCATGCCTTTCGCCAATATCAAGGTGCCCGAAGCCGCCCTCACCCGCGCGCAGAAGGACGAGATCGTCCACAGGGTCACCGCCATGTTCGTCGACTATTTCACCGAGGCGGCGCGCCCGCACGCGATGGTCCTGATCGAAGAGGTCAAGGACGGCGGCTATGGGCGGGCCGACGAGGTGTTCACCGTCCCCGAGGCCTGGCGGGCGAAGGACTGACGGCCGCGATCGGCCCGCGCGGCGGATGCGCCGCCTTGCGCCGGCGAAGCGCATCAAAAATTTTCGGTCCCATGTCACGCCGCCGGTCCCTGCTTCGTCATGAGTGCGGTACCAACGGAAGGAACCGATCATGACCGCCAGACTCAACCCCTTCGCGGCTGCCCCCTCGCTAATGCAGGATTGGCAGCGCACCTCCATGGCCATCGCCTCCAGCCTGGGGCCGGGCCTCGCCGAGCTCGTGGAGATCCGCGCCTCGCAGATCAATGGCTGCGCCAACTGCCTCAACCTCCACACGACCTTCGCGCGCGAGCACGGCGAGACCGAGCAGCGGATCAACCTGCTGCCGGCCTGGCGCGAGGCGCCCTGCTACACCGACCGCGAACGCGCCGCCCTCGGCTGGACCGAGGCCATGACGCGGCTCTGCGAGGGCCATGGCCACGCCGATGCCTATGACGAGCTGAAGGCGCATTTCACCGAGGAGGAGCAGGTCAAGCTCACCCTGCTGATCAGCGTCATCAACGGCTGGAACCGTATCGCGGTCGGCTTCCGGGTCTGGGCCGATCCGGCAGCCGTCAAGTCCGCGGCCAAGGCGCTCGCCGCGTGACGGCGGTCTCGACATCCCAGGACGCGGTGGCGGTGTTCGCGCCGCTGCGTCCGACGCTCGTCCGCGTCGCCTATCGCATGCTCGGCTCGGTGGCGGACGCCGAGGACGTGGTGCAGGACGCCTTCATCCGCTGGATGAGAGCCGACCGCGGCGAGGTGCGCGAGCCCGAGGCGTTCCTGCGCCGCACGGTCACGCGCCTCTGCCTCGATCAGCTCAAGTCGGCGCGGCACCGGCGCGAGACCTATGTCGGCCCCTGGCTGCCCGATCCCGTGGTGGAAGAGGAGGAGGACGACGTCACCTTGCCGCTGATGCTGGCGCTGGAACGGCTGACGCCGCTCGAACGTGCCGCCTTCCTGCTCCACGACGTGTTCGGCCTCGGCTTCGAGGAGGTGGCCGCGACGGTCCAGCGCGATCCCGCGGCCTGCCGCCAGCTCGCAGCCCGTGCGCGCGGCCATGTCCGCCAGGCCGGGCCTCGCTTCCGGATGGAGGCGCGACGGGGCCTGGCGCTCGCCGAGGCCTTCTTCGCCGCCTCGCGCGGCGGCGACATGCGGACGCTGCGTGCCATGCTGGCGGAGGACGTCAGCGCTCACGCCGACGGCGGCGGCAAGCGCCCGGCGGCGATGGAGCCGATCCTCGGGATCGAGGCCGTGATGGCGATCCTGGAGAAGCTGGCAGGCCTGTTCCGGGCGAACGGCTCGAAGCTCGTGCGCACCGGCTTCGTCAACGGACTGCTCGGCTTCGTCACGCTCGAAGCCGACGGCGAGCTCCAGACGACGGCGCTCGACATCGAGGACGGCAAGATCGCGGCGATCTACGTGGTGCGCAACCCCGACAAGCTGAGGCACCTGCACTGAGGCGGCGCCCCCAGATAAGTGCCTCAGCCGAGAAGTGTGCCCCCTCTTCCAACCAGGAGAGGGCTTGCCTGCGCCACTTCGATTCAGTTGTTCGTCGACGCTTCCCAAGGCGGCGTGCTGCCCCCGGTTCAAGCCTTCCCGTCTTGTCACACGAGGCGCGAGCCCCTTCACGCGCGCTCGTTACGCCACCTTTTAACAAAACGTCATTGCGCAATTAACGAAACTATGTTTTATAAAATGGCGACAAGGAGCAGAGGGATGAGCAGGCATGGCCCAGCAGATTTGGTTCATAACAGGCTCCGCGCGCGGCTTTGGCCGTGCGCTTGCCGCCGCGGCCCTTGACGCGGGCGATCTGGTCGTCGCGACGGCGCGCAAGCCCGGCCATCTCGCCGACCTCGGCGACAGGCACGGCGACAGGGTTCTGCCCGTCAGCCTCGATGTGACCGACGCGGATGCGGCGAGCGCCGCTTTCGACAGGACGCTGGAGCGCTTCGGCCGCATCGACGTCGTCGTCAACAATGCCGGATACGCCAATATCGCGCCGATCGAAACCGCGCCCAGGGACGACTTCCGGCGGCAGTTCGAAACGAATTTCTGGGGCGTCTACAACGTGACCCGGGCGGCGCTGCCGATCCTGCGCGCGCAGCGCTCCGGAACCATCGTGCAGTTCTCGTCGATCGGCGGCCGTGTCGGCAGCACGGCCGGTCTCGGTTCCTATCAGGCGGCGAAGTTCGCCGTGGACGGCTTCACGCGGGTGCTGGCGAGCGAGACCGCTCCCTTCGGCATCCGCTGCCTGGTGGTCGAGCCGAGCGGATTTGCCACCGATTGGGCCGGATCCTCGATGGACATACAGGCGTTTCCTCCCGCATACGACGCCACCGTCGGTGCCATCGCCGGGATCATGGGAACCGCCACGACGCAGGCCGGAGACCCCGGACGGGCCGCCGAAATCCTGGTCAACGTCGTCAAGCGCCGGGACCTTCCGTCGCATCTGCTGCTCGGCGCGAACGCGGCGAGGATGGCGCTCGATTACTCCCGGCGCCAGATCGCCGAAGCCGACCTGTGGCAGGCCGTCAGCGTTTCGGCCGACTTCGACCAGACCTATCCGGTCGGTTTTCCCGACGAAGTGCCGCAATAGCGCGCTTCCCCGCTGGCGGCTCGCCGACGGGGCGGCACTGCCCGGACCATGACCTCAACCGGCGTTGCGAGGGCGCGGTCGCGATCCGCCCCCACGTCTTGGAATGGAGCGAGACCAGGATGGCAGACGACCCGGCTTTGCCAGATCCGCGGCGCAGAGGCTTCCTGAAGGGATCGGCGTTCGCCGCCCTTGCGCCTTTCGCCACAGCCTCGACGCCCGTTCAGGCGCAGGCGCCGACGCGCATCGACGATCCGCGAGCGTTGCAGACCGTCGAGATGACGATCAACGGTCAACGCCGCCGTCTCTCGCTCGATACCCGCACCAGCCTGCTCGACGCGCTGCGCGATCACGCAGGGCTAACGGGCACGAAGAAGGGGTGCGACCAGGGACAGTGCGGAGCCTGCACCGTCCATGTCGACGGCCGCCGGATTCTCTCCTGCCTGATGCTCGCGGCTGCGGCCGACGGCGCCAGCGTCACGACGATCGAGGGGCTCGCGAGCGATTCCGGCGCGCTTCATCCCATGCAGGCGGCCTTCATCGACCAGGACGCCTTCCAATGCGGCTTCTGCACGCCGGGCCAGATCCTGTCGGCCATCGCATGCGTCAGGGAAGGCCACGCGGCGACGGCGCACGACATCCGCGAATCTATGAGCGGCAATATCTGTCGTTGCGCCGCCTATCCGAACATCGTCGCTGCGATCCAGCAGGCCAAGCCGCTGATGGAGAGCTGAGCCGTGCGACCGATCGTCTATGAAGCACCGCCAACCGCCGAGGTCGCCATACGGGCTCTCAGCCATCCCGACGCTGTGGTCCTGGCCGGCGGAACGACCCTGTTCGATCTCATGAAGATCGACGTGGTGCAATCCGGCCGCCTGGTCGACGTGACCAGGCTCCAGGACCCGCGCCTCGGCGCCATCGTGGTCGACGAAACGACCATCCGCCTCGGCGCCCTGGCGCGCATGGCCGATGTGGCCGCCCATGCCGAGATCGCGGCCATCTGCCCGCTGATACCCCAATCGCTCAACCTCGGCGCATCCCAGCAGATCCGCAACATGGCGCGGCTCGGCGGCAACGTGCTGCAGCGAACGCGCTGCGCCTATTTCCGCGACGTGAGCTTCGGGCAGTGCAACAAGCGAATCCCGGGCTCCGGGTGCGCCGCTCTCGACGGCCACAATCGCCAGCATGCGATCCTCGGCACCAGCGAGGCCTGCATTGCCGTCTATCCCGGCGATTTCCCGCAGGCTCTCGCCGCCCTCGACGCAACGGTCGAAACCATCGGTCGAGGAGGCAGGACACGTTCCATCCGCTTCACCGACCTGCACCGGCCGCCCGGTGCAACGCCGCATGTGGAGACCATGCTCGAGCGCGAAGAGCTGATCACCGGATACGTCATCCGGCGCGGCCCATGGATGAAGCGCTCCTTCTATCTCAAGATCAGGGACCGGCAATCCTATGCCTTCGCTCTCGCGAGCGCCGCCGTCGCCTTCGATCTTGCCGGCGATGGCGTCGTCAGGGAGGCGCGCATCGGCCTCGGCGGCGTGGCGACCGTTCCATGGCGTGCGCGCGATGCCGAAGCCGTTCTGAGGAACAGGCGCCTGACGGCCGACGTCGCGCAGCAAGCTGCCGATGCCGCCTTCGCCGGGGCGCTCGCACGGTCGCACAACCAGTTCAAGATCCCGCTCGGGAAGCAGACCTTGGTCCGGGCGCTCCTGCATGCTGCAGCGATGGAGATCTGACGATGACGACGGGTGAACCAGGCCTTCGGGAGCTGCCGCTCGTCGGCCGGGGCCATCCGCGCTACGACGGCCGGGCCAAGGTCACGGGCCGCGCGCAGTTTGCGGCGGATGTCGTCGTTGCGAACCCGCTTCACGCCTGGGTTCTCCTGAGCTCCATTCCCAAGGGGCGGATCGAGACGATCGATGCCACCGATGCGCGGAGCCTGCCCGGCGTCGTCGACATCGTGACGCACGAGAACGCCCCGACACTCGCCGCCCCCGTCAGCCGGGCGGCGGGCTCCTCCACCAGCCATCAGCCCCTGACCGGACCGGACATCCTGTTCGATGGCCAGATCATCGGCATCGTGCTGGCGGACAGTTTCGAGACGGCTCGCGAAGCGGCTGCCGCCGTCCGGGTGCGCTACGGCGTGCAACCCGCCGCGGTCACGCTCGACAGTCCGGGAGCGGCCGCGCAGCGCTGGTCGGCCGCCAATCCCGCCTTCAGGGATCCCGAGCTCGGCGATGCCGAGCAGGCGCTCGCCGGCGCGCCGGTCGTCGTGGACGCGACCTATCACACGCAAAGCCAGGTCCATAACGCCATGGAGCCCTTTCCGACGACGGTGCTGTGGGACGGCGACACCGTCGTCGTCCACGAACCCAGCCAATACGTCGCCGGCCTGCAGCGCGGCCTCGCGCAACAGCTCGGGATCGATCCCTCGCGCGTGCGCGTCATCAGCCCCTTCATCGGCGGCGGCTTCGGCAGCAAGCTCAGCCTGACGCCCAGAACCGCGATCCTCGCGGCCCTGGCGCGGAAATTCCGCCGACCGGTGAAGCTGGTGGCGACGAGAACGCAAGGCTTCACGCTGTCCACCTATCGCGCGGAGAGCCGCCACCGGATCCGGCTCGGCGCCACCGCCGACGGCAAGCTGACGGCTTTCTCGCACGAAGCCTGGGAGATCTGCTCCCGTTCCGACGCCTATGCCAGCGCCGCCACGGTGCAGACGGCCGAGATGTATGCCGCGCCGTCGATCTCGACGCGCGTCACCATCGTCCGCACCGACAGGACGACGCCCGGCTTCATGCGAGGGCCGGGCGAGATGCCCTACATGTTCGCGCTCGAAACCGCGATGGACGAGCTGGCGCATCGCCTTGGGGTCGATCCGATCGAGCTGAGGCGCCGAAACGAGCCGGCGAGAAGTCCGGTCGACGGCCGGCGCTTCACCAGCCGTTCGCTCGTCCGATGCTTCGAGGAGGCGAGCGAGCGCTTTGCGTGGCGCGACAGGAACCCGGTTCCGGGCACGATGCGCGACGGGGACTGGCTGGTCGGCTACGGCTGCGCGGCAGCGATCTTCCCATGCTTCAACTATGGCGGCAGCGCGACCGTGACCCTGATGCGCTCGGGCAAGGCGCGCGTCGAGACCGCCGCATCGGAGATCGGGACCGGCGCCTATACGGCTCTCGGCCAGGTGGCCGCAGACCTGCTCGGCCTGCCGATCGAGAATGTCGAGGTCCTGCTGGGCGACAGTCTGTTGCCGCCGACCGCGCCGGCGGGCGGATCGATGCAGACCGCAAGCACCGTCCCGGCGATCCGCGACGCCTGCCAGCGCATCGTCGCACGGCTCGGCGGCACGATGCCGCCGCTCGGCGAGCTCGGGAGCATGTTCGACAGGCTCGGCGCCGCCTCCCTGCAGGAATCGGCCCAATACAGGGCCTTCGACGGCAAGGGCGCCAATGGCAGCGCGACCGTTTCGACGCCCAAGGGGGCCGAGCCCGTCGCCGTCTATTCCTTCGGCGCCCAATTCGCGGAGGTCAGGATCAACGCCCGAACGCATGAGTTGCGTGTGCCGCGTCTCGTCGGTGCCTTCGCCGCCGGGCGGATCGTCAATGAACGCACCGCGCTCGCGCAGTATCGTGGCGGCATGGTCTGGGGCCTCTCCTCCGCCCTGTTCGAAGGGCTGGAGATCGATCCGACCCGCGGCAGGGCGATCAACACCAACATCGCCGAATATCTGGTCCCCGTGAACGCCGACGTGCAGCAGGTCGAGGCGATCCTGATCCCCGAAGAGGATCGCGAGGTGAATCCCCTGGGGGTGAAGGGGATCGGAGAAATCGGCATCGTCGGGGTCGCCGCGGCGATCTCGAACGCGATCTTCAACGCAACGGGCAAGCGGCTGCGCGACGTGCCGATCACGCTCGAGAGGTTGTTTGAAGACGGTTAGACGGCCGGCGAGTGCCGCCCCAACAAACTTCCGAGCTTCGCCCCAACTCCGCTATATCGATCGAAATTGCGAGCGGATCGCAACGTCGGTAGATCACGCCCATGTCGCACACATTTCAGCGCGCTCGCAGTCCCGAGGCCAAGGAGCGGCGCGAGACCGATATTCTGGAAGCCGCCCGTTCGCTCGCCACGGAACACGGCATCCGGGCGATCACGCTCACGGAGATCGCCGACGCCATCGGCATGCACAAGTCGGCCCTGCTCAGATATTTCCAGACCCGCGAGCAGATATTTCTCGTGCTGGCCGGCCAGGGCTGGCGGGAGTGGTCCGCGGCGTTGCGTGGCCGCCTTTCGGAGATCGCAGGGCATGACCCCCGGGCGGTGGCGGAAGCTTTCGCGCGGACCCTCGCCGAACGGCCCCTGTTCTGCGACCTCCTTGCGCACGTTCCTCTCAATCTCGAACGCAACGCATCGCTGGAGGGTGTCCGTGCCTTCAAGCTCACGGCGCTGCAGGAGGTTGCGGCCATTCGCGCCGACCTCATGCGCCTGCTCGGCCTTTCCGAGCCGCAGTCGATCGACGTCGTCTCGACGGCGGCGGGCATGGCCGGGGCGCTGTGGCAGATGGCGACCCCTGGTCCGGCGGTGGCGGCCCTCTATCGCCAGGAGCCGCTCCTGGCGCACGCCATCGTCGAGGTCGAGCCGCGGCTGGCCCACATCCTGTGCGGACTGCTCACCGGCTATCTCGCCGACAATGCGTCCGCGAGGAGACGATCCTCCCCAAACCGGGCGGGATGACAAACTCGGCTTGCACTGCTTCGCCGTACCCGTTACGCGGGCCTTGCAGTCCAGCGCCAGATGGCAGACGTCGGGCGGCCATGCCGCGCAGGCCGCCGGTTCCCGGGAGTCCCGTTCGACATGATCGTCGCCCTCATCCTCCTCCCCCTCGCACAGGCCGGGCTCGTCCCGGCGGGCTTGAGCGGTGGCGTCATGGTGATGCACGTTGCCGCCCCTGCCGTCGTTGCCGGTTTCGCCTCCAGCTACGTCGCGGGGCTGGTGCACCTGCCGTGAGCCATCGGCGGGCCGCGATAGCGGACGGATGACGGCGACACCGCAAGTCTCCGGCGGCCCGCGACCGAGGCCCGAATTGACCGGGCGGGCACGGGATGACCACCCTCGGGCTTCGCGGAACTCGTGAGGCACGCCATGGCCGATGCGCTCCCTGATATCCTTGCAGAGCGGCTCGCGGTGGTCTTCTGCGGGATCAATCCCGGCATGACGGCGGCCGCCGCCGGCCATCATTTCGCCGGACGGAGCAATCGCTTCTGGCGGGTGATCCATCTCGCCGGCTTCACGCCGGAGGAAATCCGTCCCGAGAACGACCGCACGATCCTGCGGTACGGATGCGGCTTGACCACGGTGGTCGAACGGCCGACGGCGCGGGCCGATCAACTGTCGATGCAGGACTTCGTCGCTGCCGCCGGGCATTTCGAACGCAAGATCGCGCGCCATGCGCCGCGTTTCGTCGCCTTTCTCGGCAAGGCGGCGTATTGCGCGCTGTCCGGCCGACGGGACGTCGCCTGGGGACCCCAGCCCGTCCCCCTCGGCGGCGCCGCGGCGTGGGTCCTGCCCAATCCGAGCGGACGCAATCTGGCGTTCAGCCTCGATCAGCTGGTCGGCGCCTATCGTGAGCTCCACCAGGCGGCGGACCAGAGCCGACCTTCGAGAGAAAGCCTGGCGGCCGATTGAGAGCACAGGCCGGCCACCGTCGATCAATCCCGCCCCGGATTGGGAGGGAGGTTCCGCGCGCCTCAGCAGCGGCATTCATTCGCATGCAGGTCCTGGGGCGAGGAGGCCGTCTCGTTCGTCCGATGCCTTAGACGACCTCCATGAGCACGACCTTGGGGACCTCCGCGGCCAGGTGATCGATGAAGGCGCGAACCGACGGCAGCAGGCCCTGTCGATAGGGCATGAGAGCCGTGAGCGTGGAATCGCCGGCGAGCCAATGCGGGAGGACACGGCGCAGCCGCCCCGATCGCAGGTCGTCGCGGCAGATGTAGCCCGGCAGGGCCACGATCCCGAGACCGGCTATGGCCGCCTGCTTGAGACCGATCATGTCGTCGCTCAGAAGGCGGGGCGTCAGTGGCATGACCACCTCGTCCTTGCCCTCGCTCGAATGGCGCAGCCGCCAGCTTGGGGCGACCCCGGTCCGCATCATGAAAAGCGACGGATGCCGGGCGAGATCCTGCGGGGTCTCCAATCCGCCATGGGCGTCGAGATAGGCGGCGCCGGCGAAGAGGAACCAGGGCGCTGGCGCCAGCGTCCGTTGCACCAGCGTCGAGTCCGGCAGCGGCGCGGAATGGGCCCGGATCGCGACATCGAAATTCTCGCCCACGATGTCGACGGCCTGATCCGTCGCGTGACCGACGACGTTCACCTTCGGAAACCGGACGAGGAAGTCCGCGACCATGTCGCGCATCGCGAACTGCGCCGTCGCCATGCCGGCCGTGAATCGCACCGTGCCGGTCGGCTCGGTCAAGCGATGACGGATCGCGGTCTCCGCCTGCTCCGCCTGCTGGAGCATGGCGACGGCATGCCGATAGAACTCCTGGCCGGCGTCGGTCATTCCGAACCGCCGCGACGTGCGATTGAGCAGGCGAACGCCGAGCTCGGCCTCGAGCTGCTGGATCCGGTGGCTCAGCGTCGACTTCGGGATGCGCAGCGTGCGTCCCGCCGCCGTGAAGCCGCCGCGGTCCACCACCTGGACGAAGTGATGGAAGTCGTTGAGATCGAGCACGCCCCCTCCATCGTCCAACATGTCGGACGCTGAGTTGGCATTTTGCCGACTTCTTAGCCGAAGATCCAGCGCCTAGGTTTCCGCCGTCGCCGCCGAACGGCCGCGACCCGGGATGCGCCGCGGTGGCCCGCCCGGGACCGGCAAGGGAGCATCCATGGAACGGCGTCAGTTCCTCCAGGCGGCAGCGATCGGAGCAGCGGCGACCGTCATGGGACTCGCCCCCTCGCTCGCCGCCGCATCCCAGCCAAGCCGACCGCAGGAGAAGGCCATGACCGACCAAGCCCGCCCCTATGAGGCGCTCACGTCCGAGAACGCAGCGCTCATTCTCGTCGACCACCAGATCGGCCTGATGACCGGCGTGCGCGACTACTCGACGGGAGAGCTCAAGCACAACGTCGTCGCCCTGGCGAAGGCGGCCAAGGCGCTCAACCTTCCGATCGTGGCCACGACCACGGCGCGCGACAGCCTATGGGGCCCGACCTTTCCCGAGCTGGTCGAGGCGCTGTCGGGCGTCGGCATCATCGACCGCTCGTCGGTGAACGCCTTCGATGATCCGGCCGTGGCGCGCGCCATCGAGGCGACCGGCCGCAAGAAGCTGATCTTCGCCGGCATCTCCCTCGAAGTCTGCGCCGCCTTTCCGGCCATGACAGCGATCGGCAGAGGCCACGATGCCTATGTCGCGGTCGACGCATCCGGCACCTTCAGCGAGACCAAACGCGAGGCCGGTCTCCTGCGCATGCTCCAGGCCGGCGTCATCCTCTCCGACTATGCGACGCTGATGGTCGAGATCCTGGGGGATAACGGGCGGCCCGAGGCCGGCGCCGTCTATGCGGCTCTCGACATGCCCTGGGCCAAGCTGGTCGGGCAGATCGCCCAGGCGCGCGGCAAATGACACCGGGCCGCACCTCGGCCGGCCCGACACCATTCGAGCGATGAGAGGACGATGACAATGATGCTCAAGCTCCTTGCAGGAGCGGCCATGGCCGTTGCGGCGATGGCCGCGGCGGGATCGGCGGAGGCCAAGGGGACGGACAAGGCGATCGTCCTCGTCCATGGCGGCTTCGTCGACGGGTCGGGTTGGGAAGGCGTCTACACCATCCTGAAGAAGGACGGCTACGACGTCACCATCGTCCAGAACCCGACGATCTCGCTGAAGGGCGATGTCGCGGCCACCAGGGCTGCGATCCATGCCCAGACCAAGCCGGTCATCCTCGTCGGCCATTCCTATGGCGGTGCGGTGATCACCGAATCCGGCACCGACCCGCAGGTCGCCGCCCTGGTGTACATCACGGCGTTCGCGCCGGACCAGGGAGAGTCGGTGGCCAAGCTCACCTCCAACCCCGCCCCCGGAGCGCCTGTGCCCCCGATCGTGCCGCCGGTCGACGGCTTCCTGGCCCTCGACAAGGCCAAGTTCGTCGCCTCCTTCGCCGCGGACGTGAAGCCCGACCTCGCCCGCTTCATGGCCGATTCCCAGGTCCCCTGGGGCCTCGATGCCTTGAACGGGGCGATCACCGAGCCCGCCTGGAAGAGCAGGCCCAGCTGGTACCTCGTGGCAACCGACGACCGGATGATTCCCGTCGACGTCCAGCGGATGATGGCCAGGCGCGCCGGCGCCAGGACCGCCGACCACGCCGGCAGCCACGCGATCTATGTGTCGCAGCCCGCCGCGGTCGCGAAGTTCATCGAAGCCGCTGCCTCGCAGACCCGATAGCGCCCGCAGCCGAACCGGACCTCACGCCGTCGGCGGCAGCGCGGCCTTCAACATCGCGATGTCGAAAGGCTTCTTGAGGACGGGGCAGTCCGCGAACCGGGACTCGATCCCGGACGGACCGTAGCCGGTGGCGAAGGCGAACGGCAGGCCGCGCTCCCTCAGGATGTCCGCGACGGAGAAGGATGTCTTTCCGTCGAGATTCACGTCCAGGATCGCAAAGTCCATGGCGCAGGTGCGCGCGAACTCCACCGCCGGCGCGAGCCGCATCGCCAGGCCCACCACCTCGTGCCCGAGCTCGTTGAGCATGTCCTCGATCAACAGCGCGATCGTCATCTCGTCTTCGACGACGAGGATGCGGAGCGGCCCGACCACCCCGGCTACTCCGCCGCGTCCGGCGACAGCGGTGCGTCGATCGTGCACACCAGGCCCTCGGGCCGGAAATCCAGCCGGACCTCGCCGCCCATCTCCGCCGTGAGGCCGCGTTCGATCAGCCGGGAGCCGAAGCCGCGCCGCGCCGGCGGCGACACGGGCGGCCCGCCGCTCTCCCGCCACTGCCAGCGCAGGCGGGGCCCGCCCTCGGCCTCCTCCACCGCCCAGGCCACCGAGACCTTGCCTTGTGCCGTCGACCAGGCGCCGTGCTTCACCGCATTGGTCGCCAGCTCGTGCGTCGCCAGCGCCAGGGACAATGCGGTCTTGGACGACAGCGCCACGGCCGGGCCCTCGATCACGCATCGCGCCTGCTGACCGACGCCATAGGGTTCCAACGCCTGCTCCAGCACATGCTCCAGCGACGCCCCGACCCAGCGCTCGCCGGTCAGGAGATCGTTGGCGCGGGCCAGGGCCACCAGCCGCGCCGTGAACGCCGCCTGCGCCGCCCCGCCGTCGTTCTGGCCGCGGAAGGTCTGGGCGGCCATGGCCTGGATCATCGCCAGATTGTTCTTCACCCGATGGTTGAGCTCGTGGACCACCAGGCGCAGGTGCTCCTCCATCTGCTTGCGTTCGGTCACGTCGCTCGCGGCGCCGAACCAGCCCGTGACCTCGCCCTGCCCGTCGAGCAGCGGCACCGCGCGCGAGAAGACCCAGCCCACCGCTCCGTCCGCCAGGCGGACGCGATGCTCCATCTGGAAGGGCGACTTGCTGCGGATCGCCGCGGCGATGGCGGCCAGGATCTGCGGCTGGTCCTCCGGCAGGAGGTAGGCGTCGATCCAGGCGATGCTGGGCGCATCGGTATCGGCCAGGAAGCCGCGCCCCTCCAGCGCGCGCATCTCCCGCCAGTCCGGGCTCATCTGATAGACCACGTCCGAGGTGGCGCTGACCAGGGCGCGGAACCGCTCCTCGCTGTCGCGCAGCTGACGGCGGCTGCGGGCCCGCTCGAGATTGGCCGCAAGCCGGGCGATCAGCTCCCGGGCGCTGAAAGGCTTGACGAGATAGTCGTCGGCGCCGGCGTTCAGACCTTCGATCGTGGCCTCCTGGCCGGCGCGGGCGGAGAGCAGCACCACCGGCAGGTCCGCCGTGGCGGGATCGGCCCGCAGGGCGTCGAGCAGACCGTAGCCGTCCAGCCCCGGCATCATGACGTCCGCCAGGACGATGTCCGGCTTCGCGGAGCGGATCGCCGCGAGCGCCTCGTCGCCGTCGGAGGCCAGCCTCACCCGATAGCGCTGGCCGAGCAGCTGGCGCAGGTATTCGCGCATGTCGGCGTTGTCGTCGGCCACCAGGACGCCCGGCCGCGGCCCGGCCTCCGGCGGCAGCGACGCCTCGACGCCGTCGGTTCCCACGGCATCCAGCCAGCGCAGCGCCTCGGCGACGAAGGCCTCGACCCGGATGGCGGTGGAGGGCTGGCCGCGGCCGGTCTCGATCCGGTCCCTGGGCAGATGGCCGCGCCCCAGCGGCAGGCGGACGATGAAGGTCGTCCCCTCGTCCGGCCGGCTCTCCACCGCGATCCGGCCCTTGTGCTGATTGACCATTTCCTGGACCAGGGCCAGGCCGATGCCCGTGCCTTCATGGGTGCGGCCGCGGGTTCCCGCAACCCGATGGAACCGCTCGAAGATGCGGGGCAGCTCGTTGTCCGGAATGCCGACGCCGCTGTCGCGGACCGTCAGCACCGCCTCCCGGCCTTCGGCGCTCACCGCAACAGTGATGCCACCCTCGAAGGTGAACTTGAAGGCGTTGGACAGGAGGTTGAGGACGATCTTCTCCCACATCTCGCGGTCGACGAAGACCGGCTCGGAGAGAGGCGGCGCTTCGATCGACAGGGTGAGGCCGGCTTTCTCGCAGGCGGAGCGGAAGCTGCTGGCGAGGTCGCGGGTGAAGGCCGAAAGATCGGTCGGCTGATAGACGGCCTCGATCCGCCCGGCCTCGACGCGGGAGAAGTCCAGGAGGGCGTTGACCAGCTTCTGCAGCCGCAGCCCGTTGCGCGCCGACATGTCCACCCGCTCGCGCTGCCTGGCATCCAGGGGATGGTCCCCGTCCGAGAGCGCGTCTTCCAGCGGGCCCAGCATCAGCGTCAGCGGGGTGCGGAACTCGTGGCTGATGTTGGAAAAGAAGGTGGTCTTGGCCCGGTCGATCGCCGCCAGCGCCTCGGCCCGCTGCCGCTCCGCCTCATAGGCCCGGGCATTGCCGACGGCGGTGGCGATCTGGGCGGCCGCCAGATCGAAGAAGGAACGATAGTCGTCGTCGAGGCGCAGGCGCGGGCTCGCGCCGGCGACGAGAAAGCCGACGAGCCGGTTAGCGACCATGAGCGGGACCACCAGGGCGGTCCGCGGCGGATCGCGCCACGGCCCCGGCGGCAGCCGCGCGAAGCGCCGGTCGAGATCCTCCACCGTCACGGCATGCGCCCCGGCCGCGACGTCGGCGAACGGCCAGGCTGCCTGCTCTGATCCCAGCTCGACGACCTCGGGGACCGCCGGATCGCCGGCCTGCGCACCGGCAACGGCGGCAAGGCGCGCCTGCAGGCCGTCCTCCTCCATGAGATAGATCAGGGCGAAGGGCACGTCATAGGCGTGGGCGGCGAGCGCCTCGGCCATGTGGGCGCAGGCGGTCTCGGCGGACCGGGCGTCGCCGGTGCGCGCGCCGAGGTCCCGCAACGCGGCGAGGCGGCGCTCCCCGACGATCTTCTCGGTGATCTCGCTGACGGTGGCCAGCACGCCGCCGATGCCGCGCGGCGCCGCTGGGTCGGGCGTGGGGCTGTAGGCGAAGGTGAAGTGCGTCTCCTCGTCGAACCCGTGGCGGCGCACCTCGAGCTGGATGTCGTCGGTCCAGCTGGACGGGCCGCCGTGGAACGGCGTGTCGATCAGCGGCCCCAGGATGTGGGCGACTTCGGGCCAGACCTCGCGGAAGGGCCTGCCGAGCGCCCAGGGATGCTTCTCGCCCAGAACCGGCCGATAGGCATCGTTGTAGATCGAGATGTAGTCGGGGCCCCACCAGAGCAGCTGCGGGAACCGGTTGGCCAGCATCAGGCTGACCATCGTCGTCAGCGCGATCGACCATGTCTGCGGTGGTCCGAGAGGGGTCGCCGCCCAATCCTTGGAGCGGATCAGCCCGCCCATCTCGCCACCCCCCTGGAGGAACGCCGGGGCCAGCGGCTTGGAAAGCTTCACGTCCACCTCCGCCCCCTGATGACTGCCTGCGAGCTTCCTTTGCGACACCCTATCGTCCGCGCCACGGCAGGCAAAGGCCGCGGAGGCACGGCCCGATCCGGCGGGAGGCGCCCTGTCCACATCGGCCGCGGCGTTCGCGGGTCGGTCGAAAGCGCTGTGGGGCGAGGCATCGGGGCGATATCCGTCACGGTCTCCGGGGTCGCGCGGGTGGTCCCGGCGCTATTGAATTCAGATGGGGCGCCCCAGGTTCCCGCGATCGCCGGCGCGCGCGGGCATGCGCGGCTGCTCGACGGGAAAGCGCGATGGCCGAGATCCTGAGGGCCAACGGCAGGCTCGGCCGCCGCCGGGCTCAAAGGCTCCCGCCGAAATTGCACAGGTTGCAGACAAGCATGTATGATTGTCCTATCCTTCATACCTGACTCGGCTTTTCCAGTGATGACCGCCTCGATCCAGCACCTGTTCCTCAATCTCGATCGCGCCGGCCCCATCCCGCTTTACTACCAGATCGCCAAGCGGCTTCGCGAAGCGATCGGCAGCGGCGAGCTCGCCGCGGGCACGCGAATCGAGAACGAGCAGACGCTGGTGGAGCAGCTCGGCATTTCACGCCCGACGATCCGCCGGGCGTTCCAGGACCTAGTCGACGAGGGGCTGCTGGTGCGCCAGCGCGGCATCGGCACGCAGGTCGTCGGCGGCCAGCCGCTTCGCGAGATCAACATCTCAAGCCTGTCGGACGACCTGCAGCTCGGCGAGCACGACCTGTCGACCCGCGTTCTGCTGCACGAGCAGATCGTGCCCGCGCGGGAGATCCTCGACAAGCTCGGTCTGCCGCCGGAAACGACCGTGCTGCATTCCCGCCGCCTGCGGTTCAGCAACGGGGTGCCCTTCGCGGTGTTCGAGGATTTCCTGCATCCGGACTTTCTGTCCATGACGCAGGACCAGCTCGAGATGCACGATCTCTACAAGATCATGCGGTCACGCGGAACGATACCCAAGGTCACACGACAATCGGTCACCGCCCGCACGGCCACCAAGGAAGAGGCCAAGCTTTTGCGCATGGCGAAATCGACCCAGCCGGTGCTTTCCGTCATCCGCACCGTGTTCGATCAGTCCGGCCGCTCCGTCGACATCGGCTGGAACGCCTATCATCCCGACATCTACTCGCTCAACATGACGCTGGTCGAGAAATAGGCGCCTGTCCCGAAACGGCAGACCCCGCTTCTGATCGGGCCGGACCGTGGCTTGGGGCGGTGGACTTCGACGTATTGTCCCTCACCCCTTGACGGCGCCTCCGGTGGTGCCCGTGGCGATGTGCTTCTGGACGAAGAAGCCGACGATGATGAGCGGCACCATCGTCGCGGTCGCGGCGGCGCTGCTGAGGCCCCAGTCGACGGAGATCGCCCCGACGAACCCGGCAATGCCCACCGGCAGCGTGTAGGTGTCCAGGTTGGTCAGCTGCAGCGAGAACAGGAGCTCGTTCCAGGAATACTGCATGCTGAGCACGAAGGCTGCCGCGACGCCCGGCAGGATCAGCGGGAACAACACCTTCCAGAAGGTCTGCATGCGCGTGCATCCGTCGATCAGGGCCGCCTGCTGCAGCTCGGGCGGGACATCGCGGAGAAAGCCCATCATCAGCCAGATGACGAAAGGCAGGTTGAGGGCGACATGCGCGATGGTCGGGCCGGCCAGCGTGCCGCGCAGCCCGATCGCGTTGATGATGACGAAGAGGGGCAGCAGCATCGAGATGACGGGCACGAGCTTGCCGAGAAGGAAGCCGTTGGCGATCGTGTTGGCCGAGCGCAGCCGGAAGCTCGTCAGCGCATAGGCCGCGAACGTGCCCGTCACGATGACGATGACGGTGGAGGCGAGCGCCACGATGACGCTGTTGACATAGTAAAGGCCGAAGTTCGCCTTGGTGAAGGCGTTGACGTAGTTGTCGAGCGTCGGGGTGAACACGAGCCTCGGCGAGACCGTGAAGATGTCCTTTGCCCGCTTGAAGGAGTTCAGCACGACCAGGGCGATCGGAACCACGGTCCAGAAGGCGAACAGGATCAGCACGG
The DNA here is from genome assembly GCF_030814995.1 of Labrys wisconsinensis. Lineage (GTDB taxonomy): Bacteria > Pseudomonadota > Alphaproteobacteria > Rhizobiales > Labraceae > Labrys > Labrys wisconsinensis. Next base: position 213,823 of record NZ_JAUSVX010000002.1, on the reverse strand, counting down.
TCCAGATCGCGATCGAATGGCTGCGTTTTCTGCCCATGGCCTCAGATCTCCGCCTGGTGCGCCGGATTGCGCATCAGAGGCGCGAACAGCACCGCGAGGCAGATCAGCGTGACGATGGAGACGGCCATGGCGAAGCCCATCTGGCTGTTCTCGAAAGCTTCCTTGTAGGCGTAGACGCTGAGCGTCGTCGTCGCGTTCGCCGGGCCGCCGCCCGTCAGGCCGTACACCAGATCGAAGGTGCGGAAGGCGTCGGTGCCGCGGATGAGGATCAGCACCGTCAGCACCTTGGCCATGAGCGGCAGGGTGATCTGCACCAGCATGCGCAGCGCGGAAGCCCCGTCGAGCCGCGCCGCCTCGTAGAGCTCCTCCGGAATGACGGTGAGGCCTGCCGAGGCAACCAGGATGATGAACGGCGCGGTGTGCCAGACATCGGCGATCACGATGCAGACCAGCGCCGTGGCCGAGCTCGTGAGGCCGCCGAAATCCCGGAGCCCGACCAGGCCCAGGAGATAGGAGAGGAGCCCGTAGGTCGGGTCGTACATGTAGCGCCAGATCAGGCTGACGATGATCGGCGAGATCAGGATCGGCATTGCGAAGATGGCGCGCAGGACATTCGCCGCCCTGGGGCCGATCTCCTTGAGCAGCACGGCGATGCCCACGCCGACACCGAGGCACAGCGCCAGCGACAGCGCGGTGAGCAGCACGGTGTTGAGCAGCGCGCGCAGCGCGGACGGGTCGGAGAAGAAACGCAGATAGTTCTCCAGGAAGACGAACGTCATGCTCCCCTCCTGGCCGAGGCTGTAGTCGAAGAAGCTGGCGTAGAAGGCAAAGCCGAGCGGCAGGATCATGACCACGATGATCGCCGTCGCCGCGGGCAGCAGCAGGAGAACCGCCAGCTGCTGGTCCCGTCTGAGATAGGCGCTCTCGGCCCGCGGAGACTCTTGTGAAACGACCATGGCGATCCGTCCGCACGTGCGATTGCATTGCCGAGGCCGCCCTGCGATCGACGCGCAAGGCGGCCTCGCCCGGCAGTTCTCTCAGAATTTGGCGGCCAGGGTGTCCTGCACGTGCCTGAGCATGGCGGCCGGATCGTCCCCATTGGTGACGACGCCGGAAAGCCCGGTCGCGAGCGCATCGAGCAGCTGCGGCGCGGCGGGCTGCAGGGGCAGCGTCACGCCGCTCGCGAGAGCCTCGTTGGCGGCCGCCAGCCAGGGCGCCCGCCTGGCGATGTCCGGATCGGACGACAGCGACGCACGGAAGCTGATGAAGGACGGATCGGCGGCGCTGATCTCGGCGAGCGCCTTCCTGCTGGCCAGCCAGGCCGCGAGCCTGAAGGCCTGGTCCTTGTTCCGGCTGTCGGCCGGGACGGCCCAGGCCCAGGTCTGCAGCAGGCCAGCGGGATGCTTGCCGTAGGGAATGACCGAGTATCCCAGCTTGCCCGCGGTGTTCGATTCGTCCTCGTCCTCCAGCGCCTTGAACAGGCCGGAAGCGGTTATGCCCATGGGAGCCTGGCCGAACTGGAGTGCCTTGGCCACCTCGTCCCAGTGCCAGCCATTGCTGCCGTTGAGGCTGCTCCCGGCGAGCTTCTGCATGAAGGCGACGGTCTCGACGACGGCAGGCTCCTGCAGCGCCAGCTTGCCGTTGCCGTCGAAGAAGCGTCCGTCATTGCCTGCAAGCAGGATCGCCATGATGTTGCTGATGGCCGCCCCCTGGCGAAACGGCAGAGCGATGCCGGTGCCCGCCTGCTTGAGCTTCTCGGCGGCGGACAGGAGTTCGGGCCAGGTCCTGGGCGGCGCGATGCCTTGGCCGGCCAGCGCGTCCTTGTTGAAGACGAGCAGCGGCGTCTGGGCGAAATAGGGGATCGCCTGCAGCGAGCCTTTCGCGGTGTAGACATCGAGGCCGGCCTTCGAGAAGTCGGCGAGGTCCCAGCCCTCGCCGGTCAGCTTCACGTCCTTCACATAGTCGTCGAGCGGCGTGAGATAGCCCGCGGCCGCGTATTCGCGAAACCATGCCTCCGGAACGTAGATCAGGTCGTATTCGCCGGTCCTGGTGCTCATGTTGAGCATCTGCTTCTGCTTGAGCTGGCCATAGTCGATCGCGTCCAGCTTGACGGCGATGCCCGTCTCCTTGCTGTACTCGTCGAGCAGAACCTTCTGCGCGTCCGCCTGCGGGCCGGCCCAGCGCGAGACGGTGAGCGTCACGTCGGCCGCGCGAGAGGCTGCGGTCAGGCCGCCGCCCGACAGCGCGAAGCTCGCCAATGCAAGTCCCAGAACTGCTCCCTTCGGCATCCCATGCATCGAATCCTCCCTGGCGTGCGAGACAGACATCGTTCTTGTTGAAGGGCAGAGCCCTCGGCGTTCCAGTCTTCGGTCAAATCCTGCCCGGCGCCTGCCGCTCGAGCGTGCCCACCTGCCGGCGGATCTCGTCCATGGTCTCCATGACCTCGATGGCAAGATCGAAGGGATGGAGCGGCGAGTCCGTCAGCCCGTCGGCGACATGCTGGGCGACGGCCGCGGCCTCCCATGCGAGCCCGTCCCGGAACGCCAGCCCGGTATCGTTCGCGAACGGGATGCGGACATCGCCCTTGCCGGGCGCCACGAGCTCGAAGCCGGCCGGGACCGCGAACCATGGATTGACCTCGATCCGGCCGGCGGAGCCGCACACGCTGGCCCGCGCCGGGCTGAACGCCATGAGAGTGGTGCTGAGCACGGCCTGCGCGCCGCCGTCATAGCCGAGCACGATCGCCGTCCGCGCGTCGACGCCCGTCGGCGTCAGGTTGCCGACTGCCGTGATCGCCTTCGGCTTGCCGAGCCAGAGATGGCTGAACCAGACGGGATAGATGCCGAGATCGAGCAGAGCCCCGCCCCCGAGCGCCGGATCGTAGACGCGGCCGTGCGGATCGGGCGAGCCGCGCGTGCCGAAGTCGGCGAGCACGAGCTCGATGTCGCCCAGCACGCCTTCGTCCTTCAGCCGCATCATGACATCCGTCTGGGGCAGGTAGCGCGTCCACATCGCTTCCATGGCGAACACCCCTGCCCTTCTGGCCGCGTCGCGGATGTCGCGCGCTTCCGCCGCCGTCAGCGCCACCGGCTTTTCGACGAGAACGGGCTTGCCGGCGGCGATTGCCAGCAGCGCGAGGCGCCGGTGCTCGCTGTGCGGGGCCGCGACATAGACGATGTCGACCTGCGGATCCGCGACCAGGGCCTCGTGGCTCTCGTGCCAGCGCCCGATGCCGTGCGCCTCGGCGAAGGCGCGGGATCGCTCCGGCGAACGCCCGGCAACGGCAACCGCGCGCTGGTCGGTGTGCGCATGCATGGCGCGCACGAAATCGCCGGCGATGTCGCCGGGCGCGAGCACGCCCCAGTTGAGGACCGCGCCGCCGCGAAGCGGTGCGACACGAGGCTGCGGGAGGGCGGACGGAAATTGTCTCATAAGTTCGATGTATAGTATGTTCTAACAAAGTCAAGCCGCCGCTTGACGGTCCAGCAGCATTTGTGCTTACATTCTGTCATTCTCTCATGGCGCTGTCCCTGTCGGATCGACACGCGCCCTTCTCCCGAACACGATCGAAAGGACGCGACATGCCTCACTCCCTGGGCGTCATCCTGGTCGGCTGCGGCGGCATCGCGCGCAGCCATGCCTTCGCGCTGTCGAGGGTGCCGAATGCCCGCCTCCTGGCGAGCGTCGACATCGACGAGGAGGCTGCCCTGCGCTTCAAGACCCGTTTCGGGTTCGAGAGCCATTCGACCGATCTCGACGCCGTGCTGGCGCGCAAGGACGTGGACGCCGTCGTCATCGCCACCTCCTCCAAGTCGCACGGCGCGCTCATCCGGAAGGCGCTGGAGGCCGGCAAGCACGTGCTCGTCCAGAAGCCGATGACGGCGTCGATCGAGGAGGCCGAGGCGGCCCTCGCGCTCGCCGAGAAGACCGGGCTGAAGCTGATGGTCTCCTTCTTCGAGCTGTTCCTGCCACCGGTCGAGCGGGCGCGGCAGATCATCGAGGCCGGCCTCATCGGCGAGCCGTTCCTGTTCAAGGCGATGATGGCCTGGCACACGCCCGACGTGACGGCGGGCTGGCGCTTCGACCCCGAGCTCGCCGGCGGCGGCGTCATCCTCGACGGCAACGTCCACCACGTCTCGAACGCGCTCTACCTGCTCGGCAATCCGAGGATCGAGAGCGTCTATGCCGAATACGGGGCGCTGACGGCCGACATCAAGGTCGAGGACACCGCCGTCATCCTCATCCGGACCGACAAGGCGATCCTCGAGATCTCCGGCTCGAACCGCCTGCAGGAGCCCGGCGGCGCGACATCGGCCTTCAAGGATTGCTGGGCCGTGTTCGGCACGAAGGGCACGATCCAGTGGGACGCGGCGGCCCGGCCGACCTTCCGCGTCTTCACGAGCGAAGGCCAGGCGCTCGATCCGCTGCTGTCGAACGGCTGGGTGTCGCCGAAGCTGCCGGTGATACCGCCGGACCACCGCGAGTTCTCCATGCACATCAATGGCGAGGAGAGCCCCTGGGTGCCCGAGCATCAGCACTTCGTCGACGCGTGCCTGAACGACACGCCGGTGCGAAGCGACGGCCGCTTCGGCCTCGCCACGCAGCTCATCCTCGATGCGGCCTACAAGTCGGGCAAGGCCGGACGCAAGCTCTCGATCGAGGAGGCGCGGTCATGACGGCACGCCGCATCATCGACGCGCATTGCCATATCGGCCGCACGGTCGCCAACGGCATCGGCCAGGATGTGGAGACATGGCTCGCCGCGATGGACGGGGCAGGCATCGACCGGGCGATCATCTCGGTCGCGGCCGGCGGCATCCAGGCCGAGGGCCTGGCGGATACGCGGCGCGCCAATGACGTGATCGCCGAGGCCGTGCGTCGCCATCCCGCGCGCTTCCCGCTGGGGCTCGCCAGCGTCGAGGTCCGTCACGGCCGGGCCGGCCTCGGCGAGGTGCGCCGCGCTCTCGACATCGGGCTGAGAGGGCTGGTGTTCCATGCCACGTTCGAAGGATTCGGCCTGGACTCGCCCGTGTTCGCCGATCTCCTGAAGGCGCTCGGCAACGAGCCGGCGCTGGTGCTGCTGCACGCCACGACCGACGCCCGCTCCGACCCGCGCGCGATCGGCCGCGTCGCGCAGGACTTCCCGCACCTTCTCTTCATCGCGGGCCACCCCGTCTTCACCGAGGAGCAGCGTGCGCAATGCGTCGGCGCCGTGCGGGCCAACGGCAATCTCACCCTCGACCTCGCCTATCAGGACGATCCCCGGACGACGGAATTCTTCGTGCGGGAGGTCGGCGCGGACCGTATCGTCTTCGGCAGCGATGCGCCCTACTTCGAGCCGCGCCGGGTGATCGCGTCCATCGAAGCGGCGGCGATCTCGGCTCCGGACCGCGAACAGATCTTCAGCCTGAATGCGCAACGCCTGATCGACCTCGCCTCGGCCGGCGCCGGCTCCTGACGCCCCACAACCGGCCGGGTCGGCTCCACCGGCGCCGGACTCACCCGCTCGGCGGGTTGAGCAGGAACACGACGAAGCCGCGGAACCACGGGTTCGTCGCCAGCTCGGGCGGCATCTGCCATTCGCCGCCCTGCAGGAGGCCGATGCGGAACGGGATCTGCAGCCGGTCCAGCCTGGCGAGATAGGCCGCATAGCCCGGGATGACCCGGCGCCCCTGGTAGATCTGCAGCACCACCTCGTCGACGACGCCGGCCAGCGCGGCCAGGCCCGCCGGATCGCCGTTGGCGCTCCAGTCGAGCAGGCCGGTGACGCCGAGCCGGCAGTCCGCCGGCAGGCGACGCCGCAGATCCGCGAGGAACTGCGCATAGTCCTGCAGGTGGCGCGTGCGGGCGTCGAAATCGATCTGCAGGCCGGCGACTTGGTTGCCGGCCGCGCGCCAGCGCGCCAGCTGGGCCAGGACCTGGCCATAGACCTCGGGCGGCCAGCGCAGCGTGCCGACGCGCACCACCATCCACAGCTCCGACCCGCGCACCCGCGGGATGGCCGGCCGCTGCGCCACGAGGCGGACGGGATCGCCGGCCGCGACCTCGCTCTGCAGGAGATAGAGGCGGCGCGCCTGCGCCAGCACCGGCTGCGGCCTGACGCCGGCCCACAGCCAGAAGGCGTCGTAGCGGCCGGCATCGACCATGTCCTCGGCCGCGGCCGGACTCGCTGCAGGGACCGCCATCAGCGCAGCGACGATCGGCCCGGCGAGCCGCATCGCCCGGCCGCAAGCCCGGACGGGCCGCCTACCAGTAATAGGTCAGGTCCTTGGCCCAGGGGGACGCGGGATAGTCCTGCTTCAGCCGGCGGAACCAGGCCGCACGCTCGCTGCGTGCAGCGCCGGCGCCGCCGCAGGCATTGTTGCCGGCGGGCGCATAGCACCTGACCGCGCGATAGAGCGCATAGGCCTTGTCGGCCGCCGCCGCCTTCGGATCGGCGATGATCGCCCTGTAGGTCTCCAGCCGCGCATAGGGCTTGCCGGGAAAATCCGACGGAGTGCCGCCGAGCTCGGTCTTCGGCGGCTGCGTGTCGAGGAACAGGCCGTCATAACCGCCGACGCGCATGAAATCCGCCAGGCACAGCCGCGCCTTGGCGTCCTGCGGCGCGCGCGCCAGCCGCGCCTGAATCTCCCTGAACGCCGGGCAGTCATAATCCCCGACGACGTCGGGTTTCGAGAACACGCCGACCGCCACGTCGCCCGTCAGGCTGCCGAAATTGCCGTCGGTGGGCTGCGCGGCCGCATCCGCCGGCACCAGCGCCAGATCCTGGGCGAAGTCGGCGTGGGAGCCGCGCGTCGCCTCCTTGTAGAGCAGGGTGAAGAGGGCGAGGTCGCGTTCGTGCTGCGGCGCGTCGGCGGCCTTCGCCTGCTGCCGCAGCAGGGCGGCATCCGCCACATTGGCGAGCAGGATGGCGCGGATCGCCGCGTTGCGCACCGGCGATCCCGCCGCGAACACCTTGTCCAGCGCGCCGGCGCGCTCCTCGTGCAGGGCGATCGCCAGCTCCAGAGCCGGGCGCTGGAACGGTCCGGTCGCGCCCGTCAGCATGTCCGCCCAGAAGCCGCGGGCGTTGCGGTCGGCAAGCGCCTCCAGCGCCATGCCGCGCAGCATCTGCCGGCTGAACTGCAGGGGCCCGAACGAGGCCTGCCGGGCCGCATCCGGGATCAGGCCCAGCACGGCCCTGGGCTGCTTCTGCACATAGAAGGCGTGGAGGGCGAGCAACTCCTCGAACAGCGCCGGATTGCCCGAGAAGGCCGGGCGCTGCGCCTCGAGCTCGGCCGGCGTGATCCGCGTGTCCTTCCCGCTCTTCGCCGGCGCCCGCATCCGGGCGAGATCCATCACCGCCAGGAGGATCGGATCGCTCGTGTCCGCAGCCTTGAGGCTGGGCAGCAGCTTGTTGTCGATCTCGTCGGCCAATACCCCGTCGTCGAGCCCGCGGGCCGGCGCATCCAGGGCGAACAGCGCCGCATACTCGGCCGCGAGCTTGTCCCTCCGCCCGCCCAGCCAATCGACACGGCGCAGCAGGCCCCGCGCCGATCTGATATAGGCGCCCTGCGGATAGGCCTGCAAATAGGCGCCGAGCGCCGTTTCCGCCTCGGCGACCAGCGCCGGCGCGATCGCGTCGGCGCCCTTGGGATAGCCGTAATCGTCGAAGGCGCCGACCTGCACCCGGTTCACCTCGACCCGCCCGAGCATGTAGCGGCCAGTCTCCTTCAGCCAGGGCACATCCGCCGTGCCGAGCGCGGCGAAGCGCGCCGATGCATCGGCGAAATTGCCGGCATAGAAGGCCTGCGCACCCTGGAGATAGGCGAGGAACGCCTTGCCCGGCGCCGACCGGACCTGATCCGCAATGCCGTCGGGCAACCCTGCGCTGCCGTCCGCGCAGGTCGGCGCCAGCCCCTTGCGCGCGGCGATCAGGGCGGCCCGCTCCGCCTCCGGCACCGGCGCGGCGTTGATGACAGCCTCGAACCCCTCCGTGCCGGCCTCGTTGCTGCGGCACCGGGAGCCCTCGCCCGAGGCATAACCGCCGTCGAAGGATTCGCCGGGACCGGAAAACAGGCGTGCCTTCAGGCTCGGCCAGTCGAACAGCGGATCATCGCCGCCGCCCTCCCCGGCCCCCGCCGGCGCCACGAGCGCCGCCTTCGGGCGCGGATGCAGGTCCGCCAGCAGCAGCACGAGGTTGACGCGGGTGTCGTTGCCCGGCGCGAGCATCGCCATGTTGCCGCACGCGCTGAAGGTATCGTGGGCCAGGGTCCAGGATGGCGAGCAGGTGAAGTCGCCGCTCGCCCGGGCTGGGTGCTGGCCGGCTAGGGCGAGGAGCAGGGCGACGGGGAGCGCGGCGAGTAGGCGGGTGGGGAAGGATGGGGTCATGGCGTCGCCCGGGGCTCCGTGCGGAAAGGCCGTGGGAAGGAGACGGAGGTCATGTCGCGGTCCAAGGCATGGCTGGGATCCGCTGGTATCCCGGGCGGCGTCGGCAGGCAGCATCCGGCGGAACACGAGACTCCCCCAGAGAGGGTCAAACTCTAGATTTTGGGCGCAGCCCTACCTTACGATCACATCATAGGTGAACGTGATGCTCACCCTGCCATTCCTGTACGCCGCGACGTCCAGCACGTCCTTCCCGCCGCCCGCCTCCACCGTCCAAGCATAACTCACCCTGCCCGTCTCCGGATCCGACTTTGTCTGCGGTTCCGGCAATGTCGTCTCGCGCCGGAGGGTCTCGACGAAGGCGGCGACGTCGACAGTATCGGCATGCATCCCGCAGACAACCTGATACTTGGCCCGGCGCCCGGTGAAGTAGGCATCGATGGCGAAGTTCGAGCCCTGCTCGGGGAGCTTCCAGAAATGGATGTCGTCGGGGTCCCGCGTCGGGTCTTCCGGCGCGACGGGCCCGTCCGGATGGACATAGCCGAGGCCGCGCGCCCGCGCATCCAGCGCCTCGGCGGAGACCGGCTTGCCGGCGCAGGTCTTCTGGAACATCTGGAAGAGCCTGCCGCCATTGTCTTCGGCCGAAGCCTCGCCGATGCCGAACGCAGCCAGGAGCGCCGCCAGGGTGAGAAGACGCATGCTGGAACCCTCCCGTCCGTCTTCCGCGCTCATCCGGATGGAGGCGCGGTTTCCGCCATCGTCGCTGAACGCCCGACAATTGGATAGCGTCCGCTTTCGAGAATCGCCGGATTGGCCGGGGCCGACCGGAATGGACACCGGGCAGGCCCCCGCCTCCGTGCACCTGTTCCACTCCCCCGTCATGCAGTACGGCCCCACCGACAAGGCGGGCCACGACCGTCATCCCATCACCCCCGGTCATCGAGCGGTGCGAAGCGGACCACGCTCAGGCGCCGCGCGGGCTCGGCCGCGTCGCCATCCCGCTTCGCCCTCTCGCCACCGGCTTCACGCGGATCGGAGGAAGCTCGTGACGGCCCCCACGAACCGGTCCGGCTGCTCGACATTCAGGATGTGCACGCCGGGAAGGAGGACCAGCTCCGCCTTCGGGATCGTGGCGGCGATCGCCTTGCTGTGGCTGGCTCGCGTCACGGTATCGTCCTCGCCGCCGATGACCAGGGTCGGCGCCGTGATCAGCGCGATGGTCCGGCGCAGATCCACGTCCCGCAGGGCGGCGTAGCATCCGGCGAGCCCGTGCGGCGGGGTGGTCAGCACCATGGCGCGGAATTCGTCGACGATCGGGTTCGGCGCGGCCAGCATCGCGGCCGGAAACCAGTTGCGCATGAAGCCGTCGGCGATGGCCTTCATGTCCGTGGCCGCCAGCACCGTGCGGATCTGCTCGTCGAACGGCAGCTCGGAGGCGAGCCAGGACGCGGTGTTGGACAGGATGAGGCGCTCGATGCGATCGGGCGCATGGATGCCCAGCCATTGCCCGACGAACCCGCCCAGCGACAGGCCGAGAAAATGCGCCCGGCGGATGTCGAGAAAATCGAGCAACTCAACCACGTCGCGGCCGAGCCGGTCGAGCGAATAGGCGCCCATCGGCGCGTCCGACGCCCCATGGCCGCGCAGATCGTAGCGCAGAAGCCGGAAGGACCGGCCGAGCTCCGGCACGGACCGGTCCCACATGTGCAGGCTCGTCGCGATCGAGTTGGAGAGCGCGAGCACCGGCCCATCCTCCGGGCCGTCGATGCGGTAGGCGATCCGGCAGCCGTCGCCCGTGGTGAAATGGTGGGTCTCGCTCATCGCTTTGCGTCCTTCCGTCGGTGAAGCCGCCCGGCTCCGGTTCCAACGCAGGCTAGGACTCGCCCGTCGCGGAAAAAATTACTAAGATCGGCCAATCTCTGTCGGTTTTTTGGACAATGGAACGGATCAAGCTCCACGATCTCAGCTGCTTCCATGCCGTGGTGACCGAGGGCAGCTTCCAGGCCGCGGGAACGGCCCTGAACCGGTCGCACCCGTCGGTGTTCGCCGCGGTCGCGCGCCTCGAGCAGCAGCTCGGCCTCACCCTGCTCGACCGCAGCGGCTACCGCGTGGGCCTGACGGATGCCGGCCGCATGTTTCACACGCGGGCGCGGCTGGCGCTCGGCGAGCTCGACCATCTGCAGGCCTATGCCGACCAGCTCGCCAGCGGCGAGGAGACGGTCTTGCGCGTCGTCATCGGCGATCTCTGCCCGCGGCCGCCGATCCTGCAATGGCTCAGCACGTTCTTCGCCGACCATGCCGGGACGCGCCTGCACCTGGAATACGAGGCCGTCGGCGGCCCGCTCGAGCGCCTCGTCGACGGCGAGGCCGACCTTGTGTTTCATCGCGCGGAGCCGTCGGATCCGCGTCTGGACCGGATCGAGCTCCATGATGTGGCCCTGGCGCCGGTGGTCGCGCCCGGCTTTCTGCCGTTCAGGCCTTCGAGCGATATCACGCCGGAACAGATGCGGCCCTTCACGCAGTGCGTGATCCGCGATACGGCGCGGCGGCCGTCATCCGAGAGCTTCTTCCTCGTCGAAGGCGCGCACCAATGTTCCGTGCCCGACCAGCTGATGAAGAAGGAGCTGATCCTTCACGGCCTGGCCTGGGGCCATCTGCCGGCATGGCTGATCGAAGACGAGCTGCGGGACGGCCGATTGATCGGCATCGCCGGTCCGCACCTGCCGGGCCGCACGGATCGCCTGGCGGCGGTCCGGCTTCGCCGAAGCTCGCACGGACCGGTCGCAAAAACCCTATGGCGCCAGCTCCAGGACCAGCGGCCCGCGCTCGATGGGCAGGCCATCCCGTAGCCCGGAGGCCCCGCGGAAATTATGCTGCAGTCCACTCCCGGGTTTCCATGGCACGCATGGGCGGCCGGCATCGACCGCCGGCAGGCCTGGCGATCACACGCCCAGAGTGCCAGCCTTCGCCGCCGCATAACGGGCCGCGACCGAATCCCAGTTCAGGACGTTCCACCAGGCCGTGAGGTAGTCGGCGCGGCGGTTCTGGTATTTGAGGTAATAGGCGTGTTCCCAGACATCATTGGCCATCAGGACACGCCCACCCTCCATCAGCGGCGTATCCTGATTGGGACGCGTCGTCAGGCCGAGCTTGCCCGCCTTGTCCACTGTGACCATGACCCAGCCTGAGCCGAACACGCTCAGACCGCCGCGGTTGAAGTCGGCCTTGAGCTTGTCCATGCCGCCGAGATCCCGGTCGATCGCGGCCGCAAGGTCTCCCGTCGGGGAGCCGCCCTTGCCCCCCATGAGCGTCCAGAACATCGAGTGATTGGCGTGTCCGCCGGCATTGTTGCGGACGGCGGTGCGAATGCCGTCGGGCACCTCGGCGAGCTTTGCCAGCAATTCCGGCAGCGGCAATGCCGCGAGCTGGCCATGATCCTTCAGCGCCGCATTCAAGTTCGTCACATAGGCGGCGTGATGCCGGTCGTGATGGATCGTCATCGTCATCGCGTCGATCGATGGCTCGTTCGCGTCCGGGCCATACGAGAGGGCCGGCAGGGTGAACGGGCCTGACGCGGTCTGCGCCTGGCTCGGCCGCCACGGGAGGCAGGCGGCGAGGGCGATGCCGGCGGCACCGGTCAGCAGCGAACGGCGGGAGACGATCGTCATGGCGGGCTCCTTCGCGTTTCAGCGTTCGGGTCGAGGCGACGCGGGACAGCCACAAGACGAACGGGATCGTCCGGGGCTGACCAATGGCGAAACACTAGCGCAATCGCGGTGCGCGCGTCAGGGGACTGCACCCCGCTAGTGAGACAGAGGACCGAGAGTGACATGGGTTTATCCAGCGGCTGTGACGCTCCGCTTGGCCCTCGCTGCGGACCGCACCGCTGCAGCCCGGCGTCGCACGGGTTCGATTGCGCGGATCCTGCATCGCCCAAAAACAGTCACCGTCGGGATCTAAGCTGAGGCGCTCCTCGATCGAAGAGCGCATCCGATCCGACGATGCAGAGCGAGCCGCACTACTGGTTTCCCGCCAAGCGCTGGGGCTGGGGTTGGGGCTTGCCGATTTCGTGGGAAGGTTGGCTGGTGCTCGCGGCGTTTGTCGTTCTCGTCGTGGCCGGCGTAGTCCTCTTTCCACCGGCCAGGGAGTTCGGACGCTTCATCGCCTATACCGCCGTTCTCTGTGTCCTGCTGATCGCCGTGGCCTGGCTCAAGGGCGAGCCGCCTCGCTGGCGTTGGGGCGGGGACTGACCGCGCCGGCCGCCGGCCATCGACGCTGCGGAACACGGACGGCCCGCCGTCGAAATCGTCCCTGTGGCGCCGGCTTCAGGACCGGCGGCCTGCGTTCGATCGGCACGGGGCTGCGGACGATCGGCAGGCCGTTCCGTCGCCCGAGGCCATTGGCCGGCCAAAGCGTTCCCGCTGTAGGATTTTCGCGACAACGATGCGAAGAGGGGCTGCTTGCCGATGGGCGAGCCTGATCGCCAGCCCCTGGCGGCGTCGCGGAGGAGAACAGTCGTGACCGAGACCTTTGTCGTCTATGGAGCATCAGGCTCGGGATCTGTTCCGATCGAGGCAACCCTTCGTCTTCTCGAGCTGCCTTACCGCATCGAGGAATGCGCGCCCTGGGAAGGTCGGGAGGAAGCCGACAAGCTCGTTGGCATCAATCCCATGCTGCAGGTTCCGGCGCTGGCGCTGCCGACCGGCGACGTGATGACCGAAAGCGCTGCGATCCTGATCTGGCTGGCCGATGCCCATCCCGACGCGCGGCTTGCGCCGGCCTTGACCGAGTCGACGCGGCCGGCGTTCCTGCGCTGGATGACCTTCGTATCCTCGGCCATCTATGCTCTCTATTGGATCTCCGACAATCCCTCCCGCATCGTCGAACGCGCCGAGGATCACGCTGCCGTCAAGGCTCGCCTGTTCGACCGTATCGCTTGCTGCTGGCACTTGATGGGGGCGCAGTTGCGTCCGGGCCGCTACCTCCTCGGCGAGGACCTGTCGGTTCTCGATCTCTATGTGGCCACGGCGTCGCGCTGGTCGCCGGGGCGGCGGCGCTTCTATGAGGTTGCGCCCGGGCTGGCGGAGACAGTGCGCCGCGTGGACGCCGACCCTCGGCTGACGGCCATCTGGGCGGAACGTTTCCCGTTTGTGCAAGGCTGCGATCAAACAGCCTAATCCGCGAGTGCACGGTGGAATTCAGACGGGCAATCCGATTCGAGTAGTGATCCTACGAGCAAGCTTTTCGAAGTCGTCATAGGCGGCAGAAACAGCTCCTTGGTGCCCGCCGATAGCTCCGTCGCCGGGTCTGAGCTTAAACATCGGCTTGCGGGCTTCCTGCGCCATCGCGATGAGAGAGCGATAGTCCTTCAGTCGCCCAAGCGATAGAGCTTCGTCGGGGATTGCGGGGTTCTCCACTGCGCCACGATAGGCAGCCGGAATTTTCGTGATCCATTTCTGAAACGCGCGCACCACACCGTCCGCGAATTCGGTATGTCGGGAAACCACATAGCCGATCGGCTGCATCCCACCCGGAGGAAGCGTGAAATCAAGTTTGGGCGCGCGGCTGAGGCGATCCTGCCATTCCGCCCGCCATAATTTCAATCGACCACCAACATTCTCAAGGCCACGGACGGAGAAAAGGTCCGGGGCGACAGGAATGACTACGAAGTCAGCGGCAATCAGCGCGGCTCGGTTGAGCGCACCGAAAGTCGGCCCGACATCGATAAGGGCAAGGTCAGCTTTATAACGTTGGCCAGCGTCCTTAATGATGCGGTGGAAGGCAGAGGTGACCCGAAAAGCCCTTTCATCCCGGTCCACACACCGCGGCCAAGTTGCAGAGAGCTCATCCTCGAAATCAGATAGGAGCAAGTCACCTGGTACGATGGCAAGTCGCTCAGTCACCTCAAGAGGGTCGAAGAAACGCAGATCACCGACACCGCGCTTCACCGGCTCTACTGCTGTGTAGATGGTATCCGGTTTCCCAGACTCGTAGATGCGCTCGATCACGTCGTCCTTGAAACACATTGCTGTAAGATTGGACTGCGGATCGAGGTCGGCCATAAGAACACGCCTCCCTAAGTCCGCATACATCCACGAAAGATGGTAGATTAGTGAGGTTTTGCCAACGCCACCCTTGTTGTTGAAAAACGCGACAGATTTCATCGCACTGGCTCCACCTTGAATAAGGTGAAATTGGCCTCAAACTGAGATCCAAGCGGCGGATTGCCGTTTTCCTCCAATGCTTTCCGCGCTTGCACAAGACCAAATCCAAAGCGCTCGACGACTCCGAGATTCTTGAGTCCCTCGGCCAGCAGTGGGTTGCGATAAGCTGTCGCATTTTGCCAAATAGTGTCCGGAGTCACCTCACCGAAAAGCCCTCCCGGGTTGATGATCTCGATGCGATCAGAATACCAGTAGACCTTCGCAGGCATTGTGCTGCCATCATACGACCGGTGAAGGAGCGCATTGCGAACCAGTTGCTCCAGAGCCTCTATTGGATAGTCCGGTTGCTCTCGCCGTTGCGACCCTCCGATCGTTGTGGTGGTTTTCAAATTGAGCCGCATGAGCTCCTCGATCTGCCGAACCTGATCAGGGACGGCCCCACCAATTTCCTTCTGGTCCATGATCGGATCAGTCAGATTCGATCCGTCTAGGCGAAGAAATTGGATGTATGCACCAGGAAAATAGGCACGAGGATCCTTGCCCATAAGCAGCATCGCAGCATTAACTGGTTTGCCTTCGCGCGACAGGAGCCGAAGCGCGCGGAGCTTATCCTCAGTCGTTCGACCATTTTGACGTCGAATCTCAGGGGAAATCGCAGAGGGTACATACTCGGACTCGAATCTGATTAGATCCAAGTCATCCAGCGACGCGTCAAGACACGGTCGAGCGTCGAAAGCGAGATTGTGCCAGATCTGCTTCTCAGCAAGACGACGCTCCTCCTCAGGCGTCGCCGTCCCGCGCCGAGGGCCGACCCGAATCCAGGTGCGTCCATCGACCCGCACCGGTGGCTGCGTTGACGGTGCAACTTCGACCACCGCAACGACACAGCCGTCAATCTCCTTACGTGCTACCGACATGACCGGAAACGGGAGAATCTGGCCGTCGCTTCGGAGGCCGCCGAGTGTATTCAGGAGTTCGTCTCCAACGTCGATCCCTGCACAGGTGCCGTCATCATTCTGGCCGACGAAAACAACGCCAGGGAGTCGACGGCCCGGAAGATCATTGGCGAAGGCGCAGATTGCCTGCCGGATCCTGTCCCCGTTCGATCTGTAGTCGCGCTTTCTCTCGACACGATCCGACTCCAAATCGCGAAAAAGCGAAGTGATTTCATCGTCCGTCAGCATCAAGTCCTCCAAGGCGAGACACTACCCTGGAGCGACGTTCGCCGCCAGCAGTGGCGCGCGACCGAATATCAACGAGATGCATCCACCGCCTATGTCTGGCCTCTTCCCTCCGGCGGCGACTTCCAGCCCATCACCGCTTCCGCGCTCCACCGCGCATCCGACAGCGCGGCGATCAGGAAATCGGCCAGGGCGGAGACCTTGGCGGGACGGGCGCGGGCCGTCGGCGTGACGAAATACAAACCGCCTTCGGGCAGCCGCCAGTCGTCGAGGATCGGTTCGAGCTGCCCATCGGGAAAATACTGGGTCGCGGTGAATTCGGGGAGCTCGGTGATCGCCAGCCCCTCGAGCACCGTCGGCAACAGAGCTTCGGCGCTCGTTCCGCGCAGCGGCCCCGTCGGGGTCATCGGATAGTCCTCGCCGGTTGTGCGATGGGTGAAGCGCCAGACCTCGTGCTTCGACCGCTTGGTGTAGCTCAGGCAGGGATGGGCGAGGAGGTCGTGCGGGTGCTGCGGACGGCCGTGCCGCGCAATGTAGCTCGGCGCTGCGACGACGAACCGTCGGACAGGCGCGATCAGCCGCGCGACGAGCGATGAATCCTCCAGGACGGCGATGCGCAGCGCGGCGTCGAAGCCGTCGCCGATCAGGTCGGTCTGCGCATCGGTGAGGTGGAGATCGATGGAAATGTCGGGATAGCGCCGAAAGAACGCCGGCAGCACAGGAGCGACCCAGCGCGTGCCGAAGGACAGCGGGGCCGCGAGCTTCACCAGGCCGCGCGGGCGGCTGGAGGCCTCGCGCGCGACGTCCTCAGCCTCCTCCGCATCCGCGAAGATCTTCGATGCCCGCTCGGCGAGCGTGTGACCATAGTCCGTCAGCGCCAGGCGCCGGGACGTCCGGTTGAACAGGCGCCCGCCGAGGCGTTCCTCCAGGCGCGTGACGGCCCGCGAGACGGTGGCCACCGAGACGCCCATGCTCCGGGCCGCCGCGGCGAAGGAGCGCTCCTCGGCCACCTTGGCGAACATGGCCAATCCCTCGAAGTCGGGCAGTTTCGACATCGCCATTCCTGCAACGATGGATTTCAATCATTTCTATTTCGAAAATTACGCCGCTGCAACATCATCCACCCAACCCGCAGCGAGATGCGGAGATTTCCTTCAAGGAGGCTTTCCATGTTCGCGACCCGTTACCTTCCCCTCGCCGGCCGGCTGATGATCGGCCTTCCCTTCGCCATGAGCGGCCTCGGCAAGCTCGGCGCCTACGGCGCCACGACCGCGATGATCGGTGCCGTCGGCCTGCCCTTCCCGCCACTGGCCTTCGCCGCGGCCGTCGCCGTCGAGCTCGGCGGTGGCCTGCTTCTCGTCGCCGGCTATCGCACCCGCACCGTGGCGAGCGTCCTTGCCCTGTTCTCGCTGGCGACGGCGGTGGCGTTTCACAGCAATTTCGCCGACCAGAACCAGATGATCCACTTCCTCAAGAACGTGATGATGGCCGGCGGCCTCTTGCAGATCGCGGCCTTCGGCGCCGGTGCGCTCAGCATCGACAATCGCCGCGGGACCGGCGCGCTGGGCACGGCCACCGCAGTGGCCGCCTGAGCCCGCCACGGCGTTCTGCCTGATGGGTCCGCCGCCAGCATCCCAACCGGAGCGTGTCGAGAGGGCGCGAGCCGCCCTCGACACCCAGCCCGAGGAAAACCTATGTCCCAGACCGTATCGACCTTGCTGCTGCGCAATCTCCACGACGTGTTCGGTGAGATCGACCCCGTTCGTCGACGCGCGGCGGTCGACGAGATCTTCCACGCGGACGCCGTGTTCTACGACCCCAACAACGGCGTCTTTCGCGGCCGCGACGAAATCGACCGCATCGCCGGCGTGATCAAGGCCACGCATCCCGACTTCCAGTATCGGCCGATCGCCCCGCCCGAGGAGACGGGCGATGGCGGCCGGGTCCGGTGGGTGTCGGGCAACCCTGGCCAGCCGCCGGCCTATGCCGGAACCGATTTCATCATCGCCCGGGACGGCAGGATCGCCGCCCTCTATCTCTTCTTCGACGAGCTTGCCTGAGCCGGACACGACGTCGACCGCGCCGCCGCCCGGCGGCAGGGTCTCATCGCAGATCGGCCATCTCGTAGAGCGGCCGGATTTCGATCTCGCTCGGTCCCGGCATGGGATTGGGGCAGCGCTTCCCCCAGGCGATCGCCTCGTCCATGTCCTTGACGTCCCAGAGCCAGAAGCCGGCGACCAGCTCGCTGGTTTCGGCGAAAGGCCCGTCGATGACCGTGCGGCCGGGACCGTCGAGGGCAATACGCCTGCCCTGCGAGGAAGGCTTGAGGCCGTCGGCCATGCGCAGGATGCCGGCCGCGCGCAGCTCGTCGTTGAACCGGCCCATCGCCTCCATCATGGCGGTCGTCCAGGGATCCGGGGAAAAGCCCTTTTCGCTGTCTTCGGTCGCTTTCACCAGCACCATCACGCGCATCGTCCGTCTCCTCGTTCGAGCCGGCCGCATCGGCCTGGCATTGGAACGACGAACGGGGTTTTCGAAGGCCGACAGCACCCGGCGAATTTTCGACCGGCCGGGCGCGGATGGCCGCCTCCGGGTCAGGGGGCGCGATGACCGGGCGCGCGCCTGGCGGCGGCAGCGCCGACCGGCGGGGACCGGGCGAGCAGGCAATCGGACTTGCGACGGGACGGATCGCTCCGTCACTGGTCGATCTGAGCACAATTGGTGCGGCCCGACGAAACGCAGTTGAGCTTGTCGTTCTCGTCCTTGAGCTCGCTGAACACCCAGACACAGGCGGCGACCAGCAGGGCCACGAAGATCAGAGCGGCAAGGGCAGCGCGGTCGTTCGACCGAGGCGGCCTGTTCTTGTCGGTCGGCATGGCTGCCCTTTCCCGCAACAGATCGAGCCCCCTGCAGCCGGGATTGAGGTGCCCGAGACGGCCGCCGAATGCAACGGGATTTCGGCATGGCATCACGCTGCCTCGGGCGGGCGGCCCCTGGACATCCGCGAAGAGCCAGGGGCCGCCTGCGTGGCGAACCTCCAAGCCCGTGCCCCCCTCAGCGCTTTGAATCGTATCGCCGGCGGTTGTCGTGAATGGTCGCGAGGTTTGCGCGCGCCCACCGCGCCAGCTCCCGCACGGGGACGGACAAGGATCGCCCGAACGCGGTCAGCGCGTATTCCACCTGCGGCGGCGTGGTGGGGCAGACTGTGCGCTCGACCATGCCGTCGCGTTCGAGCGTCTTGAGGGTCCGCGTCAGCATCTGCTGCGAGATGCCGCCGACTTGGCGCTTGAGGTCGTTGAAACGCCGCGGCTGGTCGCGAAGCGCCACCACCACCTGCATCGTCCATTTGTCCCCGACCCGGTTGAGCACCTCGCTGACCTGGCGGCAATCCTGGGGAGCGTCGAGCAGCGTAGGCACATCCATATGACCTGGCCCCAAAAATATGCGTTCTTGGCGGACAGGATATGGTCAACTATCTGGTTCTGGTCAACTTCTTAGACCACCTTGCGCGGCCTGCCAGCACGGAGAAGACCATGATCCTCTATTATGCGCCCGGCGCTTGCAGCCTGGCCGACCACATCGCGCTGATCGAGGCAGGACTGCCCTACAAGCTCGTCAGCGTCGGTCGAGACAAGCGGACGGATGACGGCCGCGACTTCCGGACGATCAACCCCAAGGGCTATACGCCCGCGCTTGAACTCGATGATGGCACGATCCTGACCGAGAACCTCGCCGTTCTCACCTACATCGCCCATCTGGCCGGCAGGCTGCTGCCCGAGGACGGAATCGTCCGCTGGCGGGCCCTGGAAGCCACCTCCTTCATGACGACGGAGATCCACGGCAACTTCAGGCCCTTCTTCCACGGCGCGCCGCAGGCCGAGAAGAACACGGCCCGGCACACGCTGAGCAGGCGCTTCGCAACCATCGACGACCAGCTCGGCGAGAAGCCGTTCCTGGTGAGTGACGGGATGACGATTGCCGACCCCTATCTATTCGTGATGCTGATGTGGGCTGCGACGTTCGGGATCGACGTGTCGGAGCGGCTCAATGCCTATCTCGCGCGGATGAAGACGGAACCCTCCGTCGTCAGGGCGCTCGCGGAGGAAGGGCTCCCGCGATAGGCCGGTTGTTCCGACAGCGTCTGCCTTGGACGCAGGCAGCGCCGTCATCGCATGCCCGGAACGGTCTGAGGCAATGACGCCCCCGACTCGCCCGCCCATGCGCCGTTCCAGCCACGACCCGGCCACGATCTATGCAAGGGGCGTGTAGCCAAAGGCCTCGCCCGATGCGGTGACGGTGCCGACACCGGGAAAATCGAGATGCGCGCCCGCCACGAAGACATCGGGTTGAGCCGCCCGACGCAGCAATGCCTGTCGGGTCGAGCGCGCCTGATCCTGATCGGCATCGAACTCCCAGGTCAGTTCCGGCCTGTCGAACTGGATGGACGGCACGTGGATGACGTCTCCCCAGATCAGGAGCGTCTCACGCCCGCTCGAGACCTCGAACGCGGTGTGCCCGACTTCATGGCCATGGGCCTGAACGGCGGTGATGCCGTCGCTCACCTTGAAGCCGTCTCCAAACGGCAGGCGGCGCTGCCGGAATCGGGCCAGGCGCTCATACGCGTCGAACATCGGGATTTCTTCCTGCGGCACGAGCAGCCGCCGGAGGTTCGGAAACGCATCCGACCCATCGGCCGCCACCAGACCGTTGACGTGGTCTTCGTGCGTGTGCGTGAAGGCCACAGTCCCGATGCTCCCGCGCGCCACGCCCGCTTCGTCGAGCGCGCCGAGCAGCGAGCCCATGGTCGGCAGCCAGGCGTCAGCCGCTCCCGTATCGATCAGGATGTGTTCGCCGCGATCGACGACGAGAAAGGCGTTGACCGATAGACGCAGGCGCCCGTCGACCAAGTCCACCTGCGCCGGCATGTCCGATCCGAAAGGACGATCGCCCGCCTGGCGCAATCGGCTGGAGGGCATGTCGACATAACCGTCTCGAAGAGCGACCACGGCCAGGTCGCCAAGCGCGTATCGAACATAGCCGGCTCCGGAATCGAGCGTCTTCATGCCCCCCTCCTCCGCGTGTTGCCGTCGGAGAGGGGCCGCGCTCGACCTTGGACAACATCGCCCGGCTCACCCCGGACGACCTGGAGAGCCGCTCCAGCGTGAGGTTCGCCCTCTCGGCTCATGCGGACGCGGTCGCCGAAGGCGATGAGGGCATCGCGTGCTTCGGGCAGAGCCCCTTCAGGTCTGCTCATGCGGCTCTGCTCTCCACTCGCGGGATCAGCAGCCATTTTACGAATGGGGCGGGTGCGAGTCACGCCTGGCGGGCCCCGGCTGAGCGCCCTTTCAGCCCAGCCGCACCCAATCGATGGCTTCGAGCACATAGGGAGCAAAGAGGAAATCCCGGATCGCGATGATCCGGCTCTCCGACCAGCCGATCAGGACGAAATGCGCCGGTCTTGCCATCGGGCCGGTGCTGTCGAAGACCAGCATGGCCGGCTGTCCTTCCACCGCGCCGAGGGCGAACCGCCATTTCGTCTCTTCCGCATAGCGCGTGAAATAGAGGCCGATCTTGTCGCGCCCTTCCAGCCGGAGCCGGTTCACCAGATCGAGCTTCACGTCATCGGCGAGCATGGCGCGGATCGCGTCGAAATCGCCGCTCCGGAAGAGATGGACATAGGTGGTGATCTTCCGCCGGTCGGGATCGGAGATCAGCGGCAGCCTCGTGTCTTCGGGCGCCTGCGCCAGTTGCCGCAGCGCAGCGCGCCCGCGCTGCAGCGCCGATTTGGCGGCCGCCGGAGAGCACGCGGCGATGCCGGCGATCTCCTCGACCGAATGCCCCAGGACATCCCTGAGGATCACCGCGCAGCGCTGCAGTTCGGGCAGCCGCAGAAACGTCCGGAAGCTGATCGCGACGATGTCCGCCTCGGGCATGGGCGCCGCTTCGACGTCCTCGGTGAGCGGAACGACCGTGGTCCGGGACCTCTCGCGCAGGAAATCGAGGCTCGCATTATGGGCGATGCGAAACAGCCAGGCCTCGAGATTGTCCACCCCGGCGCCCTGGGCTCGCGCCTGAAGCGCCTTGACGAGGCTATCCTGCAGGACATCCTCGCCATGGACGGCCGATCCCGTCATGCGCGCGCAATAGCGATGAAGGCGCGGGCGCAGCGCTTTGAGGCGATCCTCGAATTCGTCCGTGTTCATGGATCGAGACCTACCGCGCGTCCGCGCTCCGTTCCACCGGGGATCGGACGCCAATGTCGATGAGAATCCTCGACAGGGCGGCCGGTTGCGACAGGAATGGCGAGTGGCTGCTGTCCAATGTGTGGGTCGTCGTCTTGCCGCCGATGGTACCATCGACCGAGGCAATCATGTGATCCTGACCGGCCAATGGAACGGCGCGATCCTGTGTGCAGCGGATGTAATGGCGCTGCACCCTGCCGAATCTTTCCGGCGTGATGGCCGACGGCGCCAAGGCGCCGGCGTTCGATTCGTCGCAATGAAGTTGTGAGGCCATATGCGCGAAATCGGCGTCCGGCACGTCGCCATAGAACGAAGCCCTGAGCAGCGATCTGTAGGCTTCGTCGGTCGATCCGGCATGGATCCTCGTCGCGCCGATGGCGGCGGAGTCGCCGACGAACAGCCCGGGCGCCAGAGCCGAAGACATGGTTTCATGCGGAAGCAATTCGAGCAACGTCATGCCGTTCGGCACCATGAACCCGGCGAGATAGACGACCGCATGAAGCAGGTTCGGCACCTGCTCGGCGACCGCCGAGATCGTCATTCCACCCGCCGAATGCCCGACCAGGACGACCTTGCCATCGCCGAGCGACGCAGCTTGCCTGACCAGCGCGACCACGGGCTGCGTCCGCTCCTCCTGCGTGATGCCGGCGACGGGTGACCGTTCGGCGGCGAACGCAGCGGGGTCGAACGGGCGGCGACCAAGCGACGTCGGCGCGATCGCGTGGACCCCTGCGCCGGGAAGGTCGAGCGTCAACGCCGCGAAGCCGTGGGCTTCAAGGATCGGCGTCACCCTGTCCCACGTCGAATGGTTGTGCCAAGCGCCGTGGACGAGGACAAAAGCTGCTTTGGGTGCCGACATCGCCGGTCTCTCTCCGTTTGATTTGACGATCTTTGCGAACCCGCATGAGCGGCCCCCTCGCCCGCCGGAACGAACGAAGGGGGATGGGTTCAGATATCCATGCTGTCGAAAAGGAACATTTGAACGCCGGAGTCATCCGGCGCCAGAAGGCGGCGATCCGCCCCGGCCGCTCGTCCCTCCGTACTTGCAAACGCTCTTTCGATCGCGGCAAGGTCGTCGAAATGCAGCGTTCCGATCCGATGAACATTGGAAGGTCCCACCGGCGTTGCGATGGGGCCCTCGCTGACCTCGTATCTCCTGAGACCGGGAATTTTCTTGGCGAGAGGCACGTGGATTTCAAAGTAATGCCGGTCGAACGCCTCGACATTCTCGGGTGTCCGATAGATCACCACCATCCGAGCCATTGCGGTTCCCCCTTGCTGCTCGTGTGACGCAAGCTTGGCTGTGCGTTTCACCCTCGCCGGGTTTCGCTCCACACCGCCGAGCCCATGACCGAATCCAGGCTCGCAAGCTCCATGACCTTTGGGACATAGGCCTTCATGCGCGGGTCGCTGCGCATCGCCTCGACGGCTGCGGCGCTCTCCCATTCGGAGTAGATGACGACGCCGGCGCCGTCCTTGGCCGCGACCAGCCGGGTCGTCCTCCAGCCGTTGAGCGTGCGGACCACGCTTTCGGTGGTCTGCTTCAGGAGCGCGATCAGCGCATCCTGCTTCCCGGGTTCGACCTTCAGCAGATTGATCAGAATGACGGACTCGTCTGACATGGCCTGTCTCCTTCGCTTCGGACACGCCAAGGACGATCCGAAGGGTGGAAACGGATCGCGACGCAGAAGATTTTTTGGAAGATCATCTCGAAGGGGTGTGCCGGCGGCGGATCGTCGGCGCAGGCGACATACACGCGGTCTCATGAGCCCACCCGCCGGAGCGAAGCGTCCGTCCTCGCTCCCGCTGTCCGACGCTCATTCCGCGACGAAATCGGTCGAGACCGACACCGTGCGCCATTGCGCCAGGATGGCTCGATCGCCCTCGTGCTTCCTCTCGATCGCCGCCACGGTGTCGCTGCCGAGCGGCAGGCGCACCGGCGGATTCGCCGCGTCTGCAAAGGCGCAGAGCACGTCGGCGAGCTTCGCGGGGTCGCCCGGCCGATTGTGACTGAGGCCGGGCGGGTTTCAAAACGTGAAGCGCGAACGATAGTCCTGCGGCGTGACGGCGAGCAGGCGCAGGAAGCTGCGGCGCATCGTTTCCTCCGAGCCGAAGCCGCAACGCTGCGCGACCCGCTTGACCGGCGTGCGCTGCTCCGAGAGCAGCCGCCGTGCGGCCTCCACCCTCAGCTTCTCGACGGCGCGGGCCGGCGTTTGCCCCGTCGCCTCGGCATAGTGGCGGCTGAAGCTGCGCTCGCTCATGCCCGCCTGATCGGCCAGGACCGAAAGCGTGAGATCGTCGGCCAAGTGCTCGTTGATCCAGTCGTGCAGCGTACCGAATTTGTCGTCTGCAGCCTGCAAGGCCAGAACGGCGCTGAATTGCGCCTGTCCGCCGGGACGCTTGAGGAACACGACGAGGTAGCGGGCCAAGGCGAGCGCCACGGAGCGGCCGAGGTCTTCTTCGACGAGCGCCAGCGCCAGATCGATCCCGGCCGTCACCCCCGCTGAAGTCCACACCGGACCGTCGCTGACGAAAATCGGATCAGGCTCGACGCGCACGGCGGGATAGCGCTGAGCCAGCTTGGCGCAATCCTTCCAGTGAGTCACCGCGCGACGCCCGTCCAGCAATCCTGCCGCCGCCAGCAGGAACGCCCCCGTGCAGACGGAAGCCACGCGCCGCGCCTGCGTCGCCCGCTGCCGCACCCAATCGACCACCACCGGATTTACGGCGGCCGCCTCCACCCCCGGCCCCCCGGCGACGAGCAAGGTATCCAGCGCCTCGCTGCGCCGGCTGAGCGGGCCGGCCGCCAGCGCCACCCCTGCCGAGGACATGACGCCCTCATCGCCCGGCGTCACGAGCTTGAGCCGATAGGGGGGCGCGCCTCCGGCATTGGCGACGAGGTCATTGGCGGAGGCGAACACCTGAACCGGCCCGGTGACGTCGAGCAGCTGCACCGCCGGGAAGGTGAGCACCTCGATGGCGCGAACGGAGTTTGGCGAGAAGCGAGGGGCATTTGGCATTTCCGCCAAACCATGCCGGAGTAGGTTGCTCTTGTCCACCTTGATCTGGGGCCGTTTCCACTTTGGCCGACGAGACAGAAGGAATTTCCTCAATGACAACCAGGATCGACCGGCCGACGCTGCACCACGTCAGCCTCAAGACCGCGCGCCTGCAGGCGATGATCGACTGGTACGGCACGGTCGTTGGATCGAAGCCGAACTTCGAGTTTCCCGGTGGCGCTTGGCTGACCAATGACGGCGCCAATCACCGCATCGCGCTTCTCACCTCATCGAAGATGAGCGACGACCCCGACAAGCTGGTGCACACCGGCATGCATCATCTCGCCTTCGAATACGTGGATTTCAACGCGCTGCTCGACACCTATTCGAGACTGCGCGAACTCGGCATCAAGCCGCATATTTCATTCGATCACGGTATCACGATGTCGTTCTACTACGTCGATCCCGACGGCAACAGCGTCGAGCTGCAGTACGACAACTTCGATGACTGGAATCAGTCGTCCGAGTGGATGCGAACCTCGCCGGACTTCGCAAAGAATCCGATCGGCATCCCCGTCGATCCCGCGAAGATGATCGTCGCCCGGAAGGGCGGCGCGTCCCGCGAAGAGCTGCACCGCCGTGCCTTCGCCGGCGAATTCCCACCCGCCGAGCCGTTCGATCCGCGCCTGCCGATGGATTGATGAAACCGGCGAGATGTTACCGCGAGCGAGCCGGACATTCCGCCCGGCAGGTTCTTCGCCCATTCGCCGATAGGCCGCGCGAACTGTGGCGGGTCGGCGTCATGCATAGCATGTGCGGGCGGCGCTTGCTTGGGCCTCGCAACAGTTGTGCGGAGAGCAATTCAGCCATTGGGCGGAGTCCTCCGGTTGTCGGACTCAAGCCTGCTCCAGGACCGGGAGGCCAACCATGATTCCGCATGACACGCACCTGCATATCGGCTCCCTCCTGTTCGAGGGCATCGACCAGATCGACCTGACCGGACCGTTCGAGGTGTTGTCGCGCATCCCGAACGCGACTTATCGCATCTACGGCAAGACCGCAGCACCGGTTCGGGACGTGAAGGGATTGCGGCTGACGCCCGATGCGACCCTGGCGGAGGCGCCGCCGCTGGATGTGCTCCACATGCCGGGCGGCTATGGCCAGGAGGCCTTGATGGACGACGCCGAGGTGCTGGGCTGGATCCGGCAGCAGGCGTCGAGCGCATGCAGCATGTTCTCGGTGTGCACCGGGGCCCTGATCTGCGGCGCGGCGGGCCTGCTCAGGGGACGGCGGGCGACGACCCACTGGTCGGCGTTTCACCTGCTGCCCCTCTTCGGCGCGATCCCCGTCAACGAGCGTGTGGTCGTCGACGGCGGCTGGATCTTTGCCGCGGGCGTGACGGCCGGCATCGACGGCGCCTTGCGGCTGGCCGCGGAGCTGCGCGGCGACGAGGCCGCGCAGGCCATCCAGCTTCACATGGCCTATGCGCCGGAGCCGCCCTTCGACAGCGGCACGCCGGAGACGGCGCCAGCCGCAATCTTGGAAGAGGCGCGCCGATCAGTGCGGACCATGACGGTGCAGCGCGAACGAACGGCGCGGCGCATCGCCGCCAGGCTCGGCATCGCCGTTCCGGCCGCGGGCCGAGAATGAGCTCGCCGGCCCAGGGCCGCCTCTGGCGAGAACCGAGGGTTAATTGGCGATCCCGCCAGAGGCCGCAGCCTTAGATTGATCCCACGACCAACACCCACGGAGAGCGACCGACATGACGACCTTCCCGGTTCACACGATGGAATCCGCTCCTGAACGCTCGAAGCCGGCGCTGCAGCAATTGCAGTCGGCCTTCGGGATGATCCCCAACATCGCCGGCGCGATGGCGACCTCGCCGGTCCTGATCGGCAGCCTCGTCGGCCTGTTCGGCAAGGTGCACGGCGGCAGCTTCACCGAAGCGCAGGTCCAGGCTGTTCTGCTCACTGACGCGGTGACCAACGCATGCGCCTGGGCCGTCGCATTCCATACGACTCTGGCCCTCAAGGAGGGCATCGACGCCGAGGATGTGCAGGCCATTCGCGACGGCCGCCTGCCCAGGGACGGCAAGCTCGCCGCGCTGTCGGCTCTGGCGAGGACGATGATCGAAAAGCGCGGGCGTCTCGACGATCAGGACATCGGCCGATTCATCGCGGCCGGTTTCGGCAAGGATCATGCGCTGGAGGTCATCGCCATCGTCGCCGCGTCCACGATCACGAACTACACCGGCAGCATCACGAAGCCCCCTCTGGAGGCTCCGTTTCAGGCCCATGCCTGGCAGGGTTGAGAGTGCCGAGCTTCCACGGGACTGCACGGCGACGGTGAGCGGAGGCGGCGCCGATGCGTATGTCGGCGTCTGCCATGGGGTCGAGATCCTCGCTTGTATGGAGCGGCACCGCAATTCCCAGTCGCACAGGCTGTGCGATTGACGGATCTCAAATTGTCATAGGTGCCGCTTCGCGGGTGAATTTTAGCTGGCCGGGGCGTTGATCGCCAATTGCGCGGCGAAAGCCCGCCGGTAGGCCGGCCGTGCCTCGCCGCGGTCGACATAGGCGGCCAAGTTCGGGTACTCGCCCAGGACGCCTGACATCCGCAGGCGGAGCAGCACCGACACCATCAGCAGGTCGCCTGCGCTGAATGCTCCGTCGAGCCAGTCGGCATCGCCCAGGCGAGCGGACAACTGTCCTAGCCGGACACGGATCCGGTCCATGACCAGCGGCAGGCGTTCCCGGGCCCAAGGCTTGTCGCCCTCGACGATCCTGGCGGTTGAGAGATCGAGGATCGGCGGCTCCACCGTGCTGAGCGCGGCGAACATCCATGTGATCGCCCGCGCCCGGGCGTCGGCATCCTTCGGCAACAGGCCCGCATGCTGCTCTGCGATGTGAAGGACGATCGCTCCTGTCTCGAATATGGCGAGATTGCCCTCCTCATAGGTCGGAATCTGACCGAAGGGATGCAGCGCCAGATGCGCGGGTTCCTTCATCGCCGGGAACGAGACGAGGCGAACTTCGTAAGGCTGGCCCACTTCTTCAAGCGCCCAGCGAACGCGCGTATCGCGCGCCAGTCCCTTGCCGCCGTCGGGTGACCGTTCAAAGGCAGTCATGGCGGGGGTCATCGCATCCGCCTGCTTGCCTGAGCCGCCGGTTCTGGCTTCATATGATTGACGAATGAGCTTGTGAGAAGTCGACATCGTTCCTTGGACATCATCGCAGGAGCGACGATCGGCGGACCCCGCTTCCGGCTGGGGTTTGGATGGCTTAGCCTGCCCTCGGTTCAGCCGGACAATCTGCCAGGATGGAGTGACGTGGAAAGGTCGCGCTGGAATTCTTCAATCCGATACGCCATATGACCAGCTGCATGGTCAGGAGCGTGACATGGATGCGATCAATCTGGCGGATGCAAAGGCTCATCTGAGCGAGTTGGTCGACCGCGTCCAAGCCGGGGACTCGATTGACATCACCCGGCGCGGCAAGCCAGTCGCGCGGCTCACGGCCGTGGCCAGGCCGCGCAAGCCGATCGATGCCGCTCTGCTCCGCTCGCTGACGGCAGCCATGCCGCCACAGTTCCAGAGCGCCGCCGAGCTGGTACGGTCGATGCGGGATGGCGACCGCTACTGATGCTCTATCTCGACACGTCGCTGATCGTTGCGGCGCTCTCCAACGAAGCGATGACGCCGCGCGTCCAGACCTGGCTGGCGGAGCAGGACCCGGCACGGCTTCTGATCAGTGACTGGACCATCACCGAGATCTCCTCGGCCATGGCAATCAAGCTGCGGACCGGACAGATCAGCCTCGACCAGCGTGCGGCGGCGCTCGCCATGTTCAACAAGCTGGTCGCCGAGAGCTTCACCGTGCTTGGCGTGGCGGGCGGGCAGGTCCGGGCGGCGGCGAAATTTGCCGATCAGCATGCCCTTGGGCTTCGCGCCGGTGACGCACTGCATCTGGCCATCGCATCGGAGCATGGCGCCACGGTGCATACGCTCGACCAGCGGCTCGTCGAAGCAGGACCGGCGCTCGGCGTGCCGACGCAGTTGCTGGCATGAACCTGCCCCTCCCCATCCTGACTATGCCTGGGGCATTCATGGCCGGCGACTGGACCGACGAGCGGAATGACGCGATCGTCGCGGACTATTCGCGATGCTCGCCGGCGACATCGTTGGAGGTCCGTACAGCATAGCGGAGCACAACGGTGCCGGCGGGGTCGTTCAGGGCCTGCGGCCGCGGAAGGTGCGGCGCAGGTCGCTGACCCAGGCGTCGGGGTTCTCCCAGGGGATGAAGTGGCCGCCCTGATCGTGGGCATTGACGTTGACGTGGTTGAACCACGCGGCCTGCGGGCTGGTCTTGAACGCGTGAATGCGTTCGTTGGCGGTGTGGATGCCGGGCGGGTTCTCGTAGGTGACGAAGGTAAGGCCGACCGGGGCCTGCACGATCGGGGTGCGGTCGTGGGCAGGACTCCAGGGGTAGCGGTTGGCATTGGCGTAGTACCGCATCGAGGTGGCGATGGAGTTGTTCACCCAGTAGATCGTGGCGTGGGTGAGCATCTCGTCCCTGGTGAAGACGGACTCGACGTCGCCGCCGTTGTCGCTCCAGGCGTTCCAGCGCTCCAGAAGCCAGGCGAGCAGCCCGGCGGGTGAGTCGCTCAGCCCATGGGCCAGGGTGGCGCCGTCGAGCATGTGCACGGCGAGGTGGGGCGCAAAGCGGTGGTCCAGCGCGATGATGCGGGCGCGGACATCAGCGGACTGCTCTTCGGTCAGGGGCCGTTTCCGGGCGAAGTCCCAGGCGCGGGGGCCGGTGAAGAAGTCCAGCGGCAGCCCCGAGCCGATGTGGATGCCGTAGAGCTCGTCGGCATATTTGTGGCCGAGCTGGCTGGAGACGATCCCGCCGATATCGCAGCCCCCGGCAGCGTATTTCTCGTATCCCAGGGTCTCGGTCATCAGGGTGTGCCAGAGGTCGGAGACCTTCCAGAAGTTGACGTCGGGAAAGCCGGTGAGCGGGCCGGGGAATCCAAAGCCCGGGAGGGACGGCACGATGACCTCGAACGCATCGGCGGGATCGGCGCCGAACGCGGCCGGGTCGGCGAGCGGGTCGATCACCTTCGACCAATGCCAGAACGTCCACGGCCAGCCATGCGTGAGGATCAACGGGATCGGCCGCGGGCCACGACCGGGCTTGCGCATGAAGTGCACCGGGACACCGGCGACGCTCACCTGATAGTGCTCATAGGCGTTGATGGCGGCCTCGGCCTGGCGCCAGTCATAGCCGCCGCGCCAATAGGCGACCAGCTCACGCAGATAGCCGTCCGGCACGCCGTATGACCAGTCCGCATTCCGCTCGTCCAGCGGCGGACGAGTCAGCGTGAGACGAGCACGCAGGTCATCGAGGACCTCGTCGGACACACGGATCGGGGTGGGCTCCAAGGGAAAGGTTTTCGGGGCAGTCATCGCGTCATTCCTTGCTATCTGGGCACCGCGGTGTCGTCGGCATGGCGCGGTGGAGGCGATACCGTCAGATCGCGCGAAGGATTTGAAGGTCGCCCACCGAACGTCGCTGAATGTCGGTGCGATAAAATCAATTTTGTCAGATGCTTGCAGCGTATTCTGGCGTGGTCCCGGATCTCACTGGAGGGCAAGGATCACTCCCGCTCGATCGTGCCGGGCGGCTTCGACGTCACATCGTACACCACCCGCGGAACGACTGTCTGCCCAACCCTGCGCTTCGACAACGAAGGTGCGGTGACGGGAGCGGACCAAAAGCGGGCGGCCCGCGGGCGTCCAGGACTCAGCGAAAACGATGAAGCGGCATGCAGGGAACGATTGGGCCCCGAATTGAGGCACCCGCCCGTCAGAGCCTATTTCAGCGTTGCGCAGCACCTCGCCGCGAGCGCCTCGACACACGTGACAGGAAAGGGGACGGCAAGCCCTCGTCGCCTCGAGTTGACATCCTTCCTACTAGTTGGTAGGTAGCGCCATGAAAAGTCCACAGACCAAGGCCGATGACATTCTTCGCTGTGCCCGCTCCCTGATTGTCAGGGGCGGCTACAACAGCTTCAGCTACGCCGATATTTCCAGTGTGGTCGGCATTCGCAATGCGAGCATTCACCACCATTTTCCCAGCAAATCCGATCTGGTCCGCAAACTGGTTGCACAGTACCGGGAGGAAGCCGAAGCCGGGATCGCCGAGCTCGAACGAAATGTCTCCGATCCACTGGAACAACTTCGCGCTTATGTCGGCTATTGGGAGAGGTGCATCGCTGATGCGACTCACCCGTTCTGCGTCTGCGCCTTGCTCGCCGGCGAGATTCCGGTTCTTCCCGAAGCCGTCGCTCTCGAAGTGCGCGCGCATTTTCGAAGACTCTCGGACTGGCTCGCCTCCGTCCTGGAGCGCGGCGCCGCGCAAGGCCGCCTCGCGCTGACCGGGACCGCCAAGGCCGACGCTGAAATGCTCATGGCCACCGTGCATGGCGCGATGCTTTCAGCGCGCGCCTACGGCGATGCCGAGACCTTTGGCGCGATAACCCATCCCTTGCTGGAGCGCGTCGCCGCCTGAACATTCGAACGTCGCCAGGGGCGTGAATGCATGCCCCAGTTGTCTACCGACTAGTAGATAGACAGCGCCGAGCCCGCAGATCTGTCAGCGGCAGACGCCCTGCCCGACCACCCCGTCCCTTTGGATGAGAAAGGCAATCTCTCATGTTCGGAATTTCTCCGCTCGGCTGGATCCATACGCTCGGGAGCCTGCCAGCCATTCCTCCGGCCTTCTACATGTTGGCCCGTCATGGCCGAATCGTTCCCCGATCCACGCCGGGCGCCATCTATTTTGTTTCCATGCTTATCGGCGCCGCGACGGTCTTCCTCGTGGCACATCAGCCGGTCAGCTACGGCATCGGCACCGTGACCATCCTGCTCCTGCTTGCAGGTTACGGGATCGAACGCTTTCTGGGTTCAACGCGCACAGCCAGATATATTGAAACCATCTGTCTCAGCCTGAGTGCGTTTCTTCTGATGCTGCCGACCGTTACCGAGATCCTGCGCCGTGTTCCGGACGGCCACCCCTTGGTGACCGACCTGAAATCGCCGCTGCTTCTCGGCGCTCAGGGGGCGCTGTTGGCTCTTCTCGTCGTCGGCTTGACGGCCCAGATCATCTATCTGGCAAGGCAGGGCAAGACTGCCGCGAACCGGTCGTAACGCCCTATCGCCCGCGGCAGCCGTTCTCCCCGGCAGTTGCCATGGGCGAACACCCCGGCGCGTAGCACGGCGAGCGACGCATCCTTGTCGCATCGAGCCGTCCACGCCACTGAGCGCCCATGGCCTGTGAAAAGCGGGCGCGCAACGCCTCGGTCATGGGGAGTGGCACCGGAATCTGCGCATTGCGGCCGCGCCGGTGAAGGAGCATGCCTCGGAGATCGGCACGAAAGCTGTCTGATTGCCGACTGGGGATTTCAACGCCACGGTTGTCCCCCCGACGCGACTCCCTTCGGTCCTTGGTCCAAACGTCTGCCGAGGCGAACTTCGCAAGCTGCCGGAGCGCAAGGCTGGCAACATATGCCAAAGCGTTGCAAGTCCATATCTTACTCGATCACTTGCCCTTTGCCGTCAGTGCGTTCCAGGCGGCATGCGAGTCCATGTAGTCTCGCCAGCGCGCGATCTTTCGGTTCTTGAGCTCGATGATCGAGCAGAAGCGATTTTCATACGTGGCGCCCGTCGCAAGGATCGTCCCGTGGATGTCATACTCGATCACCACGACGCGGCCGCCGTCAGCCTTGTTGACGAACAATTCGTCCGCGGATCGCAGCCGGATGCTGCCGACATATCCTTGAAATTGAGCCATCAGCTCGGCGCGGCCTCGAACCACAAGAGGCCAGCCCAGGTCGTAGCGAACCTCGTAGGCGATATCGTCGGCGACAACATCGAAGAAATGCTCGCCATCGACCAGTTCCCCCAGCGCCTTTCGAACCAGCGTGAAATACGGTTCCGCACCGGCATAGGCGGAATATTTCTTCTCAGGCATTCCCGTTGCTCCGTGGAAACCGCTGGACCAAGAAACAGGAACGGTGCCGCTCTCCTATCGGCGTTTCCGGGCCACCGCTCGTCCGACCCCGTCAGTCGATAATGATGTCGGCGCCTTCGGCCTTCAGCCTGGCGAGACCGTCCTTCATCTGCTGTAGCCTTTCAGGCGCGTGCCCTTGCCAATTGGTGACCTCGCCTATCACCCGCAGCGGATCGCGAGAACGATAGGACAGCGTCGGGTTGCCGGGAAACTTCTTGTCGGTAACATTGGGATCGTCCTCGATCGGCCCGGTGGGCTCGACGACATAGATCCGTTCCCGTCCGTCGCCGACGGCCAGTTCAGCCCCCCAGATGGCAGCATCCAGCGTGGCGGCGAAATACACCCAGGACAGCGGCCTGCCTTCGGTAAAGTTGGACGGGCGGCCTACGATGATCGCATCGCCGGCTTTCAGATCGGCTCGCGTGCCGTGGAAGAACGATTGTGAAAATACGCTCGCAGTTCCTGACATCAATATGTGATTCCTTCTGTGAGAACTGTGTCGACGCGCGCGACCACGCCCGCCGTATCGACGGCTTCCCCGACGGACATCGCTTCGCCGCGCCCAAGAACCACCGAAGCAGCGGCGAAATGCAAGTCGTCGATCGGATCGGCCCGACGATATTGTAGGATGGTGGACACGCCGCCTGCGATCTCTGCCGGCCTCGCGTGGAGGGATCGCAGCTCGGCTTCCGACCGGATTGCGGCAAGCGCAATCGGCAACCCACCGCGCGTCAGTCGCGCGAGATGGACAGCCCCGCGAGAAGCGGCGCGTACGCGGCGAGCCTGCGGGATACGAACTCCGTGAAGAGCCGCACGCGCTTCGTCTTGCGTGTCTCCCCCTGTGTGAGAAGCCAGAGCGTTCCGTACAGGTGCAGGTCGGTGCCCGGCACCCTCACCAGGAGGGGGTCGGCATCGCCGACGAAGCACGGCAGTGTCGTGATCCCGAGCCCTTGCCGTACAGCATCGATCTGCGCCTCGCCGTCCGTGGTCCTGAACGGAACCCCCGTGGCGCGAACCTCGCTGGCCCAGTCCGGGATTCCATGACTGCTGATGACGATCCACCGGATGGGATCCGGCGCGCCCGCACGCCACGCAGCGAGTCGATCGCGGGACATGTAGACGGCGCCGAACAGCTCCGGTCCCTTCAGGCCGTGAAGATTGAGCGGCAGGGTCTTGCGGTCGTAGACGACGCGGATCGCGACGTCGGCCTCTCGGTTGGTCAGATTCGCCAGCTCGCCGGACGACAGGATTTCCATCTCGATGTCCGGATGCAGACGCGCGAAATCGGCGAAGTCCGGCATGAGCAGGTGTGTCGCGAGGGTCGGTGCCAGTGTCACCCGCAGAAGCCCGCGCACGCTCTGGTCGCGCCCGAAGACGCGCGTCTCCAGCTGGTGCGACGAGGCTTCCATCTGGTTCGCGAGCTCGAGGACCTCCTCCCCCGCAGCCGTCAGGCGGTAGCCCGAAGGCAGCTTTTCGAACATGTGCGCCCCGAGGCGTTCCTCGAGCTGGGCGATGCGCCGCAGCACGGTTGAATGATTCACCTCGAGGCGCGCGGCGGCAGCCCGCACCGAGCCTCCGCGCGCGACGGCGAGAAAGTAGCGAACGTCATCCCAGTCGATCATGGTGCAATTCGGCACCGCGAGGTGCGCCTTCCAAAGCCCGTGTCCAACACATCGAACGGCATCTCGTATGTAGGTGGCGCGGGGCTGTCATCATAACCCATGCCGACAAACACGGCCCAATTCCGAACGGCGGGCGCCGATCGCGGCTGGCGTCAGCCGTCCACCCGGTTGGATTTCGCACCACCGATGTGCGCGCTTCCGCACTCAACGCCTGACTTTCGCGGGCCCATTTCGAGGCTCTCGGGGTCGTCCCCGAACGGTCAAAGACGGCGCTTGAAAGGAAAAGTCATGGGAAAGCTTGAGGGTAAGGTTGCAGTCGTCACGGGTGGATCGAGCGGCATGGCGCTGGCGAGCGCCAGGCGGTTCGTCGAAGAAGGCGCCTATGTCTTCATCACGGGCCGACGGCAGGAAGCGCTCGACGAGGCCGTCAGGCTGATCGGCCGGAACGTGACCGGCGTGCGCGGCGACGCGGCGGATCTCGACGACCTCGACCGCCTGTTCGACACGGTCAAGCGGGAAAAGGGCAGGATCGATGTCCTGTACGCGAGCGCCGGCAGGGGCGAAGCCGTCCCCCTGGGCGAGATTACCGAGCAGCATTTCGATGCGACCTTCGGCCTGAATACGCGCGGCACGCTGTTCACGGTTCAGAAGGCGCTGCCGCTGTTCAACGACGGCGGATCGATCTTCATGACCGGGTCCGTTGCTTCGGTGAAAGGCTTTCCTGGTTACAGCGTGTATGCGGCGAGCAAGGCGGCGTTGCACGCATTCGCACGCGGGTGGCTCAACGAGCTGAAGGGCAGGAATATCCGGGTGAACGTGCTGCACCCCGGGCCGATCGCCACACCGATGCAGGACGAGGTTCTCACCGAGGAAGCGAAGCGGATGTTCGAATCCCTGATCCCGCGGGGAACGATGGGTCGTCCTGAGGAAATTGCCGCGGCCGCGGTGTTTCTTGCGTCTGACGATTCCAGCTTCGTGAATGGCGTGGAGTTGTCTGTCGACGGTGGCTTCTCGGCCATCTGACGTCGCGCCCGATCGCGGGAAGCGGCTGACCACCCGGCCGCGCGGAAGTCGTTCACGGCAGGACGTCCGCGCGAAGGTCCCCACACAGCGGAACGGATGACCCAGCGCCCTCGAGGGCCGGGACATCGATATCAACACGGAGAAAGCACTATGAGCTATGCGATTGTCGGATTCGGTAAGATTGGCCAGGCCCTCGCCCGGGCCTTCGCCCGTAAAGACATCGACGTGACCGTCGCGAGCCGCCGGCCGCCCGAGGCGTTGGCGCCGCAGGCTCGGGCGATTGGGCCCACGGTCGTCGCCAAGACGCTGCGGGATGCGCTCGAGGCCGACACGATCATCCTGGCGGTCCCGTTCGGAGAGCATCGCGAGGTTGCGAAGGCCCTGCCGAGCTGGAAAGGCAAGACGGTCATCGATGCGATGAACGCGTTGGTTCCCCTCGAGGAGCTGGACGGTCTCCTGTCCTCCGCCTTCGTCGCGAAGGCGTTCACCGGCGCCAAGCTCGTGAAAGGCTTCAATCACCTGATTGCGGCCACCCTGGCTGCCGATCCGGTCGTCGAGGGCGGCCACCGGGTCGTCTTCCTGTCGAGCGACGACGAGGACGCGACCGCTCCCGTGGCGGCCTTGGCCAAACAACTCGGGTTCGCACCCGTCAAGCTGGGGAAGCTCAACGAGGGCGGCGCGCTGGTGCACGCGCGCGGCCGCATCTGGGGCCCGCTCATCTTCCAGGATTTGTTCAAGAAGGAGCAGTGATCGGCGTATCGGCGCCGTTCGAAGAGCGGGGAGGCGCCCGACGGAGCGGCAGAACTGCGGGTCGCTTGGACTCTATCGACGACTATCGATAGCCTAGGATTCGCCCGAGCGCCCCCTGCTATCCGCTACTACTCCGCGGTACTCCCCCTCATTCCCACTCGATGGTCCCCGGCGGCTTCGACGTCACGTCGTACACCACCCGGTTGATCCCGTTCACCTCGTTGATGATCCGCGTCGCCGCCCGCCCGAGGAACGCCATGTCGAACGGGAAGAAGTCCGCGGTCATGCCGTCCACCGAGGTCACGGCGCGCAGGGCGCAGACGTGGTCGTAAGTACGGTAGTCGCCGATGATTTCGCGCACGAAGTTGGCGAGGAGCCTGGCCCCCGTCGGGCGTGTGCGCCACCTCCGGAGGGAACATGGTGGTGTAGAAAAATTGCGGCGACCTACTCTTTTGGACTCCACTTCGATACGGCACTTCCGCTCGGTGACAGCACGCGATCCTCTGGGATGAACGACGCGATTGACGCTGGACCAACCCGTAGGCTGGGTGGGTTCGCGCGCGCCCCCGCCGTGAAGAATGACAAGCCAAAAATCTGCTTGAGCATGTCGCATACATACTACGTGTCGGCCATTACACACGCTAAAGCTGCACGAAAGATAAACCGTTGGCCTCCACCACTGACCGGCACGCCTCGCCTCCGAACGTTCATCGAGAGGTCCCCTCCCCGAGTCATCGTCCTCTCGCCGGCCTGTAATCTCGCAGCCGGCAAGCCATAGGATCAAGCGATGACATACAATCAGCACCTTTCGGCTAGCATGCACGGCGGCGATATACGGATCTGGAAACATGGAGAGTTTCCCATGCCTGATTGGGTGCCACGGCATATGGCCGGGGGCATCGAAGCAAACGGAACCTTCGTACTGGAGACGGAACTGGGCCGCGCCCGTGTCCATCTTGGAAACATTGTCATAGAACACCGCGGCACCGCTTGGGTGCGCACGATAGAGGATGCTGCTGATTTTATCGAAGGCCTAAAGATAATCACGGAGCCGACGATCGCAAATGTCGGTCCTGGGAAAGTCCACCAGTTTGGAACGGGCAAACGAGCGACGAGCAAAGCAAAAAAGAAGCCCTCGAAGTTGATCGACTATCGCGCGCGCTATTCGCCGCCCGTCGGCTCGCAACCGTCGATCGAGTGGATCCATCTGAATAGACTCTCGATCGATGGCGCTTATCAGAGGTCAACCGACAACGAAGCCTCGCGCAGACTGATCACAAGCATAGCCGCCAAGTTCGATTGGCGCTTGTGTGCACCGCTGGTCGTCTCCCGACGCGCTGACGACACGCTCACGATCATCGATGGTCAACACCGATGGATGGCCGCTTCAAAAAGGGACGATATTCCCCAGCTCCCGTGCTGCGTCTTCAGGTACGAGAGCACCAAAGAGGAAGCGCGCATGTTCATCCTTGCCAATCGAGCACGAAAGCCGATGAACCGGCTCGATGACTATTTCGCGGCTCTTGCCGCAGCGGACGAAGACGCACTCGAAATCCAGCAACTCGTCGCTGACGCAGGACTGCAGGTGGCCCGCAATACATCGTCGAGCGCATGGCGCCCAGGTGAAATTGCGTTCACTTCAGCTATGGCGAGTTCGGTCCGAAGGTTTGGCCCAGCGATTACCTCGGCCGTACTCACGAATATGGCCGTGGCTTTCCCAAATCAGAAGCTGACGCACGGTGGAGCAATTTTCGGCGGCCTTGTTCGGATTATGTCCCGGCCAGGACCTGACTTCGATCCCGATCGTCTCGTGAGCGCACTTCAAACTCGAACGGCCGACGAGTGGGGATTGTATGCAGCTGGGCTGAAAGGCGGAGATATGCGGGTAGCCGCTCTCCACGATGCCATAATGGACACCTATGATAAGCAAGCCTTGGATGAAGGGACGTCAGAGGAACGAGCATTAGCCCTTTAATTGAAACTTGCCACGATAGGAGCGCTCCGGCGTTGCGTCGGAGCGCTCACGGTAACGATAGGGAAAGAAGAGATATGTCTGCGTCGTATCGCGCTTGTGATGATGATTCACTCTATTCTTGTTCAGCCATACTCACATGGTTACCTACGTGGCACAAATTCGTGCTACGATATGTCATCATAATACCCACCATTAAGGCGATGAAGGGGTCGACTGGCCGTATGTAGCAGAAAATATCGTATCGGCCAGCCATCGCCTGAATTCCGGATTGTCGCTGAACTGCTTGAAAAGCTCCGTGTCGTCCTTCATCAATCCGATAATGACGTTTCCCAGCGCCTTGTCGTGTTCGATGCGGGCGTTTTGTCTATCAGAATTTTTCTTCGCATTTTGATAGGCGGTATTGGCGGCGACTTTGTCCGGAATCTCGGTGGCGATCAACCGCCGGATACGGTCGGCGTCCTCCCAGGTGATGTTGCCGAACAGATCGTTGAAATTTCGAATGATGTTGGAAAGCCGGTCAAGTTCAGGGGCCACTCTATGGCCGCCGCCATCGGTGGGGACGGGATCGATCTCGACGTCCTGATCGGCCAATTGCACGTGCTGGACCGCCTGTTTCTCGACTCGGTAACTGTCCATATCGATCGCCTCGAGGATGCCCTTCGAGAGGTCTTCTTCACGCGGCGCAGGTAGCTTCGGCACCAGAAAGTTGAGGAAGATCGAGAGCTTCTCCCAATCGGCGTTCGTGAAGGGCAGGATCGAGGAGATGAACGCGTACGTCCTGGTGAATGCTTTGGCCTTTCCCTTGAAATCAACCTGTCCGTCCTCATCGAGGTCCGCTCTGTACGCCGCAACGCACGCATCCAAGATCGGGTCGAGCCGATCTCGGTCGGCGCCTGCGAGATAGAATTCAACAAGCCGGTCTACGTGATCGGTTTCGTAGACCTCATATTCGTCCAACGCCGCCTTCAGGTCGTGCAGCCGGTTGGGATCCGTCTCATCGCTGAGGATAGTCGTGCGATAGAAGGTCTCGAACGACGAGCGGATCGTCTCGATGTCGTTCATGAAGTCGAGCACGAATGCGTCATACTTCTGCGGATGGGCCCGATTCAGCCTCGAAAGCGTCTGTACCGCCCTGACGCCTGAGAGCGCCTTGTCGACATACATCGTATGAAGCAAAGGCTGATCGTAGCCGGTCTGAAATTTGTCGGCGCAGATCAGGAATCGGTACGGATCTTTCTCGATCTGATCAGCAATGTCCTTGGAAGGGAAGCCGTTCAAGTCCGCTTCCGTAACCTTGGCTCCTCCAAACTCGTATTCGCCCGAGAAGGCGACGATTGCGCGATAGGGACTCTTGCGTTCGGCGAGATAGGTACTCATCGCGTGGAAATACTGGATAGCTCGCTCGATACCAGAGGTCACCACCATCGCGCGGGCCTGACCGCCGATCTTGTTCAGCGCGAGAACCTGCTCATGAAAATGATCGGCCATGATTTCCGCCTTGAGGCGGATGGCGTGGTCATTGCTCTCGACATAGTGGCGTAACTTCTTGGTGGCACGCTTGACATCGAATTCCGGGTCGACGTCGATCGTCTTGACCAGTCGATAATAGCTGTCGACCGGTGTGTAGTAGCGGAGTACGTCTAGAATGAAACCCTCGTCGATCGCCTGCTTCATTGTATAACTATGGAACGGGCGGTGCTTGACTGCATCGCCTTCCGGATGATGCTCACCGAATATTTCTAAAGTCTTGTTCTTGGGCGTCGCGGTGAAGGCAAAATAGCTCGCGTTCGGGAGCATCTTTCGCTGCTCCATGATCGTGTTGATCTTGTCCTCGATGGTCTCGTCGTCATCACCCTCCCCCGCTCCGGTCAGGGCGGCGTTCAGGGCTGCGGCTGCCTTGCCGCCTTGGCTGGAATGAGCTTCATCGATGATGATTGCAAAGCGGCGATTCTTATGTTGCGCACCAATGTCATCCAGGACGAACGGGAATTTCTGGAC
The DNA here is from genome assembly GCF_030814995.1 of Labrys wisconsinensis. Taxonomy (GTDB): domain Bacteria; phylum Pseudomonadota; class Alphaproteobacteria; order Rhizobiales; family Labraceae; genus Labrys; species Labrys wisconsinensis. The sequence goes on along the minus strand of NZ_JAUSVX010000002.1, from coordinate 173,436 downwards.
AGTCGTAATGATGATTTTCTTGCCGTCCGCGATGAAGCGTCGGAGATCACCGGAGTGTTCGGCATGGCCGACCGTCGCACCCACTTGCGTGAACTGCTTGATGACGTCACGGATTTGCTGGTCGAGTATCCGCCGGTCGGTCACCACGACCACCGAGTCGAACACCTGACCTGTGCTGTTTGCGAGCCGCACGAGTTGGTGTGCCAGCCATGCGATTGAGTTCGACTTTCCTGACCCCGCCGAATGCTGGATCAGCACACGCCGGCCGGCACCTTTTTCTTTGGCATCGGCCAGCAGTTTGCGGACCACATCGAGCTGATGGAAGCGCGGGAAGAGTTGGTCGCGCTTGACCCGGCCCGACCTGGCATCCTTGCGCTCGACGATCTGCGCGTAGTTCTCGATGATGTCGGTAAGCCCCAGCGGCGTGAGAATGTCCCTCCAGAGATAGTCCGTCTTCAATCCGTTGGGATTGGGCGGATTGCCCGCCCCATCGCTCCATCCCTTGTTGAACGGCAGAAACCAGGACGCTTTGCCCTTCAGCTGAGTGCAGAACATCACCTGGGCATCGTCCATCGCAAAATGGACCATGCAGCGGCCGAACTCGAACAGCTTCTCGCGGGGATCACGGTCGCGCCTGTACTGCTCGACTGCATCCTCGACCGTCTGCTTCGTGAGGCTGTTCTTCAGCTCGAACGTCGCGACAGGCAAGCCATTGACGAACAGAGCCAGATCGAGAGCACGAGCTGTGTCGTCGCGGCTGTAGCGAAGCTGGCGCGTGACCGAGAACCGATTCAGCGCGAAACGCTCTGCGGCTTTCGGATTGCCGAGCGACGGGGTGCCATAGAACAGGTCGATGTCATGCTGGCCATGCTTGATCCCATGCTGCAAAACGCCGATCACGCCGCGCTTGCCGATCTCACCTTGCAGGCGGGCCAGGAATTTCTGGCGGACCGGGCTGTCGCTATCAAGGTCGAGCGCCAGCAGCAGGGACGGCTGAGTCGCCGCGATGAAAGCACGCAATTGGACAAGATCGACGGTCCAAGCTCGATCATAGGCTTTCGGATCGCCCAGCAGCCAATTGTGCAGTCCGACGAAAGGCTCGGGATCCTCCGAGAACCCTTCATCGGAGCCTGGGGTCGAACGTCCCGTCATGTCTCGGACAACGAGCTCTTCAAGACCGCGCTCGCTCATGTCTGTGGTGGGATTGCCGGGTGCGTCGACTGGCTCTGCGCCTAAAATCGGGATGTCTTCCAGGAACGCCAACATATCCATGTCGCGTGCAGCCACTCCCGCAAGAAGCTTGTCGGCGCCATGTTTCGGCATCATCAGGCGGACTCGGATGCTGTTTGCCGGAGAAACGGACAAGATCGAAATCTCGCCGACGCGCACCCCAACATAGGCAGCAACGATGGAGACCAATCGCGTTCGCTCGCCTGGCGTCATGCTGTCGGGCGTTGGCATCCCGACGATGAGATCGACGATGACCTTTTGCTCGATTGAGATTGGTATATTGGGGTTTGTTCTGAGGGCGCAGGGGTCATGCTTGTACGCCTTGAGAGCCTGCTCACCCCAGTGTTCCGCGTCAGCCCTCTGATGACAATTGGCACAGAGAGCGAGCAGGTTCTCGATGCTATGATCGCGGCTCCTGCTCCACGGGCGAATGTGCGCTCGTTGAAGAGGCGTCGGCTCGCAGCAAACGGCGCAGCGATGGCGCGCCTCCAGCAAGACCGCCCTCCGAACCGCGAGGGGTATCGCGGGACGGCCGTTAGGCAAGTGAGACGCTCCCCCTGGGAGAACTATCGGATAGCCACCCATTCGCGCGGAGAGTATCGTAGGCAATGCCGACTTGGCGTGGCGAAAAACGCCTCTTGCGGTCGTTCCAGCCATAGACCTTCGCCGTCGCGTCCTCGACGCTGGTCACATGCTCGCGGGTGGCGACCCAATGGACGGTTGCGAGCAATTCAAGTCCAAACGGCGTTTCGAAACCCTCAACCAACTCGCCAACGCGGTCAAAACGGCTTCGCGTCGCGGTGTCCTGGGCCAGGAAGGCTTCAGCATCCTTTACGGCGCCGGGCACCAGTTCAAGCTGTTTGTCGGGAGCATCGCCGCCGTCGTGATACCCCGACACGAGATACCCTTCGATCTTCGTCAGGACATGGCGCAGATTGTCCGCATAGGGACCGTAGTGATGCTTGACATAGTTCAGACGAAGCGGCTCCCCCGCCTCCTGCATGAAATACATCAGCTTCTGAAGCTCGATCAGCGTCACGAACGGGTCCATCAACCCGCCGAGGTAGCGGTTCATCAGGACGACCAGTGCGGCGCGCCCAGCCGTCATGTTCGGTACCTCGCGCGACTTCGTCGCCACCGGCGCGCTGTTCGGCTCGAAGATGATGACGTGAAGGCCATCGATCCCACGTAGCGCTGCTTCGATGCGCGGGCGAACGTCGGCCCAGTTCAGGCCGCCCAGACCGCTTCCGAGCGGAGGGATCGCGATGGAGCGGATGCGGCGGTGGCGGATTTCCTCCACCAGCGCCCTCAGGCCGGAGTCGATATCCTCCATCCGGCTCTTGCCACGCCAGTGGCGCTTGGTCGGGAAGTTGATGATGAACTTCGGGTTGGTGAGCGTGCGCGTCTCGAACACGAACATCTTGCCGGGCTGCACATCTTCGCGCACGCAGGCGACTTCATAAGCCGCGAAATTCTCCGGGAACTCGTTTTTAAACTGAAGCGCGATGCCACGACCCATGATGCCGACGCAGTTGACCGTGTTGACCAGCGCTTCGACGTCCGCCCTCAGGATGTCACCGGTCTTGAGTTCGATCATCGCCATCTCCCCCTCAGTAGTACCAGTCTCGCTTGATCTCAATCCTCGGCCGATGCGCGGCACCCTGCATTGCGTTCGCCACCCTTGACGCCACGCCTTGGGAGTGGATGCCGATGCGTTCGACCAGGTCCCACGGAAACGATCGCTGGACCAGGAACTCTGCCTGTTTGGCTTCCTTGATGTCCGCCGATCGGAAATCGGTCGCCGCAACGGAGTCCCAGTTGATCTCGTCCAATTGGTCGAGCCGGGCGCGGAACTGGGTATAGACCGCCCCCGCGTTCGAGAGCGAGAACGCCCAGCGCTGCCCATTTGCCTGTGCCCATTGCACGACCTGATGCAGATCGGCCTCGAGATGGACAATCGGCTGTTGCCCACCCCGATAGGCAAGCTCGGAATGATTTGCGCAATGGATAACATACAGCATGATCGATCGCGAACAAAAATAGAACGGAACACAATCGCCCACCTTCAACCCGTTGTGGCAGGAGACAGGGAGACCAAGCCGTCGCCGCTTGATGCCGCCCATGCCGATGACCGTCCCGCCCTGCCGTTGTACCATCACCGCATCCGACCACAGACAACCGTCCGCGACGATCGAAGCAAGATTGTCGACATGGACGATGTGGTAGATTTTTGGGCTGGCGTGAACAGGCATGGTCAGGCGGCGGCCTCCTCGTTCTCAGTGTCGTCGGTCACATCGTCGAGGTCCTCGTCGTCGATCGGTTCGCCGATCGCCTCAGGTTCGATGATCTCTGGCAGACTGGTGGCGAGGGCGCGCACATCGAGCTTGCCGGTGACGACATCGGCGATCAGGCGGGTTCGGAACTCCTGGATCAGGAAAATCTCGCGTTCGACCTGACTGATTGCAATATCGATCGCACCGACGCGCTCTCCGAGTTTTACTGCGATATACTGCGCTTCCTTCAGAGGTGGCACAACGAACATAAAGTCCTTAAGAGACGATACAGGTAAATTATTTGCAAGACCTTCTGCACCACTGATAGCTTGTTCGACTTGATCGCGGTAGTATCGACTATTCATGGCGAGAACCATAAAGTCGCTGTCTACAGCTTTCTTGAACATGCAGCGAAAGGTCTTATCTGAAAGTATAAGTCTATACCGCAACGAATTGACCCTGGCGACCGACCCGACAAGAGACGGCGAACCGCTTGCGCGGGAAACCAGTACGTCCCCAAGAGAAACAATGATATTCGGGTTAATTGTAAAATCAGATCTGAGGCGCTTGTGTTCCGTGTCACGGAACAGACCTCGGTTGACGCAGCCGGATTTCAAGACACCCCAGGAGTTAGCTTCAGCAAGTCCCCCCTCAGCCTGCGGGCTAACCCCCTGCTCGATTCGCTCGACGATGTTTCGTAGCCTGACGACCATCCAGTGCTGGGGAACGTGACCGAGCGCTGGAATTTGAGTTGACTGGAGCTTCACGCTGGGGTCAAGACCGCGCGTGACGGCGCGGTGGATGATGGCCTGCTTCTGCTCGTTCAGCAGCGCGATGAGCTTCTTCTTGGCGCGGATCAGCTTCGTGGTCCGGCCGCCGTGCCAGTCCAGAAATCGCACGATCAGTCGCTGCTCATCGAGAGGCGGATAGGGAACAGGTATGGAGCCAAACCGATCCGTGTAGAGCCGCAAGAAGCCAGCCTCACCCGTTCCGAGGCCCTTTGATTCCGAGCGAAACACTGTCGACAATGACGGCAATCGGAAAGCTTCAAGAAGATAGGGGCTGAACGCATCGGGCTTCGGCTCGAAAATGGCGTAATCTGGACTCACTAGACCGCGAACGCTGGCCACGCCGAACAAACCGGCAGCAGCTCGCATGCGGTTCATGACCACCTGTCCGGCTTCAATGATCTTAAAATTGACCAGCGACTCTGCCGGGATTGACTTGCCGCCTGATTCAATGTGGTCGACAAGCCCCTGCCGCATCCTCAGAGACAGAAGCCTCTCTTCACCGGTCCTGGTGCGGTTATCAACCTCTCGCAGGAGCGTTTTGATCCTCCGCATATCCCAATGCGCGGGCACGTCGCCGAGCCACGGCGCACCACTCGGCCTCATCATCGAATATGGGCGAAGCCCACCGATCATCGCCCGACTCCGATGATGTCGGCCATCAGCCCTTCAGTTTCCCTTCCCAACGCCAGGATATCGGCACGGATCGCCTCCAGTGTGCGCAGTGGTTGAGGCTTGTAGAAGTGGCGCGTGAAGCTGATCTCATAGCCGATGGCGACCTTCGCCTCGTCAATCCAGGCGTCGGGGGCGTGCGGAAGCACCTCGCGGCGCATGAAGGCTTCGATCCCGCCCGGCTCCTTCAACGGCACCGTCTCGGTGCCGCGCAAGTCGCCGTCAGATTCGTACTCCACCACGCAGCGCTTGCCGCCGATCATCACGGGGAACAGCCCGCGCAAAGGATCAGGCGAGACCTTACCGGCCTTGTGAATGCGCCGGATGACGAGCGCCCCGTCCTCGGAGATCCGCCCCTCATCCTTCAGTACCTTAATCTCCCTAGGCGCATAGGCGCGTCCGGGATCAATCCCCGTGGCGCGAAGTGGCCGCTCGACCGTCACCTTCGAATAGCCGAATTCGGCGTTATCGAAGATGCGCGATTGCTCCGTCTCCTCGAATGTCTGAAACGTTTCGACGATGCGTTCGATATCGCCTTCGGCCAGTTCGCAGTTCTTCTTGCCGAGGTTCTTGCGCAGCGGGTTGAACCACGCCGTCGCGTCGATGAGTTGAACCTTGCCGCGCCGGTGCCCCGGTTTGCGGTTGGTCAGCACCCAGACATAAGTCGCGATGCCGGTATTGTAGAACATGTTCAACGGCAGGGCGACGATGGCTTCCAGCCAGTCGTTCTCGATGACCCAGCGCCGCACATTGCTCTCGCCGCTTCCGGCGTCGCCGGTGAACAGCGAGGAGCCGTTGTGGACTTCGGCGATGCGGCTACCGAGCGGCGTATCGCGCTTCATCTTGGACAGCATGTTCGCCAGGAACAGCATCTGCCCGTCACTGGACCGCGTGGCGAGGCTGTATTCAGCGTCGCCCGCATGCTCGATCACGAAGCGCGGATCGCGTATCCCCGCCTTGCCGCCCATGCGCTCCTGGTCGCTCTTCCAGCTCTTGCCGTAGGGCGGATTCGACAGCATGAAATCGAATTCGCGGGACGGGAAGGCGTCGTTCGCCAGGGTCGACCATTCCGGCCCGCCGACGATGTTGTCGGCCTCCTCGCCTTCTCCCTTCAGCAGCAGGTCGGCCTTGGCGATGGCGTAGGTTTCGGCGTTGATCTCCTGCCCGAACAGGTGCGTCGAGACTTGCTTTCCCCGCTGCGCGGCAAGATCGTTAAGCGCTTCTTCGGCCACCGTCAACATGCCGCCGGTGCCGCAGGCACCATCATAGAGCAGGTATGTGCCGGACGTGATCTGGTCGGCGATCGGTGCGAAGATCAGCCTCGCCATGAGTTTGACCGCGTCGCGCGGCGTCCAGTGTTCGCCCGCCTCTTCGTTGTTCGCCTCGTTGAAACGGCGGACGAGTTCCTCGAACATCGTGCCCATGGCGTGGTTGTCGAGGGCCGGATGCTTCACCGAGCCGTTGCCGTTCAGGATCGGCCTGGGGCCGAGATTGATCGAGGCATCGAGAAATTTCTCGATCAACGTGCCCAGGACATCAGCCTTGGACAGCTTCGGGATCTGGTTGCGGAACTCGAAATTGTCGAGGATCTCCTGCACATTCGGCGAGAAGCCGTCGAGATAGGCTTCGAAGTCGGCCTTCAATTGCGCCTGGCTCGCGCGGTTGCGCAGATCGCGCAGCGTGAAGCGCGACATGTTGTAGAATGCCTGTCCGGCCGCCTGCCGAAGGGCGGCGTCCTGGTTGGTGATGGCCGCCTTGTCGAGGTTGGCTTTCATCGACAAAACGGCTTGTTTCGTAGGCTCGAGCACGGCGTCGAGCCGCCGGAGCACCGTCATCGGCAGGATCACGTCGCGATATTTGCCCCGGACATAGAGATCCCGGAGTGCATCGTCGGCGATGCCCCAGATGAAGTTCGTGATCCAGCTCAGATCGCCGTTGCCCATGCCCGTCCCTTGCCTCCGCGGCCGATAATACGCTCGGTCGCCGCGATGTCCCCTGCGCCGACGCTGCATTGGAGGCGTCGTCCAGCCGTTGGTATTCTTCCACGGAGATGACCATCACGACGCCATGCCCGCCTTTTGCGATGAGCACCGGCCCTGCGTGCGGTGTCGATCATCAAGCCGAAGGCGTTCTTCGCCTCCCGCGCCGACATGGTTTTCATGATCGAATCCCGTGGCAGTCACTTGCGCCATTTGGGACGAAGTGGCTCTCTTTTCCAAGCATCGGCTTTGCCGATCTACGCCGGACTGAGGCTCTGCGGACCCCTTTTCGCTACGAACTCAAGGCGGCATCCAAGGGAAATATCGATACCGAAAATCCGAATGACGACATTTCGGTGAATTTTGGCCAGTCGCCGGGACAGCGCTCTCAGAAATACCGCCTATTTCATTGGTTGCCGCTGGTCGTAGAGCACGTGCCCCCAGCCAGCCCCTTGAGGGTCAAGTATCCCAAGCCCCTCACTCCCACTCGATCGTCCCCGGCGGCTTCGACGTCACGTCGTACACCACCCGATTGATCCCGTTCACCTCGTTGATGATCCGCGTCGCCGCCCGCCCCAAAAACCCCATGTCGAACGGGAAGAAATCCGCGGTCATGCCGTCGACCGAGGTTACCGCGCGCAAAGCACACACGTGGTCGTAGGTGCGGTAGTCGCCCATCACGCCCACCGTGCGCACGGGCAGCAGCACGGCGAAGGCCTGCCAGATCTTGTCGTAGAGGCCGGCCTTGCGGATCTCGTCGAGGTAGATCGTGTCGGCCTTGCGCAGGATGTCGAGCTTGTCGCGGGTGATGTCGCCGGGCACGCGGATGGCGAGGCCCGGGCCCGGGAAGGGGTGGCGGCCGACGAAGGCTTCGGGCAGGCCGAGCTCGCGGCCCAGCGCCCGGACCTCGTCCTTGAACAGCTCGCGCAAGGGCTCCACCAGCGCCATGTGCATGCGCTCGGGCAGGCCGCCGACATTGTGGTGCGACTTGATGGTGACCGAGGGTCCGCCCGAGAACGAGACGCTTTCGATGACATCGGGATAGAGCGTGCCCTGCGCCAGAAACTCAGCGCCGCCGACCTTCTTGGCCTCGGCCTCGAACACCTCGATGAACAGCTTGCCGATGGTCTTGCGCTTGGTTTCGGGGTCGCTGACGCCGGCGAGGGCGCCGAGGAACAGGTCCGCCGCGTCCACATGCACCAGCGGGATGTTGTAATGGTCGCGGAACAGGCCGACCACCTGTTCGGCTTCCCCGGCCCGCATCAGGCCGTGGTCGACGAAGACGCAGGTGAGCTGCTCGCCGATCGCCTCGTGGATCAGCACCGCCGCGACCGCCGAGTCGACGCCGCCGGAGAGGCCGCAGATCACCTTGCCGTCGCCGACCTGGCGGCGGATCTTGTCGATCATCTCGCGGCGATAGGCCGCCATGGTCCAGTCGGACTTGAGGCCGACGATTTTGTGCACGAAGTTCTGCAGCAGCTTGGCCCCGTCCGGCGTGTGCACCACTTCGGGATGGAACATGGTGGTGTAGTAGCGCCGGCCCTCGTCCACCGCGATGGCGAAGGGGGCGTTCTCCGAGGTGCCGACCACGACGAAGCCCGGCGGCAGCTCGGTGACGCGGTCGCCATGGCTCATCCACACGGGATAGCGCCCGCCCACCTCCCAGACCCCGGCGAAGAGCGGGCTCGCCGCCTTGATCTCGACATCGGCGCGGCCGAACTCGCGGGCGTGCCCGCCCTCGACCTTGCCGCCCTGCTGGGCCGCCAGGGTCTGCTGGCCGTAGCAGATGGCGAGGATCGGCACGCCGGAATCGAACACCGCCTGTGGGGCGCGGGGGCTGCCGGCATCGCAGACCGAGGCCGGGCCGCCGGAGAAGATCACGCCCTTGGGCTTCAGCTTGGCGAAGGCTTCGGCGGCACTCTGGAACGGATGGATCTCGCAATAGACGCCGGCCTCGCGCACGCGCCGGGCGATCAGCTGGGTGACCTGGGAGCCGAAATCGATGATGAGGATGCTGTCATGGGTCATGGCGAGCGCCTAGCGGATCACGATGGAGGAAGCAATCGCGGGATGGGTGGAAGGGGGCTCATGCGTCGCCGCCGCGCCGCAGCACCGCCACGTAGAACCCGTCCGTGGCCGTGCGCCGCGGCGTGAGCTGGACGCCGAGGCCGCGCGGCGAGGCATGGCGGCCGAGCCCGGCAAAGCCCGCCGCGGCCAGGGCTTCGGCCGGCGTGGCCGCCGAGAACCCGTCCTGCCCGCGCAAAAAGGCTTCGACCGCGCCGTCGTTCTCCTCCGGCAGCACCGAGCAGGTGATGTAGACGAGGCGCCCGCCGGGCTTCACGGCGGCCGCGCCCTGGCGCAGCACCCCGGCCTGGTCCTTGATCCGGTCCGCCAGGCTGTTGGGCCGCATGCGCCATTTGGCGTCGGGGTTGCGCCGCCAGGTGCCGGAGCCGCTGCAGGGCGCGTCGATCAGCACCAGGTCCATCCGGCCCGCGAGGTCGCCGAGCTCGGGCGGGCCGCCGCGCGGCGTGCGCACCTGGACGTTGCGCGCACCGGCCCGCTCCAGCCGGTCGTGGATCGGGGCAAGGCGCCGCTTGTCGCTGTCGGTGGCGTAGATCTGGCCCTTGTTGGCCATCGTGGCGGCGAGCTCCAGCGTCTTGCCGCCGGCGCCGGCGCAGAGGTCCAGCACCTGCTCGCCGGGCTCGGCGCGGGCGATCAGGGCGGCGATCTGCGAGCCCTCGTCCTGCACTTCGAACCAGCCCTTGAGGAAGGAGGGCTCCACCTGCACCGAGGGGCCGCGCCCGTCGGCGCCGAGCGGCACCCGCAGGCCCCAGGGCGACAGCACCGTCTCGGCCGCACCGAGTGGAGAGAGCTCGGCCACGGCCTTGTCGCGGCTGGTCTTCAGCGTGTTGACGCGCAGGTCGAGCGGCGCGCGCTCGGCCAGCCCCTGCCCTTCGGCGATCGCCTCGGCGCCGAAAGCGCCGGCGAAGGCCGGCCACAGCCAGTCCGGCACGTCGGCCTGCACGGCGGGCGGCGCCTCCTCGAGGTGGCGGGTGACGAGCGCCTCGCGCTCGGCCGCCGTCAACGGCTCGGGGGCGAAGCGCTCGCCGGAGAACAGCGCGGCGATGGCGTCGGCATCGAGCCGGCGCTGCAGCGCCAGCATGCCGATGACGCCCGCGCGCGGGGTCTCGGCGTCGAGCAGCCAGCGGGCGGAGGCGCGGCGGCGCAGCACGTCATAGGCGAGGCTGGCGATGGCGGCGCGGTCGCCGGAGCCGGCGAAGCGGTGCGCCAGGCCCCAGTCCTTCAGGACGTCGGCGGCGGGCCGGCGGCGGGCGTCGATATCCGCGAGCACCTCGATGGCGGCGGAGAGGCGGGCAGCGGGCGTCACGGCGTCACGGCCGTCGTCAGGATGTCCAAGGCGAAGATCACCCACATCAGGAGCAGCACCGCGACGCCGGCGGCATAGGCGTAGAAGCGCTGCGACAATCGGTTGGAGCCGGTATGGATCCCGGCATGCACGAGGCGCGTCATGACGAACACCCAGGCCAGGACGACGAACAGGAGGTCGGCCTTGCGGGTGATCAGCGCCAGCGCCGTCAGCACGTAGAACAGCACCGGGATCTGGAACTGGTTGTCGAAGCAGTTGCCGGTCTGCGTGGCGCGCTCCGGCCAGGCCTTCTGGCCGAGCACGATGTCGCGCACCTTGACCGCGCCGCTGCGCACCAGGCCGGTGCGCATCAGGCCGAGCCGGATCAGCAGCGCGAAGGTCAGCGCCACCTGCGCGAAGACCGGCAGCAGCACGGCCTGGACCGACATGGGCTCAGCCCCGGCCCGGCTGGTAGTTCGGGCTCTCGCGGGTGATGGTGACGTCGTGGACATGGCTCTCGCGCAGGCCCGCCGAGGAGATGCGCACGAAGCGCGCCTTCTCCTGGAACTCCTCCACCGTCCGGGCGCCGACATAGCCCATCGAGGCGCGCAGGCCCCCGGCAAGCTGGTGCAGCACCGCCCCGACCGGGCCCTTATAGGCCACCTGGCCCTCGATGCCTTCCGGCACCAGCTTCATCGAATCCTTGATGTCGGCCTGGAAATAGCGGTCGGCCGAGCCGCGCGACATCGCGCCGACCGAGCCCATGCCGCGATAGGATTTGTAGGAGCGGCCCTGGTAGAGATAGACCTCGCCGGGCGTCTCGTCGGTGCCGGCCAGCATCGAGCCGACCATGGCCACCGAGGCGCCGGCGGCGATCGCCTTGGCGAAATCGCCGGAATATTTGATGCCGCCGTCGGCGATGACCGGCACGCCGGCCTCGCGCGCGGCGTTGGCGGCGTCGATGATGGCGGTGAGCTGCGGCACGCCGACGCCCGCCACCATGCGCGTGGTGCAGATCGAGCCCGGGCCGATGCCGACCTTGATCGCGTCCGCGCCGGCGTCGATCAGCGCCTTGGCGCCGTCGCCGGTGGCGACATTGCCGGCGATCACCTGCACCGCGTTGGAGGCGCGCTTGATGCGGCCGACCGCGTCGAGCACCTTCTGGGAATGGCCGTGCGCCGTGTCGACCACGACGAGGTCGACGCCGGCATCGATCAGGAGCTCGGAGCGGGCATGGCCGAGGTCGCCGACCGTCGAGGCGGCGGCGACGCGCAGGCGCCCCTGCTCGTCCTTGCAGGCGTTCGGATACAGCGTCGCCTTCTCGATGTCCTTCACCGTCATCAGGCCGACGCAGCGGAACTCGTCGTCGACCACCACCAGCTTCTCGATCCGGTACTGGTGGAGGAGGCGCTTGGCCTCTTCCTGCGTCACCCCTTCGCGCACGGTGATCAGCCGGTCCTTGGTCATCAGCTCGGCCACCGGCTGCTGCTGGTTGGTGGCGAAGCGCACGTCGCGGTTGGTGAGGATGCCGACGAGCTTGCCCGGCACGCCCGGCGCGCCGCCTTCGACCACGGGGATGCCGGAAATGCGGTAGCGGGCCATCAGGGCGAAGGCGTCGGCCAGAGTCCCCTCCGGGCCGATGGTGATCGGGTTGACCACCATGCCGCTCTCATAGCGCTTGACCTGCCTGACCTGCTCGGCCTGCTCCTCCGGCGTGAGGTTGCGGTGGATGACGCCGAGCCCGCCGGCCTGGGCCATGGCGATGGCCATGCGGCTCTCCGTCACCGTGTCCATGGCCGAAGCCAGCAGCGGCAGGTTGACGGAGATCGAGCGGGTGACGCGCGAGCGGATATCGGCCTCGGAGGGCAGGATTTCCGAGTGCCCCGGCGTCAGGAGCACGTCGTCGAAGGTGAGGGCTTCGGGAAAAAGCGACGAATCCACGATCCGGGGCATGACCAACTCTTTCGATGAGGAATGGGGCCGGGCACGGCTGAGTTGGCGCGATCGTCTAACACGCTGGTCCCCCGCGCGAAAGCCCCGTGCATGCAGGGCGGCCATGCGGGCCGGTGGATAATGTCGACGCCGGCCTGTGCCCTCGGCAGCGATGCCCGAAATCCATGACAGGCGCTTGGCGGGCGGCAGCCCGGGCTGCCACTATCGCACGGGAACCTCGACGTCATGGGCGGACTTGTTCAGCCCATCCATGCGAACGCCATGGGCTGGAGAGAAGGGCCCGAGCGGTCGCGAAAGCACCGCCATCGTCGCGTGCGCCGCGCGATCGAATTCGATCGCGCTGGGATGGCCGGGTCGAGCCCGGCCATGACGGAACCGTTGCGGAAAGGACGGTGAACGTCGCGCCGGCCGCGCCCTCAGCGGGCCTCTTCCGCCTCCCCGCCCCTGAACCCGGTCGCCAGCACATACATCTCGCTCGACCCCGCCCGGCTCGCCGCCGGCTTGATGTGCTTCACCGTCGCGAAGTCGCGCTTGAGCAGGGTGAGGATGTCGCTCTCGGTGCCGCCCTGGAACACCTTGGCCAGGAACGCCCCGCCCGGCGCCAGCACCTCGACGGCGAAATGCGCCGCCGCCTCGACCAGGGCGACGATGCGCAGATGGTCGGTGGCGCGGTGGCCCACCGTGTTGGCGGCCATGTCGGAGAGCACGATGTCGGCCGGTCCGCCCAGCATCGCCTTCAGGCGCTCCGGCGCGGCATCGTCCATGAAGTCCATCTGCACGAAGTCGACGCCGGGGATCGGGTCGACGGGCAGGAGGTCGATCGCCACCACCGTGCCTCGGCCGCCCTCCGGCCCTTCCGCCGCCCTGCAGCGGTCGGCCGCGAGCTGCGACCAGCCGCCGGGCGCGGCGCCGAGGTCGAGCACGCGCCGGCCCGGCTTGAGCAGCCCGGCCTTGTCGTCGATCTCCATCAGCTTGTAGACGGCGCGCGAGCGGTAGCCCTCGCGCCTGGCCCGCGCCACGAAGGGGTCGTTGAGCTGGCGCTCCAGCCAGAGCTGCGAGGAGTGCTTGTGGCGCCGGGCATTGCGCAGCCGCACGCCGAGCTCGCGCCCGCCATAGCCGCGCCCGGAGCTGCCCTTCTCGCCGCCGCGCTTGCCGGAGCCGCCGGAACCACCGGCGCCGCCCTTTCCGCCCCCCTTGCCGGTCACGAGCGGGCGTCCCCGCGGCGCCAGACCCCATCCTGCTCCATCATCTCCACCAGCAGCCCCTCGCGCAGGCCGCGGTCGGCGACACGCAGCCGCTCGCAGGGGAAGGCGCGCCGGATCGCCTCGAGGATGGCGCAGCCGGCGAGCACGAGATCGGCCCGCTCCGGCCCGATGCAGGCATTGGCCACCCGGTCCTCGAAGGACATGCCGAGCAGTTCCTCCAGCACGCTGTCGAGCTCGCCCGCCGACATCCACAGCCCGTCGACCCGGCGCCGGTCGTAGCGCGGCAGGCGCAGGTGGATGCCGGCCATGGTGGTGACCGTGCCCGAGGTGCCGAGCATGTGCAGCCGGTCCACCTGCCCGGCGATCGCCTGCTTGTGCTCGAAGCATTCCAGCATCGCGGCGACGTCCTCGACCATCGCCTCGAAGCCACGGCGGGTGACGCGCACGCCGCCATGGCGCTCCGACAGGGTGACGACGCCGACCGGCAGCGAGATCCAGCCGCGCATGGCCGGCGTGCGCCGCCCGCCCGTCCCCTCGAAGCCGAGCCAGACCAGCTCGGAGGAGCCGCCGCCGATGTCGAACAGCACCACGCCCTCGGTGCGGCGGTCGATCAGCGGCACGCAGCCGGCCGCGGCCAGGCGCGCCTCGGTCTCGCGGCTGACGATCTCCAGCTCCAGCCCGGTCTCGCGGCCGACGCGCTCGATGAAGGCGGCGCCGTTGGCGGCGGCGCGGCAGGCTTCGGTGGCGATCAGCCGGGCGCGGTCGACCCGGCGGTCGCGCATCTTCTGGGCGCAGACGCCGAGCGCCTCGATTGCACGCCCCATCGCGCCTTCGTTCAACCGCCCGGAGTGGCTGAGTCCCTCCCCGAGCCGCACGATTCGCGAAAAGGCATCGATGACGCGAAAACCGTCGCCGGCCGGCCGCGCCACCAGCAGGCGGCAATTGTTCGTGCCGAGGTCGATCGCGGCATAGGTATGCTCGCGCCTGACCGGCTGCGCCGGCCGCCTCTCCTCCGGTGCGGCCGTGACGGCCGCATGGCCGGGCGCCCACGCCGCCTCGGCCTCCAATCCCCGTTCCAACGCTTCTGTCCCGGCTGACTTCCGTCGCTGCCGCTGGCGGCGCGCCAAAAGTGCTGTCCCTGTCTTCGCCGGCGAGTGTAGCAAGTTCCGCGCGGCTGGCGAGAGGATTCGCCGGCCGGATGTCCCGGCCGCCGGGCGGAGGTGACGCGGCGCCGCGCGTTCGCTATGAGCAGAGTCCCAGCCTGGAAGCCGCCATGCCCACATCCCCCGCCGCCCCCCGCATCGCCGCGATCCTGGTCGCGGCCGGACGCGGCATCCGCGCCGGCGGCGGCCTGCCCAAGCAGTACCGCCGGCTCGGCGGCAGGAGCGTGCTCGCCCGCTCGCTGGCCCTGTTCGCGGAGCATCCGCGCATCGACGCGGTGCTGGCGGTGATCCATGCCGACGACGGCGACCTCTATGCCGCCGCGGCCAAGGGCGTGCCCAAGCTGGTGCCGCCCGTCGCCGGCGGCGGCACGCGCCAGGCCTCCGGCCTCGCCGGCCTCAGGGCGCTCGCGCCGGCCCCGCCCGACATCGTGCTGATCCACGACGCCGCCCGTCCCTTCACCTCGCCCGCCCTGATCGACCGCGCCATCGACGCGGCGCTCGCCCGCGGCGCCGCCGTGCCCGGCCTGCCCGTGACCGACACGGTCAAGATCGTCGACGGAGACGAGCGCGTCACCGGCACGCCGCCGCGCCAGACCCTGCGTTCGGTGCAGACGCCGCAATCCTTCCGCTTCGGCCTGATCCTTCAGGCGCATGAGCGGGCGGCGGCGGCCGGCGTCGACGGCCTCACCGACGACGGCGCCGTCGCCGAATGGGCCGGCAATCCCCTGTATGTCTTCGAGGGAGAGGCGACCAACATGAAGCTCACCGGCCCGGCCGATTTCGAGGCGGCGGAACGCCTGTTCACCCCGCCGCTCGCGGCGCTCGGCGACGTGCGCACCGGCACCGGCTTCGACGTGCACGCTGTCACCGAGGGCGACCATGTCTGGCTCTGCGGCGTGCGCATCCCGCACGAGCGCGGCCTCAGCGGCCATTCCGACGCCGATGTCGGCCTGCACGCCCTCACCGATGCCGTGCTCGGCGCCATCGGCGACGGCGATATCGGCGCGCATTTCCCGCCTTCGGACATGCGCTGGAAGGGAGCTTCGTCCGACCGCTTCCTCGCCCATGCCGTCGGGCTGGTCGCCGCGCGCGGCGGCGCCGTCGCCCATCTCGACGTGACGCTGCTGTGCGAGGCGCCGAAGATCGGGCCGCATCGGGAAGCGATGCGGGCGCGCATCGCCGGGATCGCCGGCATCGGCATCGAGCGGGTCGGCGTCAAGGCGACGACCATGGAGACGCTCGGCTTCGTCGGGCGGCGCGAGGGCATCGCCGCCATGGCTTCGGCCACCATCCGCCTGCCCTGGACCAATCCGGAGGCCTCGTGATGATCGACCACACCACCATCGAGCTCGCCCGCATCGTGCTCGGGGCCTGCCAAGCCAAGGGCCTCCTGGTCGCGACCGCCGAATCCTGCACCGGCGGCCTGGTCGCCGCAGCGCTCACCGCCGTCGCCGGCTCCTCCGACGTGGTCGACCGCGGCTTCGTCACCTATTCCAACGCGGCGAAGGCCGAGATGCTGGGGGTGCCGCCGGCGCTGATCGGCGAGCACGGCGCGGTCAGCGAGCTTGTCGCCCGCGCCATGGCCGAGGGCGCGATCCGGCATTCCAAGGCGGGCCTGTCCGTCGCGATCACCGGCATTGCCGGGCCGGGCGGCGGCTCGGCGGAAAAGCCCGTCGGCCTGGTGCATTTCGCCGCCAGCCTCGCGGATGGGCGCAGCCTCCACATCGAGCGCCGCTTCGGCGACGTCGGCCGCGATGTCGTGCGGACACGGTCGGTGACGCAGGCGCTGGATCTCCTGCTGCACCTCGCCAAGGACCATGCTGTGGTGGGGTGAGCGGCGCGCGAAAGCCTTCTCCACGCAGTGGGGAAGGTGGCCTTGCGAAGCAAGGTCGGATGGGGTGTGGCGGGCAGGTCGGAACCTGCGTTCGGCTGGCACCACGCTGGTGCAGGATCGGTCGGCCGCGCAATCCTCGCGGACCACACCCCATCCGTCGCCACTACGTGGCGCCACCTTCCCCGCTTCGCGGAGAAGGCTTTTCAGCGCCACATCCTGTCCCCATCCCTCAGCCCGCCGGCACCGCCTTGCCGTAGACCGCATCCGCCCGGCGTTCGAAGGCGTCGGCGAAGCGGCGGAAGGCGGCGTCGAACATCGTGCCCATCAGCATGCCGAGCGTGCGCGAACGGAAGCTGTAGTCGATGAAGAACTCGACGATGCAGCCGCCCTGCCCGTCGTCGCGGAAGCTCCAGCGGTTCTCCAGGTGGCTGAACGGGCCGTCGAGATATTCCACCAGGATGGCGAGCTTCTCCCGGTCCAGGGTGACGCGGCTGCCGAACGTCTCGCGGAACACCTTGTAGGCCACCGTCATGTCGGCGACCACCACCATGCGCCCGTCCGCCTCCTCGGTCCGCCGCCTGACCCGCAGCGCCTGGCACAGCGGCACGAACAGCGGGTATTTGTCGACGTCGGCGACGAGGTCGAACATGTCGACAGCCCGGTGCCGGACGCGGCGCGTGGTGCGGAAGGACGGCATGGACGGGTGGGCCTCCTCTTGCCCCAGATGGCCCTGGGGCCGGCGCTTGCAAAGATGCGGCGTATCAGCGCCCCAGCCTGGCCTCGCGGTTGGCGCGCAGCCTGGCGAAATCCTCGCCCGCATGGTGCGAGGAGCGCGTCAGCGGCGAGGAGGACACCATCAGGAAGCCCTTGGCATAGGCGATGGTCTCATAGGCCTTGAACGCGTCGGGCGTGACGTAGGCCACGACAGGATGGTGCTTGCGCGACGGCGCGAGATATTGGCCGATGGTGATGAAGTCGACATCGGCCGAGCGCAGGTCGTCCATCAGCTGCAGCACCTCGTTGCGCTCCTCGCCGAGGCCGACCATGATCCCCGACTTGGTGAAGATGGTGGCATCGAGTTCCTTCACCTTCTGCAAGAGCCGCATGGAGTGGAAATAGCGCGCGCCCGGGCGCACCGTGAGGTAGCGCGAGGCCACCGTCTCCATGTTGTGGTTGAACACGTCGGGCCGGGCCGCCACCACGGTCTCCAGCGCCCCCTCCTTGCGCAGGAAGTCCGGCGTCAGCACCTCGATGGTGGTGCCGGGGCTGCGGCGGCGGATGGCGCGGATCACCTGCGCGAAGTGCTCGGCGCCGCCGTCGGCGAGGTCGTCTCGGTCGACCGAGGTGATGACCACATGGGTCAGCCCGAGCTTGGCCACGGCGATGGCGGTGTTCTCCGGCTCGGCCGGGTCGAGCGCGCCGGGCATGCCGGTCTTGACGTTGCAGAAGGCGCAGGCCCGCGTGCAGGTGTCGCCCATGATCATGAAGGTGGCGTGCTTCTTCTCCCAGCACTCGCCGATATTGGGGCAGCCGGCCTCCTCGCACACCGTGACCAGCTTGTTCTCGCGCACGATCGCCTGCGTCTCGCGCCATTGCGGCGAGCCCGGTGCCTTCACCCGGATCCATTCCGGCTTGCGCAGGATCGGCTGGTCCGGCCGGTGCGCCTTCTCCGGATGGCGCGGGCGGGTGTCGTTCTTCAGGAGATCGATGACGACGGGCATGAAGATCCTCGCGACGGCCGCAGGGCGGGCGGGACCCCGAACGCCGCGCCGGCGCCCCGCAGACTCAAGACCGCCCTCGGCCGGCCGCGGCGGCGATCCCGCGCAGCCCGCCTAGGGCTTGGGTAGCATATCACGGACGAGGCAGCCGATCAGCGCGCCGCCGAACCCGGAGAACAAGACAAATAGGTCCTCGATCTCGGGAACGAAAGTGTGAAGTGCGAAGGGGGCGGCATAGGCGCCGACGATGGCGGCTAGGAGATAGTCCCAGGCGGCGAAGACCTGGCCGGTGTAGAGGCGCACCGCCGTGCCCGCCATCACGGCGGTCAGCCCGAGATCGAGCCAGTCCGACCAGTCCACGGCGACACTCCGGCGCCCCCGTCGAGACTGCATCGCCCGGCCTTAAGGATTGATGCACGCTGGCGCCGGCATGCCTGCCCTGCGCGGCGCGCAGGCGCGCGCGCTTAACGGGATGGTAGCATCACGTCTGCTTATCTCGTGCCATGCGCACCCTCGGCGAGATCGCGGCTCCGGGCCGCAACAATTTCTCCGCGATCCGCCTGGCGGCGGCGGTCGCCGTGCTCGCCGCCCATTCCAGCACGGTGGTCTCCGGCCGGCTGGCGCTGGCGCCCGGCGAGGTGCCCGGCTTCGACCTCGGCGGCCTCGCCGTCGACGTGTTCTTCGTGCTCTCGGGCGTGATGATCAGCGCCAGCCTGGAGCGCTCGCCCCGCCTCATGGCCTTCGCCTTCGCCCGGGTGATGCGGATCATGCCGGCGGTGGTGGTCTACGCCCTGTTCGTCGCCCTGGTGGTCGGTCCGGTGGTGACGGCGCGTCCGCTCGCCGCCTATTTCGAGGATGCCGGCTTCTGGCGCTACATCGCCCGCACCATGCTGATCTTCGACGGCAATGCCGGCCTGCCCGGCGTGTTCGGCGGGCTGCCCGTGCCCTACGACCTCAACATCCCGCTCTGGACCCTGAAATACGAGGCGGCCTGCTATCTCGGCCTGGTCGGCCTGTCGCTCGCCGGGATTCTCGCCAGCGACCGGCGGCTCGCACTGTTTCTCGCCGTCTTCGCCCTCGTCGCCCTCGCCGCCGGCGCCCATGACGCCGACGTCGCCGAGACCATCGGCGCCAAGGGCCATGTCGTGCGCTTCGCCAGCTGCTTCCTCATCGGGGTCGCGGCCTATCGCTGGCGCGACCGCCTGCCCTTGTCGCCGCCCGTCGCGGCAGCGCTGCTGGTGCTGTGGTGGCTCGGCTCCGGCACCTTCCTCGGCCATCCCCTCGGCTATGTCGCGCTCGGCTATGGCGCGCTGGTCCTCGCCATGCTGCCGGGCGGCCCGATCCGCCGCCTGACCGACGCCACCGACCTCTCCTACGGCATCTACATCTACGGCTGGCTGTCGCTGCAGGTCACGACCTTCGCCGTGCCCGGCCTGCATCCCCTCGGCACCTTCCTCCTGGCCCTGCCGCTCGCGGCGGCCTGCGCCGCCGCCTCCTGGCACTTCGTCGAGGCGCCGGTGCTCGCCTACAAGAAGCACTGGCTGGCCCTGCGGAGCCGCACGCCGGTGGGGGCGGCTCCGTAGGGAGACGTGGTCAGAGCGTCCCGGCGCGGCACGCGCGACGCTCTTCGCTTCCCGCAACGGTTCCGTCATGGCCGGATCAAGTCCGTCCATGACGCCGAAGCTCCGACGCCGCCTCACATGTGGATGGCGCGGCCGTAGGCGTCGAGCACGCTCTCGTGCATCATCTCCGAGAGGGTGGGATGCGGGAACACCGCATGCATCAGCTCCTCCTCGGTGGTCTCGAGATTCATGGCGATGACGAAGCCCTGGATCAGCTCGGTCACCTCGGCGCCGACCATGTGCGCGCCGAGCAGCTTGCCGGTCTTGGCGTCGAACACGGTCTTGACCAGGCCCTCGGGCTCGCCGAGCGCGATGGCCTTGCCGTTGCCGATGAAGGGGAAGCGGCCGACCTTGACCTCGTAGCCCGCCTCCTTCGCCTTCTTCTCGGTCAGGCCGACGCTGGCGACCTGCGGCGTGCAATAGGTGCAGCCCGGGATCTTGTCCTTCTCCAGGGGGTGCGGGTGCTTGCCGGCGATCGCCTCGACGCAGACCACGCCCTCGTGCTCGGCCTTGTGGGCCAGCATCGGCGGCCCGGCGACGTCGCCGATGGCATAGATGCCGGGCACGCTGGTGCGCGCGACGCCGTCGGTGACGATGCAGCCGCGCTCCGTCTTCACCCCGAGCTTCTCCAGGCCGAGATTCTCGATGTTGCCGACCACGCCGACGGCCGAGATCAGCCGGTCGGCGGTGATCGCCTGCGTCTTGCCGTCGGCGGTCTCGACCGTGGCGGTGACGGAATTGGCGCCCTTCTCCACCTTGGTGACCTTGGCGCCGGTAAGGATCTTGAAGCCCTGCTTCTCGAAGCGCTTGCGGGCGTGGGCGGCGATCTCCTCGTCCTCGACGGGCAGGATCTGCGGCAGCACCTCCACCACGGTCACCTCGGCGCCGAGGGTGCGATAGAACGAGGCGAACTCGATGCCGATGGCGCCCGAGCCGATCACCAGCAGCGATTTCGGCGTCTCCGCCGGCACCATGGCGTCGAAATAGGTCCAGATCAGCTTGCGGTCGGGCTCGATGCCGGGCAGCACGCGCGGGCGCGCCCCGGTGGCGAGGATGATGTGCTTGGCCTGGTAGGTGCCCGGCCCCTGCGCGCCCTTGGGCGGCGGGATCGGCGGCCCCTGCACCGACCTGGTCGAGGCCACGACCGAGATCTCGCCGGGCTTGGTGATGGTGGCCTCGCCCCAGATCACGTCGACCTTGTTCTTCTTCAGGAGGAAGCCGACGCCGGTGGCGAGCTGGGCCGAGACGCCGCGCGAGCGCTTGACCACCGCCGCGGTGTCGGCGCTGATCGAGCCGTTCAGGACGAGGCCGTAATCCTTGGCGTGCTGGCCATAATGCAGGATCTCGGCCGAGCGCAGCAGCGCCTTGGTCGGGATGCAGCCCCAGTTGAGGCAGATGCCGCCAAGATGCTCGCGCTCGACCACCGCCGTCTTCAGGCCGAGCTGCGCCGCCCGGATGGCGGTGACATAGCCGCCCGGCCCGGACCCGATGACGATGACGTCGTAGGAACTCATGAGACATCTCCAGAAGGCGACGACGCCTGCCATCCCCCTCCCCCTTGTGGGGAGGGGCTAGGGGTGGGGGTCGTGGTGTGCTCGCCCAATACGGCAAGTATCGTGTCGACGACGGAGCGCGTCTCGCGCATCACGTCGCGGTTCCAGAAGCGCAAGATGCGGAAGCCCTGCGCCTCGAAGAAGTGGCTTCGCCGCTGGTCATGAGCGCGTTCGGCTTCGAAACCGTGCTGCTCGCCGTCGACCTCGATGATCAGCTTTGCCTGCAGGGATACGAAGTCAACGACATACGGCCCGATCGGGGCCTGCCGGCGAAAGTGCCCGATCGCCGGAGGCAGGTCGTGCCTCAACGCCCGCCAAAGCCTCTTCTCGGCCTCAGTCGGCCCTCGCCGCATCGATCTCGCGTTGCGCCGAGCCTGCATATCCGTCGACGCGCCTGAGCCCTGGCCCCATACCATCGCGAACGATTGCCTTTTCGCTCATCCTGTACGACCCCCACCCCTCACCCCTCCCCACAAGGGGGAGGGGAAAAAACGAGCGTCGCGCCTTTCTTGCTACACCAGCATCCCCATCGGCTTCTCGATATAGCCCCGGATCGCCTGCATCAGCTCGGCGCCCAGCGCGCCGTCGACGGCGCGGTGGTCGGTGGAGAGGGTCAGCGACATGATGGTGGCGATCTTGATCTCCTGGCCCTTGACCACCGGCTGCTTCAGCCCGGCGCCGACCGCCAGGATGGTGGCGTGCGGCGGGTTGACGATGGCCGCGAACGACTTCACCCCGAACATGCCGAGGTTCGACACCGAGCCGGTGCCGCCCTGGTACTCCTCGGGCTTGAGCTTGCGGGCCTTGGCGCGGGCGGCGAGGTCCTTCATCTCGTTGGAGATGGCCGACAGCGTCTTGTGGCCGGCATCGCGCACGATCGGCGTGATCAGGCCGCCGGGGATCGACACGGCGACGCCGACATCGGCATGCTTGTGCTTGAGCATCGCCCCGTCGGTCCAGGACACGTTGGCCTCCGGCACGGCCCTGAGCGCCAGCGCGTAGCCCTTGATCACCATGTCGTTGACCGAGATCTTGTAGAGCGGCTTGGCGTCCTTGTCCAAGGGCGCG
This sequence comes from Labrys wisconsinensis, assembly GCF_030814995.1. Classification (GTDB taxonomy): domain Bacteria; phylum Pseudomonadota; class Alphaproteobacteria; order Rhizobiales; family Labraceae; genus Labrys; species Labrys wisconsinensis. The sequence continues at coordinate 151,011 of NZ_JAUSVX010000002.1, read as the reverse complement.
CTGGTGTTGATCTGCTCGCGCAGGGCCAGGAGCGCGTCGATCTCGACCTCGGCGGTGAGGTAGAAATGCGGGATCGTCGACTTGGCCTCGGAGAGGCGGCGGGCGATGGTCTTGCGCATGCCGTCATGCGGCACTTCCTCGTAGGAGCCCTCGGCGAAGAGCTTCTTCACCTGCTCGTCCGACGGGCCGGCCGGCGCTGCGGCGGGCTTGGGCGCCGGGGCAGCGGCCGCCTGCGGCGGGGCCGCGGCCCTGGCCCCACCCCCGGCGATCGCCGCCTTGACGTCCTTCTCGACGACGCGGCCATGCGGGCCGGAGCCGGCGATGGCGGCGATGTCGAGCCCGGCCTCCTTGGCGACGCGCTTGGCCAGCGGCGATGCGAACACGCGCGCGCCGTTGACCGCTGCCGACGCGGCGGCGGCCGCCGGAGCGGCCTTGGCGGGCTCGGGCGCGGCCGGCTTCGGCGCCTCGGCGGCGGGCGCCGCCTTGGGCGCCTCGGCCTTGGGCGCCGCGCCGGCGCCGACCGACCTGGCGTCCTCGCCCTCGCCGGCGATCACGCCGATCACCTGATTGACCGGCACGTCGGCGGTGCCCTCGGCCACGACGATCTTGGCCAGCACGCCTTCGTCGACCGCCTCCACCTCCATGGTGGCCTTGTCGGTCTCGATCTCGGCGATCACGTCGCCGGACTTGATGGTGTCGCCCTCCTTCTTCAGCCATTTGGAGAGGTTGCCCTTCTCCATGGTCGGCGAGAGGGCGGGCATCAGGATGTTGACGGGCATCGGACGGCTCCCTCAGCGGTAGGTCACGGCCTTGGCCGCCTGGACCACATCGGCGACGCTGGGCAGGGCCAGCTTCTCCAGGTTGGCGGCGTAGGGCATCGGCACGTCCTTGCCCGAGACGCGCGCGACCGGCGCGTCGAGATAGTCGAAGGCGTTCTCCATGATCCGGGCGGAGATCTCGGCGCCGACGCCGGACTGCTGCCAGCCCTCCTCCACCACGACGCAGCGCCCGGTCTTCTGCACCGAGGCGACGATGGTGGCGGTGTCGAGCGGGCGCAGGGTGCGCAGGTCGATCACCTCCGCCTCGATGCCCTCGGCCGCCAGGGCCTCGGCGGCCTTGAGGGCATAGCTCATGCCGATCGACCAGGTGACCAGGGTGACGTCCTTGCCCGGCCTGGCGACCTTGGCCTTGCCGATCGGCACGATGAAGTCGTCGAGCCTGGGCACCGGATTGGAGTGCCCGTAGAGGATCTCGTTCTCCAGGAAGATCACCGGGTTGGGATCGCGGATGGCTGATTTGAGCAGCCCCTTGGCATCGGCCGCCGAATAGGGCGCCACGACCTTGAGGCCGGGGATGTGCGAATACCAGGCGCTGTAGTCCTGGCTGTGCTGGGCGGCGACGCGGGCCGCCGCCCCGTTGGGGCCGCGGAACACGATCGAGCAGCCCATCTGGCCGCCCGACATGTAAAGCGTCTTGGCGGCGGAGTTGATGATCTGGTCGATCGCCTGCATGGCGAAGTTGAAGGTCATGAACTCGACGATCGGCTTCAGGCCGCTGAGCGCCGCGCCGGTGGCCAGGCCCGCGAAGCCGTGCTCGGTGATCGGCGTGTCGACGACGCGCCGGGCGCCGAACTCCTGCAGCAGGCCCTGCGTCACCTTGTAGGCGCCCTGATACTCCGCCACCTCCTCACCGATGACGAAGACGTCGCCGTCGCGGCGCATCTCCTCGGCCATGGCGTCGCGCAGCGCCTCGCGCACCGTGATCGTCACCATCTCGGTGCCGGCCGGGACCTCGCCGGCGGCGTCATGGGCCACGGCTGCGGCGGGCGGCGCCGAAGGCGCGGCCTCGGCCGGCCTGGCGACGGCAGGCGCCGCGGGTGTGGCCTCCACCGCGGGCTTGGCGGCGGGCTCGGCCGCCGGCGCGCTTTCGCCCTCGCCCTGGATGAAGGCGATCTTGGTGTTGACGGCGACGTTGTCGGTGCCTTCGGCCACCAGGATCTGCGACAGCACGCCCTCGTCGACCGCCTCCACCTCCATGGTGGCCTTGTCGGTCTCGATCTCGGCGATGACGTCGCCGGACTTGATGGTGTCGCCCTCCTTTTTCAGCCATCTGGAGAGCTTGCCCTGCTCCATGGTCGGCGACAGGGCGGGCATCAGAACGTCGGGCATGGGTGCCTCGGTCGGGAGATCTGGAAACGGTCGGAAAGGTGGGGGCCGGGGCTCGGCCGGAACGGTTCGGCGGCGGATCCGGCGGCCGGCGGCACCCTGCGCCGCGGCGGCCGGATCGTGCCGGGCCGGCTCAGCGCAGGATGTCGGTCCACAGCTCGGCTGCGTCGGGCTCGGGATCGTTGGTGGCGAAGTCGGCGGCCTCGTTGACGATCTCGCGGATCTCGGCGTCGACCTTCTTGAGCTCGTCCTCCTTGAGGTCGTGCTCGCCAAGGAGCCGGGCGCGGCTCTGCTCGATCGGATCGTGCTCGGTGCGCATCTTCTGCACCTCGTCCTTCGAGCGGTACTTGGCGGGATCCGACATGGAGTGGCCGCGATAGCGGTAGGTCAGCATCTCCAGGATATAGGGGCCCTTGCCGGAGCGGGCATAGTCGATGGCGCGCAGGCCCGCCTCGTGGACCGCGCGCACGTCCATGCCGTCGACCTGCTCGCCGGGAATGTTGAAGGAGAGGCCCCGCCTGGAGAAATCGGTCTGCGCCGAGGCCCGGTTCACCGAGGTGCCCATGGCGTATTTGTTGTTCTCGATGACGTAGACGACCGGCAGCTTCCACAAGGCCGCCATGTTGAAGCTCTCGTAGACCTGGCCCTGGTTGGCGGCGCCGTCGCCGAAATAGGTCAGCGATACCTTGCCGTCGCCGCGATAGGCATTGGCGAAGGCGAGCCCGGTGCCGAGGGAGACCTGGGCGCCGACGATGCCGTGGCCGCCGAAAAAGGCCTTCTCCATCGAGAACATGTGCATGGAGCCACCCTTGCCGCGGGAATAGCCGCCGCGCCGGCCGGTCAGCTCGGCCATGACGCCGCGCGCATCCATGCCGGTCGCCAGCATGTGGCCGTGGTCGCGATAGCCGGTGATCACCTGGTCGCCCTGGCGGGCCGCCATCTGCAGGCCGACCACCACCGCCTCCTGGCCGATATAGAGGTGGCAGAAGCCGCCGATCAGGCCCATGCCGTACATCTGGCCGGCCTTCTCCTCGAAGCGGCGGATCAGCAGCATCTCGCGATAGGCCGACTGCTCCTGCGCCTTGCTCCAGTCGCCCGTGGCGGGCCTGGCGGACCTCGCGGGCTTGGTGGCTCTGGACGCCGCGGCTTTCGCGGTCTTGACGGGGGTGGCGACGGCCTTCGCGGCAGTGGCTGCCATGGGTCCTCCGGTTGGGATGAACGCTCGATGGCGAAACAGCTAGCGCATCCCATTGGGAAAAGCGAGGGGTGCAGCCCTCATGTTGCAACGCAACATATTGATACCGCTATCAAATCTGTCATGAACTCGATTTTGGTTATTCTGACCGAATCAACCAGAATGCGGTTGACGTACGAATCGGAAAATTGGCGTGACCGATCAAGCGCTTGCCGAGCGCCGGGCGCGTGCCGCCCGTGGCCTGGGCGCGCCCTGCCTAGTTTCGGGGCAGGAGCACCACGACGTCGTTGGGATGGACCATGCCGAGCAGGTTGCGCGCCTTGTCCTCGAGGACGTCGGGATCGAGCGCGTCGTTCTTGAGGAGGGCGACGCGGCGCTCCAGCGCCGTGCGCTTGGCCCGCAGGTCGGCGAGCTGGGCGGAGAGGTCGCGCTTCTGGTCGTCGTACTGGCGCTGGGCCATGATGCCGTGATCGCCGTTGACGGCGTGGAAGCCGAAATAGGCGATCGAGGCGCCCGCCAGGATCAAGAGGACGAGCTGGCGGAAGAAGGCGCGGATACGGGTGCGGACGACCATGCCGGCAGCCTAGGCCGGGATGGTTGATTTTGTGTTGACCGGCCTATGCTGCATTGCAGCAAAAGGGCGTCCAGACCGGCATGCGCCCGAGGCAGAGCCGGCATGCAGGCCGTGCCGGAACGGCACGGCCTGCGCAGTCGCAGGGGTCTCAGGCCAGCGCCTTCAGGGCGCCGCGGCCGGCATAGAGAGCCTGGGTGCCCAGGGCCTCCTCGATGCGCAGGAGCTGGTTGTACTTGGCCGTGCGGTCGGAGCGGGCGAGCGAGCCGGTCTTGATCTGCCCGCAATTGGTGGCGACCGCGAGGTCGGCGATGGTCGAATCCTCGGTCTCGCCCGAGCGATGCGACATCACCGCGCGATAGCCGGCCTTGTGCGCCATCTCCACCGCCGCCAGCGTCTCGGTCAGCGTGCCGATCTGGTTGACCTTGACCAGGATGGCGTTGCCGAGGCCCTGCTTGATGCCCTGCGACAGGCGCGTGGTGTTGGTGACGAACAGGTCGTCGCCGACGAGCTGGCAGGTCTTGCCGATCTTCTCGGTGAGCAGCGCCCAGCCCTCGAAATCGTCCTCGGACATGCCGTCCTCGATCGACACGATCGGGTAGTCCGCCGCCAGGCCGGCGAGATAGGCGACCTGGGTCTTGATGTCGCGCTTCTGGCCTTCGCCGCTGTAGTCGTAGATGCCGTCCTTGAAGAACTCGGTCGCGGCGCAGTCGAGGCCGAGCATCACGTCCTCGCCCGGCTTGTAGCCGGCCTTCTCGATCGCGGTCATGACGAAGTCGAGCGCCGCCTTGGCCGAGGGCAGGTTGGGGGCAAAGCCGCCTTCGTCGCCGACATTGGTGTTGTGGCCGGCGTCCTTGAGGGCCTTCTTCAGGGTGTGGAAGATTTCGGCGCCCGTGCGCAGCGCCTCGGCGAAGCTGGTCGCGCCGACCGGCAGCACCATGAATTCCTGGAAGTCGATCGGGTTGTCGGCATGCACGCCGCCATTGACGATGTTCATCATCGGCACCGGCAGCAGGCGGGCGGCCGGGCCGCCGACATATTTCCACAGCGGCAGGCCGGACGACTGCGCCGCCGCCTTGGCCACCGCCAGCGACACGCCGAGGATGGCGTTGGCGCCCAGGCGCGACTTGTTCGGCGTGCCGTCGAGATCGATCATGGTCTGGTCGATCTGCACCTGGTCCTCGGCATCGAGGCCGCCGATGGCGTCGTAGATCTCGCCGTTGACCGCCTGCACCGCCTTCTCGACGCCCTTGCCGAGATAGCGCTTGCCGCCGTCGCGCAGCTCCACCGCCTCATGGGCGCCGGTCGAGGCGCCGGAGGGCACGGCGGCACGGCCGAAGGCGCCGTCCTCCAGATGCACGTCGACTTCCACGGTGGGATTGCCGCGGCTGTCGAGGATTTCGCGCGCGGTGATGTCGGTGATGGCGGTCATGGGCTGGCCCTTCTGCGGTCGGCTGGGGTTCGCTGGGCTCATAGCCGAAGCGCGCCGGGGGCGAAAGGTCTTATGAGCGGCGCGAGGCGGGGTGCGACGAACGGCGGTCGAGGCCAAGGCACCGGCCCGCGCCGCTCACGTCGGAACCACCTCCTGCCCGATCGGCCAGAGCGCGAGCCCCGCCAGCTTCAGGTGAGCCCAGGCGAACGGCAGCCCGATGATGGTGATGGCCAGGCAAATGGCAGTGAGGAGATGGGCGAGGGCGAGCCACCATCCGGCCAGGACCAGCCAGATGAGATTGCCGATCAGGCCGAGCGGGCCCGTTCCGATATCAGACCGGCCCAGGCGGGCGCGTGGAACCACCGTGTAGCCGAACGGCAGCAGGGTGTAGATCGCAATCGTCACCGCGGCCCGTGCCCAGGGCAGCCCGACGATGGTGATGGCCATGATGACGGCGGCAAGGAGCCAGCCAGCTCCCATCCAGACGCCGCCGAACAGGAGCCACAGCACGTTCAGGAACAGACTGACGGGTCGCATCGGAGCCTCTGCATGCCACCAGGCCGGCCGCCCCCTGGCCACTGCCGGACTATAGGGACGTTCTTCGCAGTGTCACCCCGCGCGTGCGGCGATCGTCTCCCCCTATCCGCGAGCTCGCGCAGCCGGAACGCGCCCACGGCGAACCGGCCCGCTGCGGTCATCGGACGGGAAACGGCGCTGCGGCGCACCCGAGCCGGCGCCTCGGCGGCCCTATGGGCGCCGTGCCGGCATGAGGCGCGTGCGCACCTCCTCGACCGCCGCCTCGCGCTCCGGCGTCACGCCGCCGGCAGCGGCTGCGACACGTTCGAGCAAGGTGACGAGCTGCGCCCGCTCCTCCGGCGCCAGCGCCTTGTCGAGGAGCGGCGCGACCTCGCGGAACAGCACGCCGAAGCTCGGCGTGTTGCGGGCGACGAAGCCGGCGAAGACGCGCTTTTCCGCAAAGTTCGGGCCATAGCCGAACACGTCCCGCGCCGCCTCGTCGATCACCGTCTCGGCCGCCGGCAGCAGCGAGCCGCCGATCGAGCCGAACTTGATCATCAGCGCCAGCGCCGCGTCGCGCGCGTCCACCAGCGTGTTGGCCGCAGCGCGCTCGCGCGCCTCCTGGCTCAGGCGAAGGCGCTTGTCCCGACGCTTCGCGTCGAAATGGGCGCGGAGCCAGTCGAGCCCGTCGAGACGAAAGAACCAGTAGAGCCCCCAGCCGAGCAGGCCGGTGATCAGCGTGATGATGATCGGCATTGCAGTCCCCCAAAGAATCCGGTCGCGCCGCAGAAGAGACCGGATTGTCGCCCAGCGACGTGACAGGACGCACATCGCACGGCATGACTATGCACCGGGGGTTGCAAGCCAAGCAGGTTCTCTCGAACCTGCTCACACTTGACAGTCTGAGCAGCATTGATTTTGCATGAAAAATGCAAAATCAAGTCGTGGCTGAAGCCACGAGAAGCTGCTTAGGGAAGCCGAGGCAGCCATGACCGCCATTCTCCGGCACTTCGACAGGCAGGCGGCGGCCTGCCGCGAGCTCGGCTCGCCCTTCACCGGGCGGCTCGCCGCGCTGCACCCGCTCTATCTCGACCGATCGACCGCCGTCGGCGACCGGATCCTCGACTGGGCGGGCGATCCGCAGGCCGATATCCCGTCGGTGCGCCTGTTCGGCGGCCTGCACGCGCTGGTACTCGCCGGCGACGATGCGGACCTGGCGCGCGCCTACCCCCCGCACGCCGCCACCGACGAGCAGCTGGGGGGCGCCGTCCGCGCTGCCCTCGTCCGGCACGAGGCGGCGCTGATGCAGGCCCTCGACGGCCCGCCGCAGACCAACGAGGCCGCCCGCTCGGCCATGCTGCTGCCGGGCTTCCTGACGTTGGCGGGCGAGGTCGGCCGGCCCTTCGACATCCTCGAGCTCGGGGCGAGCGCCGGCGTCAACCTCGGCTGGGACGCCTATCGCTACAGCCTTGGCGGCCGGGACTGGGGCCCGGCCGATGCCGCGCTGCGGATCGCGGTCGAGGCGCAGGGCCTGCCGGATTTCGGCGGCCGCGCCGTCGCAGTGATCCGCCGCCGTGCCTGCGACCGCGCCCCCCTCGACCCGCGCCGCCCGGCCGAGCGGCTGCGCCTCATGTCCTATGTCTGGGCCGACCAGGCCGCCCGGCTCGCGCGGCTGGCGACGGCCCTCGACGAGGTCATCCGGCGGGACATCCGCGTGGAGCGAGCCGATGCCGCCGACTTCGCCGAGGCCCGCCTGGCCGAGCCGCCGCTGCCCGGCGCGCTGCGCGTCGTGGTGCACACCATCGTCTGGCAATATCTCCAGCCGGCGATCCGCCGGCGAATCGAGGCGGCGATCCTGCGCGCGGCCGCGGCCGGACCGGTCGCCTGGCTGCGGCTGGAGCCGGACGGCCGGACGCCCGACGCGGGTCTGCACTTGACCGCGCTGCTCGACGGGCCCACCTCACGGCGAGATCGGCTGCTCGCCCGCGCCGATTTCCATGGCCGCTGGATCAACTGGTGCGGCTGAAAGACGAGACATGGCCTCCTTCGACGCTTCCACCCTGCAGCTCGGCCACGAGACCCGCATTCCCGCCTCGCCCGACGAGGCCCGCCTCGACCGCGTGCCCAACCCGCAGGCCGACACGCTCTATCTCGCGCGCTTCACCTGCCCGGAGTTCACCTCGCTCTGCCCGGTGACCGGCCAGCCCGACTTCGCCCATCTCGTCATCGACTATGCGCCCAATGGCTGGCTGGTGGAATCCAAGTCGCTGAAGCTCTATCTCACCAGCTTCCGCAACCACGGCGCCTTCCACGAGGACTGCACGGTGGCGGTCGGCCGCCGCCTCGCCGAGCTGCTCGAGCCGCACTGGCTCCGGATCGGCGGCTACTGGTATCCGCGCGGCGGCATCCCGATCGACGTGTTCTGGCAGACCGGCCCGGCGCCCGAGGGCCTGTGGATCCCCGACCAGGGGGTCGCCACCTATCGCGGCCGCGGCTGACGCGGTGTCCGCCAATCCCTACTACAGCGGTCCGCGGTCGGACCATTTCGACGGCGAACGCTTCTTCAGCCCCGACGGCGCGCCGATGGACCGCGGCATCGGCGACCTCCTGCGCTGGCGCTTCGCCGGCCGGCACGCGCCCTGGTCGAAGCAGCTGCCCGCCGAGCCACCGGACCGGCCACCGGCCCGCGCCGCCGGGCTGCGCATCGCCCATGTCGGCCATGCCAGCCTGCTGCTCCAGGCGGACGGCCTCAACATCCTGCTCGATCCCGTCTGGTCGGAACGGGTCAGCCCGTTTCGCTTTGCCGGTCCGAAACGGCACGACCCGCCGGGCATCGCCTTCGCCGATCTGCCGCCGATCGACGTGGTGCTGATCACGCACAGCCATTACGACCATCTCGACCTCGACACGATCGCACGGCTCTGGCGCGCCCACCGGCCGCGCATCCTCGCCCCGCTCGGCAATGACGCGGTCATCCGCCGCCGCCATCCCGCCATCGAGGTCACGACGCGGGACTGGGGCGAGGCCGTCGAGCTCGGCGGGCGCGTCGCGGCGACGCTGGTGCCGGCCAACCACTGGTCGGCCCGCAGCCTCGGGGATCGGCGCATGGCGCTGTGGTGCGGCTATGTCCTCGAAACGCCGGCCGGCCGCATCTACCTCGCCGGCGACAGCGGCTACGGCACCGGCGCGGTCTTCCGCGGCATCCGCGAGCGCCACGGCGCCCCGCGCCTCGCCGTCCTGCCGATCGGCGCCTTCGAGCCGCGCTGGTTCATGCAGCCCCAGCACATGAACCCGGCCGAGGCGGTGCAGGCGATGCGCGACTGCGGCGCCGAGACGGCGCTCGGCTATCACTGGGGCACGTTCCGCCTCACCGACGAGGCGCGCGAGGAGCCGCCGCGCCAGCTCGAGGCCGCCCTGCAGGCCGCCGGCATCGCGCCCGAGCGCTTCCGCCCGCTGCGGCCGGGCATGGTCTGGACGGCCTGAGTTCAGGCCCCCTTGGCGAGGTCGTCGAAACACCTCAGCCGGCGAAGCAAGGCTTCCAGCTCGCGCAGCGGCACCATGTTCGGCCCGTCCGAGGGCGCGTTGTCCGGATCCTGGTGGGTCTCGATGAACACCGCCGCGACGCCGACCGCCACCGCCGCCCGGGCCAGCACCGGCACGAATTCGCGCTGGCCGCCGGAGGACGAGCCCTTGCCGCCGGGCTGCTGCACGGAATGGGTGGCGTCGAACACGACAGGCGCGCCGGTGGTCTCGGCCATGATCGGCAGGGCCCGCATGTCGGAGACCAGGGTGTTATAGCCGAAGGAGGCGCCGCGCTCGGTGACCAGCACGTTGGGATTGCCGGCATCGGTGATCTTGGCCACCACATTGGCCATGTCCCAGGGCGCCAGGAACTGGCCCTTCTTGACATTGACCGTCCGGCCCGTGCGGGCGGCCGCCACGAGCAGGTCGGTCTGCCGGCACAGGAAGGCCGGGATCTGCAGCACGTCGACGGCCTCGGCCACCGCGGCGCACTGGTCGATCTCGTGCACGTCGGTCAGCGTCGCCAGGCCGAGGCTGTCGCGCACCTCGGCGAAGACCGGCAGCGCCTTGGCGAGCCCGAGCCCGCGCGCCCCGCTCGAGGAGGTGCGGTTGGCCTTGTCGAAGGAGGTCTTGTAGATCAGGCCGAGGCCGACCCGCGCCGCGATCTCCTTGATGGCGCTCGCCATCTCCAGGGCGTGCGCCCGGCTCTCCATCTGGCAGGGGCCCGCGATCAACGTCAGCGGCAGGGTGTTGCCGATGCGGATGTCGCCGATGGAGACCACGGAGTTGGGGGACATCGTTCTTTCCTGGTGCGAGAGAGGGCCGGTTTCGTCGCTCCCTGATAGCCCCTCGCGCCCCTGCGCGCCACCCGCAGCGCTTTTCCGGCGCTCAGCGCGCCCGCGGCTCCTCGATCACCAGAGCCGCGCCGAAATTGTCGGCCGCGGCGACGGCAAGATGCTTCCTGTGCCGGACATGCGGAATCGCTGCGGCCTCCAGCCGCGCGGCCATGGCCTCGACCGGGGCCTGCACCTTGAAGGCGACGAGGCGCGGCGTGGCGCCCGGGCCGGGATCGAGCCCGGTCACGTCGCGGAAACAGGCCGGCGTCATTGCCTCGAGGGTGCCGCGCGGCGTGGCGATGGCGATGTTGCGCGCCCCGACGCAGATGGGCGGGGCGCCCGAGAAGGCTTCGAGGAAGCCGAGCGGCCCGCGAGCGTCCTCCGTCAGCATCACCACGCCGCCGAGCCCCGCCGCGCCGTTGGGGTGCTGCTGGAAGGCCGGGTTCCAGAAGTTCTGCGGCTCGTGCTGCTGGCAGACGAAGAAGCCGGCCGCCGGGATGGCCGGGCTCTGCGCGAAGGCGAGGCTGAAGGCGACGCGCACCCGGGTGCCGTCCGGCCGCTCGGCGGTGCGCTCGAAGAAGAAGGGCTCGCCGCCGTCGATGCCGGCGGCGGCGAAGGCCGCCCGGTCGGCGGCGGCATCGCGCGATTCCAGCACCAGCATGGCAAAGCCCTCGCCGCGTCCGGCGAGGAAGTCTCGGATGAAGCCGAGGAAGCGCGGCGCCGCCGGATCAATCGTTGCCGGCGCACGGCGCAGGTCCTCGCCGAGCGCGATCAGCTCCAGGAAGGCGCCGGGAAACTGCACGATGCGGTTCTCCGTGCCCCAGGGATGGCGGTTGCGCGCCCCGACCTGGAAGCCGAGGGCGGCGTAATGCGCGCCGGCCGCGTCGAGGTCGTGCACGGGAAGGACGAGGTGGTCGATGCCGCGGGGCTCGGTCAAGGCGGGGCTCGCTCGAATTGCCGGTCTGGCGGCAGGGATCGGCCCTGCCCCGGCGCCTGTCAAGGCCGCGGGCCGGTATAGGTCGCCCGCGGCCGGATCAGGCCGCCGCTTTCGCGCTGCTCCAGGGCCTGGGCGATCCAGCCGACCGAGCGGCCGAGGGCGAACAGGCCGAAGGCCGCGCCCTCCGGCAGGCCGAGCGCCCGGCGCAGCGCCACCAGCGCGAAGTCGAGCGAGGGCCGGCGGCCGGTGAGGTCGAACACCGCCGCGACGAGCGCGTCGAGGCCGGGCAGGCGGTGCCGGACCCCGTCGAGGATGGCGGCCGCGCGGATATCGCCGGCGGGATAGAGCGGATGGCCGAAGCCGGCGATGTCGCCGCCGCCGGCCAGCAGGCCGCGCAGCGCCGGCATCGGATCGGCCGCGCCCTCGAAGCCGCGCCATTGCGCCTCGACGCGGACGGTCATGCCGCCGTGGCGCGGGCCGGAGAGGGCGGCGAGGCCGCCGATGATGGCGGCATGCAGGCCGGCGCCGGTCGAGGCGATGCAGCGGGCGGTGAAGCCGGACGCATTGAGCTCGTGGTCGGCACAGAGCACCAGCGCCATGCGCACGAGATCCGCCCCGGCCTCGTCGAGCCGCCAGGACTCGGCGCATTGCCGGTGCAGCGCCGCCGCCGAGGGCGGCCGCCCGAGCATGGCGGCGAGCAAGAGCCGCACCAGCGCCCCGCTGCCGGCGGCGAGGCGGGCGCGGTCCTGCTGCCAGGTCGTGTCGTCCTCTTCCACCGCCAGCGCAAAGCGTGCCAGCAGCCCGGCGCGGAAGGCCGGACCGGGATGGCGGCCGACGAGGTCGAGGAAGGCCGGCGCGGCGGGCGGCGGCGTCGGCGCAAAGGCCTCCGCGCCCGGCAAGTGCCAGAGCAGCGGCGCCACCGTCTCCAACGTGCCGGCGCGGGCGAGGGCCAGCGCATCCTCGCCGCGATAGTAGAGGCGTCCGTCCTCGATCAGGGTGATGCCGGATTCCAGCACCGGCAAGCCCCAGTCGAGCGTGGTGCGGGCGATCTCCTGCGGCCGGCGGCCGCGATGCCGGCTGGCGGCGAACTGCTCGATCGCCTCGGCGGAATAGCACCGCTCGCGCTGGTCCGTGCCGGGCAGCGCGGCGATCAGCCCGCGGCTGACATAGGCATAGAGGGTCTGGCGCGTCACGCCGAGACGCCGCGCCGCCTCCTCGGAGGAAAGGGAGGCGCTCAAGGAGCAGCGCCGAAAGATTGATTCATGTAATCAATATTGACGATATGTCGATCGGGCCGTCAAGCTCTCCGCGAACCCACCCGGAGAGCCCCGATGCCTGCAGCCGCTTCGCACCCAGCCACGCCGGACGAGGAAGCCGCCGTCCGCGCCCTGCTCGCCGAGATCTGGACGGCGCTCGGCGGCAGCGCCGCGGCGCCCGGCCGCCTGCAGCTGACCGGCAATGGCGACCTGCCCTCCGTCTTCGCGGTGAGCGACCTGGCCGCCGCCGCGGTCGGAGCGGCGGGCCTGGCCCTGTCCGAGCTCGTCGCCGCCGCAGGCGGGCCGGCGCCGGCGGTCGCGGTCGACCGGCGTCTCGCCTCGTTCTGGTTCGCGAGCTCGGTGCGCCCGCAGGGCTGGTCCGTGCCGCCGCCCTGGGACCCCATCGCCGGCGACTACCGCGCCGCCGACGGCTGGATCCGCCTGCACACCAACGCGCCGGCGCATCGCCAGGCCGCCCTCGCCGTGCTCGGCGTCGCCGGCGAGAAGGAGGAGGTGACGCGCGCCGTGGCCGGCTGGCCAGCCGCGGCCCTGGAGAGGGCGGTGGTCGAAGCCGGCGGCTGCGCGGCCGAGATGCGTTCGCTCGAGGCCTGGGCCGCGCACGAGCAGGGCCGCCATGTCGCCGCCGAGGCGCTGGTCGCGATCGAGGAAAGAGACGAGGCCCCTGCCCTCGCCCGGCCGGTCGACCCGGCGCGGCCGCTCGCCGGCATCCGCGTGCTCGACCTCACCCGCGTCCTCGCCGGCCCGGTGGCGACGCGGCTCCTCGCCGGCTATGGCGCCGAGGTGCTGCGCATCGACCCGCCCGGCTGGGACGAGCCGGCCCTGGCTCCGGAAGTGCTGCTCGGCAAGCGGACGGCGCGGCTCGACCTCGCCCGGCCCGAGGATCATGCGCTGTTCCTGCGCCTCATGGGCGAGGCCGACATCCTCGTCCACGGCTATCGCCCCTCGGCGCTGGAGGGGCTCGGCTTCGGCGAGGCGGTGCGGCGCCGGGTCCGGCCCGGATTGATCGACATCTGCCTCGACGCCTATGGCTGGAGCGGCCCGTGGCGGGAGCGGCGCGGCTTCGACAGCCTGGTGCAGATGAGCGCCGGCATCGCCGAGGCCGGCATGCGCCGCCTCGGCAAGGAGCGGCCGACGCCCCTGCCCGTCCAGGCCCTCGACCATGCCACCGGCTACCTCATGGCCGCCGCCGCGGTGCTCGGCCTCGCGCGGCGGCTCGCCACCGGCCGCGGCAGGCGGGCGCGGGCTTCGCTTGCCGCCACGGCCGCCCTGCTCGCCCGCCATCCCCTCGCCCGCCCCGCCAAGCCCCTGGCCACCGAGACGCCGGACGACCTCGACGGCGCGGTCGAGGCGACCGGCTGGGGACCGGCGCAGCGCCTCAGAGCGCCCCTCGCCGTTGCCGGCGCCTCGGCCGTCTGGCCGCAGCCAGCCATGCCGATCGGGTCGCATCAGGCGGTGTGGATCGGGGGATCATCCTGACAGGCGGCTTCGTGCTCCGGCTGGAATTGCCGAGGCGCTTCGACGAGGCGATCGAGCGAGGCATCTGCTTCGCACCCGGCGACGTCTTCCCGGCCAGCCGCTGGGGCGCGCCGAGCCGGCATCGCTCACGGCGCGCCTGCCAGCGCATGGGAGGCAGCGGCGCGCAGGGCAGCCATGGCCGCGAGATAGGGCCCGGGTCCGTGGCTGACCCGGGCGACACCTGCCGTCGCCAACCGTTCCAGCGAGGGCGAGCGCTCGCCGACCATCACGTTGATGGGCAACGGCACGGCTGCGCACACCCGCGCGATCAACGCCTCGTCGACCAGGCCGGGGACGAAGATGCCGTCGGCTCCCGCGTCGGCATAGGCTCGTGCGCGCTCGATCGCCGTGTCGGCCATCGCCTCGTCATGGGCGGCCACCTGAAAGAAGATGTCGGTGCGCGCGTTGATGAAGAAACCTGGACACTTGGCATCTGCCGCGCGCCGGGCCGCTGCAATCCTCTCGGCTTGCATGGCGAGCGGCCGCATCGAGCCGTCCGCGGGAAAACTGTCCTCCAGGTTGCATCCGATCACGCCCGTCGCCGCGACGCGGGCGATCGTGCCCGCGACCTCCTCGGACGAAACGCCGTAGCCGCTCTCGATATCGAGCGAGACGGGCAGCCCGGTCGCCTCGACGATGCGGCGTGCATTGTCCAGCACCAGCGAGATCGGCACTTTTTCGCCGTCGGCGAAGCCATTGGCAGCAGCAACCGACCAGCTGCCGGTCGCGAGCGCCGACGCGCCGGCCTCCCCGACCGCCTTGGCGCTGCCGGCGTCCCAGATGTTGAACAGGACGAACGGCTCTGCTCGACGATGCAACGACCTGAACGTCGCAGCCTTGCCTTCTTGATCGCGCATCGATTCGCTCCCCATTCGAGTTGACGACATCCCGGCCCAACAGCCGCCTTTGCGAGGCGGTCGCCATGACCGGTAAGGTCTCCGATCATGCCTCGCGTGATGCCCCGGCATTTGCTTTTGGCGCATGTCGGCGGCGCAGGCTGTCGAATTCTTTAGCGACCAACAAGGGGGCAGCCTGCTTTTGGCCTGAGGCCTGTCAGCCGGAGAAGCGCTCCACGCCGTAGGTCGCGGGGTCCAGCGCAATGGCAAGGCCCTGCCAGCCGGCTTCGCCGGCCCGCCACCGCGCCCGGTTGGCGCTCGCCGTCTCGCGGAAGAGCCGCAGCGCCGCACGGTCGTCGAGACCGGCGGTGTCGAGATCGAGATGCTCGGCCAGCAGCGTGCGCCGGAGGGCGCGGACCACGGCCGCATCCCAGATCGCCGCGTTCATCTCGCCATGGCCGTCGAGCGAATAGCCGTGGAGGTTGCACGAGCCGATGGTCGCCCAGGCATCGTCGACCAGCATGATCTTGTCGTGGACATAGACCGGGCAGCGGTTGCCGCCAGCGTTCGGCCCGGCGATCCCGGCGAGCCGGGCCCGCCCGGCGAGCCCGGCGAGCAGGAAGTTGCAGCGCTGCCCCAGCGCCTCGATCCCGGCGAAGAACGCCCGACGGGCCGGGTCATGGCGGACGGCGCGCACGGATTCTTCCGGCTCGGTCGGCACGAGGAGGACCACCTCCACGCCGCGATCGAGCGCCGCCGCCAGCGCGGCCGCGATCTCCGGCACGGGCAAGGCCTGATTCTCGACATAGATGGTGCGGCGGGCGGCGGCGATCGCGAGCTGGTACTGCGCCAGGACGGTGCGCTCGCCGGCGGCGATGTCCCACGGCTCGCCGCCCGGGCTGGCATGGCCGTCGCCGTAACGACCGGCCGGGATCTGGCGCTGGATCTGCACCAGGCTGGTGCCGCACGGCGCGCCGGGCCGCTCGGGAAAGGCGAGGTCGCTGTCGTTCGGTCCCCACCGGCCGTCGGCGGCGTCACGCTCGCTCGCCTCGTTCCAGCGCTGGACGAAATTGTGGTGGACGTCGCAGGCGCAGGGGCCGGCGATCTCGACATAGACGTCGTGGCGCTCGTTCTCCCCGGCATGGCCGGGCTCGAAGGCGGCGAAGGTCGGGTTGATGCCGCCGACGAAGGCGGTCTCGCCGGGCTTCCCCGCATCGATCAGCCAGCTCTTCTGGTGCTGGCAATAGGGGCCGGCCGCCCGGTCCCAGCGGATGGAGAAGCCCGAGCCACGGCGCACCAGCAGCGCGCGATCCTCGGCCGAGCCCGGGAAGGTGCGGCCATAGCCGCTGCTCTGAGGGTTGGGACGCCAGAACAGGCCGCGGACGTCGAGGCCGCGTCCGGCGGCCCGGTCGAGCAGGTCGAACAACGTGCCCTGCCCGTCCGGCATGACGAAATCCGGGTCGAGAAAGGTCGCGGTCACGAAGACGCTGTGGCGGGCGGCCGCGATTGCCGCGCCGATGCGGCGGAAGGTCGGCCCGCTGTCGACGAGCGGCCGCACCAGGTTCCCCGCCCGCACGGGATAGGAGCCGGCGGGAGAGGGAATGGCCTGGTCCGACGGCGTGGGTCCGGCCTGCATGGATGCCGCGCTCCGAGAAGGGCGGACCATGCGAGCCACCGCCGCGCGATTCGGACAAGGGCGGCTCCGTCGGCCGCCCCGCCGGTCGGTCAGTAGCCGACGGTGAAGCGCCGGCGGCGATGGGCGGGCTTCTCGATCTCGTCGACCAGGGCGATGGCATAGTCGGCGTAGGAGATGCTGCTCTTGCCGTCGGCCGTGGCGAGGAGCTGGTCGCCGCCGAGGCGGAACTTGCCCGTGCGCTCGCCGATGAAGAACAGCGCCGACGGCGACAGGAAGGTCCAGTCGAGCGCCGGCTCGGCGCGCAAGGCGTCGAGGAAGGCGGCGCCGCGCGAGGCCTCGGTCTTGTAGATCGCGGGGAATTCCGGCGTGTCGATCAGGCGCACGCCCGGCGCCACCTCCAGGCTGCCGGCGCCGCCGACCACGAGATAGCGCTTGGCGCCCGACGCCTTGACCGCCCCGATCAGGGTCTGCGGGTCGCTGTCGCTGAACATGACCGCGGTCACGACCGCGTCATGGCCCTCGAGAAGCGCGGCGAGCGCGGCGCCGTCCTTGACGTCCCCGGCCTTGGCGGTGACGCCCGGCAGATCGGCGATCTTCTCGGGGTGGCGGGCGATGCCCGTGACCGTGTGCCCGCGGCGAACCAGCTCCGCGACGATTTCCGAACCGGCGCGGCCCGAAGCTCCGACCACTGCGACCTTCATGAGGATGTCCTCCATCAGTTTCCAATGGTGACCAGTTGTCGAATCCGCACTAGGATGTAAAGAGAGCACCTTCAAGTGAGCAGGTCACCGCCATGAAACTGGGCCCCGCCGACGCCAAGCGCCCCAATCCCTATGACGCGCAATGTCCGACGCGGCAGATCCTCGACCGCATCGGCGACAAATGGGCGGTGCTGGTGCTGGGGCGGCTGGCCGAGGGGCCGGTGCGCTTCAATCAGCTCCGGCGCGAGATCGAGGGCATCTCGCAGAAGATGCTGTCGCAGACGCTGCGCGAATTGGAGCGCGACGGGCTGATCCACCGCGCCGCCTTCGCCACCGTGCCGGTGACGGTGGAATATTCGATCGCCCCGCTCGGGCAGACCCTGGTCGCCCCGATCGAGGCGCTGAGCCGCTGGGCCGAAACCCATATGGCGGACGTGATCGCAGCGCGCCTGCGCTACGACAGGGCGCTGCAGGCGGCGTGACGGAGCGGGACGACCCGCTGCCTCAAACCAGCCGGCTCTGCTCGACCGCCGCGGCGATGAAGCTGGAGAACAGCGGGTGCGGCTCGAAGGGCCGCGACTTCAATTCGGGATGGTACTGCACGCCGATGAACCAGGGATGGTCGGCATATTCGATCGTCTCCGGCAGCAGGCCGTCCGGCGACAGGCCGCAGATCACCATGCCCGCCTTCTCCAGCTGCGCCCGGTAGGCCATGTTGACCTCGTAGCGGTGGCGGTGGCGCTCGGAGATGGTGGTGGCGCCGTAGATCTCCGCGATCTTCGAGCCGCGCTTCAGCGTCGCCGGGAAGGCGCCGAGCCGCATGGTGCCCCCGAGGTCGCCGCCGGCGGCGCGCTGCTCCAGCTGGTTGCCGCTCATCCATTCCGTCATCAGGCCGACGATCGGCTCGGGCGTCGGCCCGAACTCGGTCGAATTGGCCTCCGGAACGCCGCCGAGCGAGCGGGCCGCCTCGATGACGGCCATCTGCATGCCGAAGCAGATGCCGAAATACGGCACCTTGCGCTCGCGCGCGAAGGTTGCCGCCTTGATCTTGCCCTCCGCACCGCGCTGGCCGAAGCCGCCGGGCACGAGGATGCCGTGGACATGCTCCAGATGCGGCGCCGGATCGGCCGTCTCGAAGATCTCGCTCTCGATCCAGTCGAGATTGACCTTGACCCCGTTGGCGATGCCGCCATGGGTCAGCGCCTCCATCAGCGACTTGTAGGCGTCCTTGAGGCCGGTGTACTTGCCGACGATGGCGATCGTCACCTCGCCTTCGGGATTGTGGACCGTGCGCGAGATCCGCTGCCAGCGCGAGAGGTCCGGGCTGGGCACGCCCTCGATGCCGAAGGCGGCGAGCACCTCGCCGTCCAGCCCCTCGCGGTGATAGGCGACCGGCACGTCGTAGATCGAGGCGACGTCGCGGGCCTCGATCACTGCGCTCTCGCGCACGTTGCAGAACAGCGCCAGCTTGCGCCGCTCCTCCGCCGGCACGGCCCGGTCGGTGCGGCACAGCAGGATGTCGGGCTGGATGCCGATCGAGCGCAGCTCCGCCACCGAATGCTGGGTCGGCTTGGTCTTGAGCTCGCCCGCCGAGGGAATGAACGGCAGCAGCGTCAGGTGGACATAGACGCAGCCCCCGCGCGGCAGCTCGTTCTTGATCTGGCGGATCGCCTCGAAGAAGGGCAGGCCCTCGATGTCGCCGACCGTGCCGCCGATCTCGACCAGCACGAAGTCGAAGCCCTCGTTGCCGGTCAGCACGAAGTCCTTGATGGCGTTGGTGACGTGCGGGATCACCTGGATGGTGGCGCCGAGATAGTCGCCGCGCCGCTCCTTGGCGATGATCTCCGAATAGATCCGCCCGGTGGTGATGTTGTCCTTCTTGGTCGCCGGCACGCCGGTGAAGCGCTCGTAATGGCCGAGGTCGAGGTCGGTCTCGGCGCCGTCATCGGTAACGAACACCTCGCCGTGCTGGTACGGGCTCATCGTGCCCGGATCGACGTTGAGATAGGGGTCGAGCTTGCGCAGGCGCACCTTGTAGCCGCGCGCCTGCAGCAGCGCCCCGAGCGCGGCGGATGCGAGACCTTTGCCGAGAGAGGAGACCACGCCGCCGGTGATGAAAATATACCGCGTCATGGGTCTCCATCCTAACCAATCACAAAACGATTCGGAGGCCCCGTCGCGCGACAGGGCCTGAACTTTGCACAAACGAGGAACAAGCGGGCCGCCGCGGCCCGCCGCGGCTTACTTCGACTGCGGGACCTGCGGACCCGTCGGGGCCGCCGGCGGCGCAGGCTGGGCCGGCTGCTGCGGGCCCTTGAGCTGGTCGAGGATCGTGCCCTGCGGCGGGGCGGACTGGCCGGCGGGCGCCGGCTGCTGCGGCACGCTGTTGATCAGCGAGGTCGAGCTGCCGCCATAGCCGGCCAGGATCGACAGGAGCAGGCTGGTCAGGAAGAACAGGCCGGCGAGTATGGCCGTGGTGCGGGTGAGCAGGTTGGCCTGCCCGCGCCCCGTCATGAAGCCGCCGCTGCCGCCGCCGATGCCGAGCCCTCCCCCTTCCGAGCGCTGGAGAAGCACAACCACGACGAGCGCCAGCACCACCATCAGGTGGATGACGATAAGGACGGTCTGCATGAAAAGAAATGTCCGAAGCGAAACTCGCCGGGGTCTCTACACGATACGGCGACGCATTTCCACCCTGTCGCGGGCCGGCGGCGCCGTCCGGCGGGAATTCCGCGCCGCGCCCATGGGCGCGGGCCCGGAAATCCCGCACGATCTCGAAGCCTCGCCCAGGGCTCGCGGGCCTGCGAGCCCTGCCGGGATCACTTGGCGTCGGCGGCCAGGCGCATCTTGAGGATCTTGTCCGGATTCTGCACCGGCTCGCCGCGCTTGATCTTGTCGACGGCCTCCATGCCCGAGACCACCTGGCCGAACACCGTGTACTGGCCGTTCAGGAAGGAGCCGTCGGCGAACATGATGAAGAACTGGCTGTTGGCCGAGTTCGGGTCCTGCGAGCGCGCCATGCCGAGTGTGCCGCGCACGAACGGCTCCTTGGAGAATTCGGCCGGCAGGTCCGGCAGGTCCGAGCCGCCGGTGCCGGTGCCGGTGGGATCGCCGGTCTGGGCCATGAAGCCGTCGATCACCCGATGGAATACGATGCCGTCGTAGAAGTGGCGCTTCACCAGCGCCTTGATCCGCTCGACATGCTTGGGCGCGAGGTCGGGCCGCAGCTTGATGACGACGCGGCCGTACTTGGTGTCGAGATAGACCGTGTTCTGCGGGTCGAGCTGCGCGGCGGATGCGGAATGGCCGGCCAGCGCGAGCGAGAGCGCCAGGGCGGCGGCGGAAAGGATGCGAAGCACGGGATGTCTCCTCGGGCCGCTGGGGGCCCACCATGGATGACCAGATCCTAGGACCTGGGGAAGCGCGATTTCAGGCGGCGCAGCACGCCGGCGGGCACGAAGCCCGAGACGTCGCCGCCCATGGCGGCGATCTGGCGCACGAGCGTGGCGGTGATGGGGCGGACGATCGGCGAGGACGGCAGGAACACCGTCTGGATCTCCGGCGCCAGCGCCGCGTTCATGCCGGCCATCTGCATCTCGTAGTCGAGGTCGGTGCCGTCGCGCAGGCCCCGGATCAGCAGGCTGGCGCCGACGCGGCGGGCGGCATCGACCGCGAGGTCGGCGAAGGTGATGACCTCGAGCGCCGTCCGTCCGGTCACCGGCCCGCAATCCTCGCGGATCATCTCGGCCCGCTCCTCGGCGGAGAACAGCGGCGTCTTGCCGGCATGCACGCCGATCGCCACCACCAGGCGGTCGGCGACGGCGCAGGCGTGGCGGATCACGTCGACATGGCCATTGGTCAGCGGATCGAAGGAACCGGCATAGAAGGCGGTACGGGAGGCGTTCATCGCGACGCTTTCGTCATGGAACAGGGGTTACAGGCCCGGCCGGCGCGGCGCAAGCCGGGGCGCGCGCAGGCGATCCGCCGGGCACGGCACGGCGCGCGTTCCGCATGGAACATATCCCCGCCCACGGCGTTTGTTATCAAGTCGTTACCGGCCCAACCGATGTGTGCCAAAAGACACAGTCAAGCTCACGAAAGTTTGAGAATGAACAGATCGGAAACAGTGTAACATCTCGTCCAAATTGAAGAAGTCGTCAGGGAGACGAAAAATATGAGACCCCGTCGTTCCGTTTTGGCGGTCGGTGGTGGGTTGTTCGTTCTGGCCGCGGCCTCGCTTCTCGACATGGCCAAGGTCCCCACCCCGGTCGCGGCCGCCCGCGGCGATCGCCTCGACGTGGCGGAAGCCGCGTCCCGCTGCAGCCTCGGCTCGCTGATGGCCGCGTGCGCCACGGCGCCGATGGATGACGTCGAACGGGCCAAGGCCCGTACCGGCGCGCTGATCCAGGTTTTCGAAAAGCCCGGCGAGACCATCCTGGTCCGCGTCAGGCTGGGAGACTAATTGACGCAGGCATGGAACTTTTCGCGGCCTCGCGCGTAGTTCCGCCGATCTCCAAGATCCCGGGCCCCCACGCAGTCTGACCCCAAGCCCGGCACTCCAAGCGCGGCGCCGCAAGGCGACCGCGCTTTTTTCTTTCTTGAACGAGCCGCGGCGCCGCAAGGCGACCGGGCTTTTTTCTTGACAGGCCGCCGACTCACTCCGTCGCCGGCTCGTCCTCCTCGCCGTCGTCGCTGATGCGCTCGACCGAGACCACGCGCTCGCCCTCGGCGGTGTTGAAGACGATCACGCCCTGCGAGCCGCGGCTGACGACGCGGATGCCTTCCACCGGGCAGCGGATCAGCTGGCCGCCGTCGGTGACCAGCATGATCTGGTCGGAGGGCTCCACCGGCCAGGACGAGACCAGCGGTCCGTTGCGCTCGTTCACCGCCATGGCGACGATGCCCTTGCCGCCGCGTCCGGTGATCCGGTACTCGAAGGCCGAGGTGCGCTTGCCGTAGCCGTTCTCCGAGACGGTGAGGATGAACTGCTCGGCCGCCGAGAGCTCGGCATAGCGCTCGGTCGAGATCTCGACCGGGCCCGCGGCCTCCTCCTCGCCATTCTCCGCTTCGCCGCTCTCCGCCTCGCCCAGCACCGCCCGGCGCATGCGGAAATAGGTGGCGCGCTCCTCCGGCGTGATCTCCATGTGGCGGATCACCGCCATGGAGATGATGGTGTCGCCCTCCTCCAGGCGGATGCCGCGCACGCCCATGGAATCGCGGCCCTTGAACACCCGCACCTCGCCGACGGGGAAGCGGATGCACTGGCCCTCGGCCGTGGTCAGCACGATGTCGTCGCTCTCGGTGCAGATGGAGACGTCGCAGATCTGCTCGCCTTCCTCCAGCTTCATGGCGATCTTGCCGGCGCGGTTGACCTGCACGAAGTCGGACAGGTCGTTGCGCCGCACCGAGCCGGAGCTGGTGGCGAACATGATGTGCAGCGTCGACCAGGAGTTCTCGTCCTCCGGCAGCGGCATGATCGAGGTGATCCGCTCGTCGCCCTCGATCGGCAGGAGGTTGATCAGCGCCTTGCCGCGCCCCTGGGGCGTGGCCAGCGGCAGGCGCCAGACCTTCTCCTTGTAGACGCGCCCCTTGGAGGAGAAGAACAGCACCGGCGTGTGGGTGTTGGCCACGAACAGGCGGGTGACGAAATCCTCCTCGCGGGTCTGCATGCCGGCCCGGCCCTTGCCGCCGCGCCGCTGCGCCCGGTAGGTGGAGAGCGGCACGCGCTTGACGTAGCCGGCATGGCTGACCGTCACCACCATGTCCTCGCGCTGGATCAGATCCTCGTCCTCGAAATCGGCGTCGGAATCGAGGATCTGGGTCAGGCGCGGCGTCGCGTGCGCCGCCTTGATCGCCTCCAGCTCGCTGCGGACGATGCCCATGATCCGGGCGCGCGAGCGCAGGATGTCGAGATAGTCGCGGATCTGGTCGGCGAGCTTCTGCAGCTCCTCGCCGATCTCGTCGCGGCCCAGAGCCGTCAGGCGGGCGAGGCGCAGGTCGAGGATGGCGCGCGCCTGCGCTTCCGACAGGCGATAGGTGCCGTCCGGGTTCATCGGGTGCTTGGGATCGTCCACCAGCAGGATCAGCGGCGCGATGTCGCCGGTCGGCCAGTCGCGCCCCATCAGCGCCTCGCGCGCCACGTTCGGATCCGGGCTGGTGCGGATGATGCGGATCACCTCGTCGATATTGGCGACGGCGGTGGCGAGGCCGCACAGGATATGGGCGCGGTCGCGAGCCTTGTTGAGCAGGAACTTGGTGCGCCGCGAGATCACCTCCTCGCGGAAGTCGACGAAGGCGGTGATGAAGTCCTTGAGGTTGAGCACCTCCGGCTTGCCGCCGTTGAGCGCCACCATGTTGCAGCCGAAATTGGTCTGCAGCTGGGTGAAGCGGTAGAGCTGGTTCAGCACCACGTCGCCGACCGCGTCGCGCTTGAGCTCGATCACCAGGCGCATGCCCTTGCGGTCGGACTCGTCGCGCACGTCGGAGATGCCCTCGAGCCGCTTGTCGCGCACGAGCTCGGCGATGTTTTCCTGCAGCGTCGCCTTGTTGACCTGGTAGGGCAGCTCGGTGACGACGATGGCCTCGCGGTCCCGGCGGATCTCCTCCACCGCCGCCGTGGCGCGCATGATGATCGAGCCGCGGCCGGTCTGGTAGGCGGCGCGGATGCCGCTGCGCCCGATGATCTGGGCACCGGTGGGAAAGTCCGGCCCGGGGATGATCTCCGTCAATTCGTCGATGGTGATGCCGGGATTCTCGATATAGGCCAGGCACGCGTCGACGACTTCGCCGAGATTGTGCGGCGGGATGTTGGTGGCCATGCCGACCGCGATGCCGCCCGCCCCGTTGACCAGGAGGTTGGGGAACTGCGCCGGCAGGACGGTGGGCTCCTGCCTGGTGCCGTCGTAGTTGTCCTGGAAATCGACCGTGTCCTTGTCGATGTCGTCGATCAGCGCCACCGCCGCCTTGGACATGCGCGATTCGGTGTAGCGCATGGCCGCCGGCATGTCGCCGTCGACCGAGCCGAAATTGCCCTGCCCGTCGACCAGCATCAGCCGCATCGAGAAGAACTGCGCCATGCGCACCAGCGCAAAATAGATCGCCTGGTCGCCATGCGGGTGGTACTGACCCATGACGGCGCCGACGATGTTGGCGGACTTGACGTATTTCTTCTCGGGCGTGTGCCCGTTCTCGTACATGGAATAGATGATGCGCCGGTGCACCGGCTTCAGCCCGTCGCGGGCGTCCGGCAAGGCGCGGCTCACGATCACGCTCATGGCGTAGTCGAGATAGCTGCGGCGCATTTCGTCGGTGATGGAAACGGACCGGATCTCGGACGGCTCGCCGTCGCCCGGGCGCTTGTCGTTCTCGTCAGTCAATGCACGGCCTCTGACCGATTCTGGTGTGCCCTTCTAGACCATTCCGGCCGGCCGCACCATGTCCCCGCCGATGCTTTAGGTGGACATCTTCGGGTGATTTTTCAACGGATTACCCGATTTCCCGCCAGGCCCGGCCGCGATGCGGCCACGCCCGCCCGGAACCGGCGGCCGTACCGGCGGTGCCGAACCCGGCCGGCCCGGCCGCCGGTGCGTCCCGTTGCCGCGCGCCATGGCGCGCAAGCGCCTGCTGCAATAGAGTCGTGACAATACGCACAGTCTCCAATTCGAACTGTGTGAAAAATGCTATCCTACAACAGCAAAAGTCTCAGGCAGGGACTGCTTTTAATGTTGTGTTAACCATTCGTTAACGATTCAAGCCCAGCCTGTTAGCAACGGTAGATATACTGATCGCATTGGAGGTTCTCAATGAATACCAAGGCGGCGTCCGGCTTGGTCCAGTCAAGTATTGTTGATTCGATCGCTGTTTCATCACCGAAGAGTGCTGAAATATTCAACCTCTTCTCATCCGCCTATGAGCGGGAGAGACGAGAGTTCATGAGCCTCACGGATTACCTTGCGGGCTGCCGAGATAATCCCGGGATGTATGCAACGGCAGCCGAACGGATGGTCTCCGCCATCGGCGAACCGATCGTGCTCGATACCAGCACGGATCTGCGCCTGGGCCGGATCTTCCTGAACAGGACAATCAAGATCTATCCGACCATGACCGGCTTTTTCGGCATGGAGGACACGATCCAGCGCGTGGTCAGCTATTTCCAGCATGCGGCGCAGGGGCTGGAGGAGCGCAAGCAGATCCTCTACCTCCTCGGCCCGGTCGGCGGCGGCAAGTCCTCGCTGGCCGAGCGGCTGAAGCAGCTGATGGAGACGCAGCCGATCTACGTGCTGGCCGCCGGCAACGAGATCAGCCCGATCTTCGAATCGCCCCTCGGCCTGTTCAAGCCGGAGACGATGGGCGAGGTCCTGGAGAGCCATTACGGCATCGCCCGCCGCCGCCTGACCGGCATCTGCTCGCCCTGGGCCGCCAAGCGGCTCGACCAGTTCGACGGCGACATCTCCAAGTTCTCCGTGGTGCGGCTCTACCCCTCCAAGCTGCGCCAGATCAACGTCGCCAAGACCGAGCCGGGCGACGAGAACAACCAGGACATCTCCGCCCTGGTCGGCAAGATCGACATCCGCAAGCTCGAGCACTACGCCCAGAACGATCCGGACGCCTACAGCTATTCCGGCGGCCTCAACCGCACCACGCAGGGCCTGCTCGAGTTCGTCGAGATGTTCAAGGCGCCGATCAAGGTGCTGCACCCCCTGCTGACCGCGACGCAGGAGGGAAACTACGCCGGCACGGAGAATATCGGCGGCCTGCCCTTCCAGGGCATCGTCCTCGCCCATTCCAACGAATCGGAATGGGAGCAGTTCAAGAACAACAAGAACAACGAGGCCTTCCTCGACCGCATCTGCGTGGTCAAGGTCCCCTACTGCCTGCGCGTCAACGAGGAGGCGATGATCTACGCCAAGCTGCTGGAAGGCAGCGAGCTCAGCGACGCCCCCTGCGCGCCGGAGGTGCTGGAGATCCTCAGCCGCTTCTGCGTGCTCTCGCGCCTCAAGGAGCACCAGAACTCGCCGCTCTTCTCCAAGATGCGGGTCTACAACGGCGACAACCTGAAGGACACGGACCCGAAGGCCAAGTCGATCCAGGAATATCGCGAGGCGGCCGGCGTGTCCGAGGGCATGACCGGCATCTCGACGCGCTTCGCCTTCAAGGTGCTGTCCGAGACCTTCAACTACGACACCGAGGAGATCGCCGCCGACCCCGTGCACCTGATGTATGTGCTCGAGCAGGCGCTCAAGCGCGAGCAGTACCCCAAGGAGGTCGAGCAGCGCTATCTCGACTTCATCAAGTCGGCCCTGGCGCCGCGCTATGCCGAGTTCATCGGCCGCGAGATCCAGAAGGCCTATATCGAATCCTACAGCGAGTACGGCCAGAACCTGTTCGACCGCTACATCGCCTATGCCGACGCCTGGATCGAGGAGCAGGACTTCAAGGACGCCGACACCGGCCAGGTGTTCGACCGCCAGATCCTCGACGGCGAGCTCTCCAAGATCGAGAAGCCGGCCGGCATCGCCAATCCCAAGGACTTCCGCAACGAGATCGTCAAGTTCGCCCTGCGGGCCCGGGCGGGCAATCAGGGGCGCAACCCGTCCTGGACCAGCTACGAGAAGATCAGGGAGGTCATCGAGAAGCGCATGTTCAGCCAGGTCGAGGACCTTCTGCCGATCATCAGCTTCGGCACCAAGAAGGACTCGAAGACCGAGAAGCAGCACGCCGACTTCCTCAAGCGGATGATGACGCGCGGCTACACGGAACGGCAGGTCCGCCGGCTGGTTGAATGGTACATGCGGGTCAACAAGGCCGGGTGAAGGGCAGTGAGTATCGACCATGCCGCAATTCATCGACCGCCGGCTCAATCCACGGGATAAGAGCCTGGGCAATCGCCAACGCTTCCTGCAGCGCACGCGCGGGCAGGTGCGGGACGCCGTCGACAGGGCGGTCCGGGACCGGGCCATCGCCGATGCCGCCAAGGGCGGCTCGGTGTCGATCCCGGCCAAGGGCATCGGCGAGCCGCAGTTCCAGCTCTCCGATTCCGGCGGCGACCGCGAACGGGTCTTCCCCGGCAACAAGGAGTTCGTCACCGGCGACCAGATCGACAAGCCGCCGTCGGGCGGCGGCGGGTCCGGCCGGGACGCCTCGCCCTCGGGCTCGGAGGAGGACAAGTTCGTCTTCATGCTGTCGGAGGACGAGTTCCTCGACATCCTGTTTGAGGACCTCGAGCTGCCCGACATGATCAAGGCCTCGCTCAAGGACACGAGCGGCAGCGAGCCGAGGCGCGCGGGCTATTCCAACGACGGCACCACGCCCAACCTCAACGTGCTGCGCACCATGCGCCACAGCCTCAGCCGCCGGCTCGCGCTGCGCCGCCCGACCACCGAGCAGATCCGCCGCCTCGATGAGGAGATCACGGCGCTGTCGGAGAAGGAGCCCCTCGACGGCGCCGACCGGCAGCGCCGGGTCGTGGCCACCGCCGAGCTGGAGCGGCTGCGGCGCCTGCAGCGCGCCATCCCCTACATCGACCCGATCGACGTGCGCTACAACCGGTTCGAGCCCCGGCCGGTGCCGCGCACCAAGGCGGTGATGTTCTGCCTGATGGACGTCTCCGCCTCGATGGGCGAGCGCGAGAAGGACCTCGCCAAGCGCTTCTTCATCCTGCTGCACCTGTTCCTGAAGCGCCGCTACGACCGGGTCGAGCTGGTCTTCGTCCGCCACACCCACGAGGCGGCGGAGGTCGACGAGCAGGAATTCTTCTACGGTCGCGAGTCCGGCGGCACGGTGGTCAGCGCCGCGCTGAAGAAGATGCTCGAGATCCGCGAGCGGCGCTATCCCGTGGCCGAGTGGAACATCTATTGCGCCCAGGCATCCGACGGCGACAATTCCTCCAGCGACACGGCCGGCTGCGTGGCGCTGCTTCTCAACGAGATCCTGCCGCTGTCCCAGTACTACGCCTATATCGAGATCGCCGACCGGCGCGACGACGACAACCGCACCGCGCCGACCAGCGGCAAGGAGCTGTGGCGCGGCTATGCCGCCTTGCCCCTGCAGGCCGCCAACTTCGCCATGAAGCAGGTCGGCGGCCGGGCCGACATCTACCCCGTGTTCCGCGAGCTCTTCGCCAAGCAGAACCAGAAGGCCACGCGATGACGAGCCCGATCCACGTCGACCGGCCGCCGGCCGCCGGCTCCGGGCCGCTCTTCAACGCCGCGGACTGGACCTTCCCGACCATGCAGCGCGTGTTCGAGGCGATCGAGGAGATCGCCGTCGGCGAGCTCGGCCTCGAGGTCTTCCCCAACCAGATCGAGATCATCTCGGCCGAGCAGATGCTCGATGCCTATTGCTCCATCGGCATGCCGCTGATGTATGCGCACTGGTCGTTCGGCAAGAAGTTCGTCCGCGACGAGACGCTGTACCGCAAGGGCTACCAGGCGCTGGCCTACGAGATCGTCATCAACTCCAATCCATGTATCAGCTATTACATGGAGGAGAACACCATGGCGATGCAGACGCTGGTGCTGGCGCACGCGGCGTTCGGCCACAACCATTTCTACAAGAACAACTACCTCTTCCAGCAATGGACCGATCCGGACGGCATCCTCGACTATCTCGACTTCGCCAAGCACTATGTGGCGGAGTGCGAGGAGCGCCACGGCTTCGGCGCGGTGGAGAGCGTGCTCGACGCCGCCCATGCGCTGATGAACCAGGGCATGTTCCGCTACAAGCGCCCGGCCAAGCTGAAGATGGGGGAATATGAGCGGCGCCGGCGCGAGCGCCTGCAGCACGAGGCCAGGACCTATAGCGACCTCTGGCGCACCGTGCCGAACGCCTCGCCGCAGGGCGAGCCGACGCTGAGCGAGCAGGAGGCGCGCGAGCGCAAGCGGCGCCTGCGGCTGCCGGAGGAGAACCTGCTCTACTTCCTGGAGAAGACCAGCCCCGTGCTGCAGGACTGGCAGCGCGAGCTGCTGCGCATCGTCCGCAACCTGGCGCAATATTTCTACCCGCAGCGCCAGACCAAGGTGATGAACGAGGGCTGCGCCACCTTCGTCCATTACACCATCGTCAACCGGCTCTTCGACAAGGGCCTGATCTCGGAAGGTGCGCTGCTGGAGATCCTGCACAGCCATTCCAACGTGGTGTTCCAGCCCCCCTTCGACGATCCGCGCTATGGCGGCATGAACCCCTATGCCCTCGGCTTTGCCATGATGCAGGACATCGAGCGCATCTGCATGGCGCCGACGCCGGAGGACCGCGAGTGGTTTCCCGACATCGCCGGCAATGGCGACTGGTGCGGCACGCTCAAGCACGTCTGGGCCAATTACCGCGACGAATCCTTCATCCGCCAGTTCCTCAGCCCGAACCTCATCCGCCGGTTCAAGCTGTTCGTGCTGTCCGACAAGGCGGCCGATCCGCAGTATCGGATCGAGGCCATCCACGACGACGAGGGCTATCGCCGGGTGCGCAACGCCCTCGCCGACAGCTACGACGTCACCGCGGCCGAGCCGGACATCCAGGTGGTGGACGTCGACCTGCTCGGCAACCGCCAGCTCGTGCTGCGCCACGACGCCCGCAACGGCGTCGGCCTGGGGCCGCGCAGCCGCGACCAGGTGCTGGCCCATATCCGCACCTTGTGGGGCTACGACGTCCGCCTGGAGGAGCCGGCCGCCGAGATCGACGAGATCTCGACCTGAGCGGAGCGCCCTGCCCTCCCGCCGCAACGCGACGTCGACGATGTCGCGAGGAACGGCACGCATCTTTCTGGCGGCATCGCGACACGCGTGACATTCTCGGCTCGGCGACGGCGATCGTGCGGATGGAAGCCCGCGCGGTCTCGCGCTAGTGTTCCGACTCTAACGGTTCGTTCCGAACCGTCAGCCCGGAACCCTAGTTGGTTCAATGCTTTGTGTTGTGCTTCCAACACAATGGTCGGGGACCAAGCGTCGGAAGCACAACACTAGCATTTCTGCGTGGGCCTGGGGGCGGGCCCGCCCTCGAGGGCGGCTTGCAGCACGGACCGGAGCCGATGGCTCCGGCCCGGGATGATCGTTCCAACTGGCCGGGGTGCGGCATGACCGACGTGGCGGAGAAGCAGGCAGTGGCCGGGGCCTCCGGGACAATCCCATGGACCCGATGGCTCTATCCAGCCCTGCGCGTCGCCTTTCTCATCGTCGCGGCCTGGCTGGTCTGGTATGTCGCCGGGCATTGGAACCGATGGACCGGCTCGGCCCGATTTGCCACCACGGACGATGCGTTCGTGGCGGGCGACGTCACCCCGCTCGCGGCGCACGTGTCGGGCTACATCACCGATGTCGCCGTCGGCGACTACCAGACGGTCCGCAAGAACGATCTCATCGCGCAGATCGATCCATCCGACTATCAGGCGCAGCTCGCCCTGGCCAAGGCCAACCTCGCCGCGGCGCAGGCCTCGCTGGCCAACATCGCCAACCAGAAGGATGTGCAGGCCGCGCTCATCCGCCAGGCCGGCGCCAATATCGAGGCGTCGGACGCGGACCTCGTGCGCTACCAGCTCGAAGCCAAGCGCCAGCGGACGCTCCTGGCCGCGGGCACGGCCGGGACCCAGCAATTCGTCGAGCAGGCGGACGCCAATGCAAGGCGCGCCGCCGCGCAGAAATCGCTGAACGAAGCCCAGCTCGACCAGCAGAAGGCCATCCTCGCCGGCCTCGACATGCAACAGAAGCAGATCGAGGCGCAGATCCAGGCGGCGGAGGCCCAGGTCACGCTGGCGACCAACAACCTCAACTATACCCGCATCGTCTCGCCGGCCGACGGCCTGGTCGGCCAGCGCCAGGTGCGCCCGGGCCAGTTCGTCAATGTCGGGACGCAGATCATCGCCGTGGTGCCGCTGCCGAACGTCTGGGTCGTCGCGAACTACAAGGAAACCCAGATGACCAATGTCCGCGTCGGCCAGGCCGCGCGCGTCGCCGTCGATGCCTTCCCCGACCTCGCGCTGACCGGCCATGTCGAGAGCTGGTCGCCCGGCACCGGCAGCACCTTCGCGCTGCTGCCGCCCGACAACGCCACCGGCAACTTCACCAAGGTCGTGCAGCGCGTGCCCGTCAAGATCGTGCTGGACGCCAACCCGGCGCTCGGCAGCCTGGTGCGGCCCGGATTGTCGGTCGAGGCCACGATCGATACCGGCGACGGCGCCGCGACGGCCAAGCCGTGAGTCTCCATCTCGCTCCCGTCACCGTCGTCGGCCGGGCGCTCCATCCGGTCGCGCATGCCCATCCGCGCCTGAGCGCCGACACGCTGCGGCCCTATGTCGGCATCGCCGGCGTGCTCCTGGGTTCCATCATGGCCACGCTCGGCACCCGGGTGACGAGCCTGGGCATCGCCGACCTGCGCGGCGGCCTGCATCTCGGCTTCGACGAAGGGGCCTGGATGACCACGAGCTTCGGCATCGGCCAGATGATGGTCGGCGTCTGCTGTCCCTATCTCGGCGCGATCCTGGGCGTCAGGCGGGTCCTGCTGCTCGGCATCATCCTTTTTTTCGTCTCCAGCCTGCTGGCGCCGCTGTCGCCGAACCTCTCCGCCTTCCTGGCGGCGCAGTTCCTGGCCGGAGCCGGCTCCGGGACCTTCATTCCGCTGACGATCAGCTTCATCGCCCGCAGCCTGCCGGCGCGCCTGGTCGTCTACGGCATCGCGATCTACGCCATGAACTCGGAGCTTTCGCAGAATGTGGCCGCCTCCCTGGAGGGGTGGTATTCCGACAATCTCTCGTGGCGATGGATCGATTGGCAATATTGCGGCGCGCTTCCGCTGATGTTCGCCTGCGTGTGGTACGGCATCCCGCGCGAGAGCGTGAAGACGGAGCTGCTCGCCCATCTCGACTGGCCGGGCCTGGCCTATGCCGCGCTCGGCTTCAGCCTGCTCTATGCCGGCCTGGACCAGGGCAACCGCCTCGACTGGATCAACAACGGGCTGGTCAACGGGCTCCTGATATCGGGCGGCCTGGTCACCACCGCCTTCGTCGTGCGCGAGCTCTGGGTCACGCGCACCCCCTTCCTCAATCTCCGCCTGCTGATGCAGCACCACCTCGTCCTCCTGATGCTGCTTCTCGCCGGCTATCGCTTCATCATCCTGTCGACCAGCTACATCATTCCGAACTATCTCCAGACCGTGCAGAACTTCCGCGAGCTGCAGGTCGGCTCGGTTCTGCTCTGGATCGCCCTCCCCCAGTTCGCCATCGTCCTGCCGCTCGGCTATCTCCTGTCGCGCCTCGACGGGCGCCTGGTCCTGGCGGCGGGCACCGCCCTGGTCGGTGCCGCCTGCCTGATGGCCGCCCAATTGACCAGCGTCTGGGCGACCGGCGACTTCCTGCAGTCGCAGATCGTGCAGGCCCTCGGCCAGTCCTTCGCCCTGACCGCGCTCGTGGTCCTGGTGGTGCAGGCGATCAACCCGGCCGATGCGCTGACCATCGGGACGCTGCTGCAGACGAGCCGCCTGTTCGGCGGCGAGATCGGCACGGCGTTCATGCAGACCTTCGTGCGCCAGCGCGAGCAGATCCACTCCAACCTGATCGGCCTGCATGTCGACAGCCTTGCCAGCCTCACGGCCGACCGGCTGGCCGCCTATCGCAACGCCGTCGGGGCGCACACCTCCGATCTCGCCGTCGCCGGCGCCCAGGCGACGAACCTGCTCGCCTCGGCCATCGCCAGGCAGGCGGCGGTGCTCGCCTATATCGACGGCTTCCTGGCCGCTGCCGCCGGCGCCTTCGTCTGCCTTCTGCTCATTGCCGCCCTGCCGGCGAACCGCGCCGCGCGCGGGGCTTCGTGACGCTGCCGAATCAGAGCAGCGGGCTGACGAGTCGCCCGAAATTCTCGGCGATCTTCACGGCGAAGGGCCGCCTGTCCCATTCGTCCGGCAGCAGGAGGTCGCTGGCGGCGAAATAGCGGTCCTGCTCGGCCCGCAGCCGCGCCGAGACCTCGCGGTCGTAGAACACCAGCGTCACCTCCGAGTTGAGCACGAAGGAGCGGATGTCGACATTGCTGGAGCCGATCACCGCCAGGTCGTCGTCGATCGACAGGTTCTTGGCGTGCAGCAGCCCGTCGCGGTAGAGCCTGATCTGCACGCCGGCCGCCATCAGCTGGGCGTAGTACGAGCGCTGGGCCAGACGGACCAGCTCCTGGTCGGTGACGCGCGACACGAAGAGGTGGATCTCGACGCCGCGCAGCACCGCCGTCTGCAGCGCGTCGAGCAGCGGCTCGCTCGGCACGAAATAGGGCGTGGCGATCACCACCCGCTCGCGAGCGGTGTGGATCGCCGCCACGATCAGGTTCTGGATGCCGGCGCCGGGATAGTCGGGGCCGCTCGGCAGCACCTGGGCCGGCACCTGCCCGGCGAGGACGGGACCGGGCAGCAGCTCCTGGTGCGCGCCGTCCAGGACCTCGTCGGTCTCCAGGAACCAGTCGGCGATGAACACCGATTGCAGCTCGAGCACCACCGGCCCGCGCACGCGCACCATCAGCTCCTTGTTGACGATGCCGGGGCGAAAGCTGGGATCGACGATGTTCTGGGAGCCGGCATAGCCGACGCGCCCGTCGATGACGGCGATCTTGCGGTGGTTGCGCAGGTCGGCACGCGCCGATTTGCGGCGGAAGATGCTGACCGGCAGCGCCGCGTGCACCGCCACGTTGTCGGCCGCCAGCCGCGCCCGGACCTTGTCGATCCAGGGGCGCGAGCCCAGCGCGTCGATCAGCACCCGGCAGGCGACGCCGCGGGCGGCGGCCCGCCGCAGCGCCTCCATCACCCGGCCGCCGGTCGCATCGTCGGCGAAGATGTAGAACAGGAGATGGACATGGAAGCGGGCGCTGTCGATATCGGTGACCAGCCTGTCGATCGTGCCCTGGTAATCCGGCAGGAGGTCGACGCTGTTGCCCTCGACCACCGGCATCTGGCCGATATTGCGCACCAGCGTCGCCGCCCGCGCCGCCCGCGCCGGCAGCTGCGCCGCCTCGGTCCGGGTCAGCCGGGCGATCTGCGCCGCGGTGGCGCCGAGCAGCTCGGGCAGGCGCTTCACCCGCTCGCGCCGCCAGCGCGGGAAGGTCGGCCGGCCGATCAGCCAATAGAGCACCAGAGCCGGCCAGGGCGCGAACAGCACCAGGAGCAGCCAACCGCGGGCCGCGTCGGGCGAGCGCCGGAACGGCACGATCACGACCATGGCGAGTCGGATCAGCCATTCCGAGACGTAGAGCGCTATCGCCCAGGAACTGGCGTCGTGCGGAAGCAACCGATTCCCCCCTTTGCCCGATCATAGCGCCGCCGGGCCGCGATGGCACGGCGCGACGCGCGATCGGCGGGCTGACGCCTCGACCGCGCGGCCCCGGGATTTGCCGTCATCGGCCGGGGCCCAGACATGGCGAGACCCGCGCGAAAGCTCGCGCGGGTCCCTGAAACGGCCGGAAAGGACGGCGTCTTACGGGCAGCGCACCCGGTAGCGGCGGCCGTAATAGTCGCGGGCCCAGCAGGCGCGCGGCGTGGTCTCGGAGCCGATGATCGCCCCGGCCGCGCCGCCGAGGACGCCGCCGACGATCGCTCCGCCCGCCGAACGGGTGGCCAGGCCGCCGATGAGCGCGCCGCTGCCCGCGCCGATCGCAGCGCCGCCGAGGGTACGGTCGGACTGCGAATATTCGCTGCATCCCGCCAGGGCCAGGCCTGCGGCTGCGACGAGAAGAAGTTTTCTCATAGGGGTGTCCTCCACCAGAGTGATCACAACGAACGTCAGCCGGACCCGCCGCGCGTCCCCCGCCGCGCGGCATCGTGGCAAAGCCTGATCGCCCCGAAAGCGGGACGGTTCGGCCCCAACGCCATACAGGCCATGTATGTGATATGTCCCAATTGCCGCCACACTCAAGCCCTGCGCACCGGTTTCAGCCAAGCTGTTGCACCGGCACAACCCCACGGTCTCCTTCGCAGATGCGAAATGATATTGCGCGCACGCGCCGCGACGATTAATCGGTGGGGGATATTGTTTCTTCCGGAGCGATGCCCCATGGAAGCGCTGTTCATCGGCCACGCCTATATCGACGTGACCTTCGTGGCGGACAGCTTGCCGCAAGGCGACGAGAAATCGGTGGCCAAGGACTATGCCGTCGCCTTCGGCGGCAACGCCACCACGGCCGCCTTCTGCTGCGCCAAGCTCGGCGTGATCCCGGACCTGATCACCACCAACTCCAACGACTGGCTCGGCCGCATGTTCCTGGACATGGCGGCCAAGTACGGCATCTCGGTGCATCCGCGGAAGGTGAAGCGCTCCTCGCTGTCCTTCATCATGCCCAAGGACGGCAAGCGCGCCATCGTGCGCGCCCGCGACGACGAATATCTCCACCCCTTCCCGCATCTCAACCTCAGCTCCTGCCGGGCGCTGCATCTCGACGGCCATCTCGCCGATGCCGCGCTCCACTATGCCCAGGAGTTCCGCAAGCTCGGCCGTCTCGTGTCGCTCGACGGCGGCGGCCTGCGCTCCAACACCGACGAGCTGCTCGGCCATGTCGACGTGGCCGTGGTCGCCGAGCGCCTGTGCGAGCAGATGGACCTCTCCGACGCCGCCATGCTCGACTATCTCAAGAGCCGGGGCGTCAAGGTCGGCGGCGTGACGCAGGGCGAGCGCGGCATGCTCTGGTACGACGAGAGCGGCCGGGTGCAGCGCATGCCGGCGCTGGTGGTGCCGCGCGCCGCGGTGGTCGACACCAACGGCGCCGGCGACATCTTCCACGGCGCCTACATGTATTCCTACCTGTCGCGCCCGCTGTCGCGCTGGGAGGATCATTTTCGCTTCGCCCGCGCCGCCTCGACCCATGCCATCCAGTTCCTCGGCAACGAGGCGAAGCTGCCGACCCGCAACGATGTCGAGGCGGTCGAGACCCGGTTCCAGCCCGCGGCCTGAGCCGCTCGGCGCTCGGGAGCCTGCGACCTCATCGCCGATGCCCGCCGCTGCCACCCCGGCGGCGCAGGCTCGGCGGCCGTGATAAGCTGCCGCCGCCGGGCGCGATCCGGCCGCGCATGCAGGGAGGCCAGGACGCCGATGACACCCTTCTCCGCTCGGGCCGGCCGCCTCGGGGCCAGGATTCGCCGCGGCGTCGCCGCCTCGCTGGTCGCCGGCGGCCTGCTCGCCGCCGCGTCCCTGCCGGCCGGCGCCGAGGATGCCGGCGTCCAGAACGCCGGCCCCGCCGTCACCATCGGCGCGACCGAGACGGGCCAGGGCGGCGTCACCCTGTCCGACGTGCGCATCGCCTATCCCGGCGCGAGCGGCACGACCATCGCCGTGCGCAGGATCGTGGTCCAGGGCATGGAGGCCGCCGGCCAGACGCTGAAGGCCACCTCCATCGGCATCGAGGGGCTGACCACCACGGCCCGGGGCGGCCCGGACATGGTGGTCACCGTGGACAAGGCGACGCTCGCCGCCGTCGCCGCGCCGCTGCCCTCGTCCGGGACGCTCAGCGCCGCCGGCAAGCCCGGGGGGCTGCCGCCGCTCGCCGCCTGGCTGCTCGCGGCCAAGGCCAAATCGATCACCATCCCGTCGCTGTCGATGAAGACCAGCGTCAACGGCATCACCTCCGAGGTGATCTATCGCGACACGGTTCTCACCGGCGTCGACGCCGGCCGCATCGACGCCGTGACCGTGGCGGGCCTCGACCAGGGCACCACCGCCAGCGGCGCGGCGGGCACGCGGATGTCGGTCGGGCGAATGGCGATCGACGCGCTCGATTTCAACGCCTACGCCGCCTGGCTCGACGATTCCCTCGCGGCAGCGGCGCCGGTCGGCAAGCAGCCGGTCTACAAGAGCTTCTCCCTCGAGAAGCTCTCGCTCGGCTCCGACACCATGGCGATGACGATCGAGGGCATCAGCGGCAGCGACGTCAAGATCGGACCGCCGCCGATGAAGCCGTCGCAGCTCGCGGCGCTGCTGGCGCGCATGGCGGCCGACCCGCAGTTCGGCGACAAGAATCCCGCCGAGGCCGTGGCCTTCTTCCGCGGCCTGCTGAAATCCTTCGAGATCGGCTCGCTGGAGATGCGCGGGCTCGACGTGTCGGAGAAGGGCAAGCCCCCGGTCGAGATCGGCCTGTTCCGGCTCGAGAACTTCGCCGGCACCAGCATTGGCGAGATCCGCCTGGGCGAGTTCGCGGTGACCGACGACCCGCAAGGCGGCGACCTGCAGCTCGGCTCCTTCGCCATCCGGGGCTTCAGCATCGAGGGCCTCGATCCCATGCTCGACAGGATCGCCCGGGGCGAATCGCCGGAGACGCTGCCGCTGGAGCAATATCCCAAGCCCCGCCTCGCCGGCATCGCCATGGCCGATCTCGACGTCACCGTCCCCGGCAAGGGCGCCTTTTCCATCGGCGGCTTCACCGTCGATGCGCCGCAATGGGTCGGCTTCGCGCCGAGCGAGATCAAGGGCCGCATCGCCGGCTTCAGCATGCCGGTCGATGCCATCGACGACGCCGAGGCCCGCGACGGCTTCAAGTCGCTCGGCCTCGGCACGCTCACCATCAACAGCGTGCTCGACGCGGCCTGGACGGAGTCCGATCAGACCCTGCGGCTCGGCCCGGTCTCGCTCGACATCGACGGCATCGGCAAGATCGAGGTCGGCGGCTCCTTCGGCGGCGTGCCGAGGAGCGTGTTCGAGGACCCGCAGACCGCCGAGGCCGCGCTCGCCACGCTGGACTTTCGCGGCCTCACCCTGGCGCTGACCGACGGCGGCGCCTTCGGCAAGCTGGTCGACCGAACCGCCACGGAGCAGAAGCTGACGCGCGCCGCCCTCGCCGACCAGGCGGCACGGCAGATCGAGGGCGGCATCATCGCCGGGCTCGGCATGGCGGATGCCGGCCACAAGCTCGGTGCCGCGGTCAAGGCCTTCATCACCGATCCCAAGTCCTTCAACCTGGTGATCGGCACGCTCGAGCCGATCCCGGCGCTGGCCCTGTCCCAGCTCGGCAACGGCGACCAGGCCTCGCTGGAGCTGGTGAAGAAGGCGGTGCAGGTGGAGGCGACCGCCAACAAGTGACGTCGCGTCTTCCTGCCGCTCGCGTGAAGCGGCGGCGACCGGTCAATGCATCACCCACCCGCCGTCGACGACGATCGACTGGCCGGTGATGAAGCCCGCTTCGTGCGAGGCGAGGAAGGCGACGAGCCCGGCGACGTCTTCGGGCTCGCCCCGCCGCTTGATCGCCTGCAGCTCGAGGAGGGCCCCGTCGATCTCGGCGGCATCGCCATAGGCTGCCTCCGCAGGCGTGCGGATCGCCCCGACGATGATCGTGTTGACCGTTATGCCGTCGATGCCCATTTCCCGGGCCAGCACGCGCCCCATGCCCTCGAGCGCGCTCTTGGACGCCGTGTAGTGGGCATTGCCCGGGCGCCCGAGCGGACTGCGCACGGATCCCATGGTGACGATCCGGCCGCGCCCGCGTGCGCGCATGAAGGGGTAGGCGGCGCGGGCGCACAGAAACGCCCCGGTGACATTGGTCCGCAGCACCCGGTCCCAATCGTCGGGCGCGAGATCGGTCCAGGGCCGGGCGCCCACGACAGACGCCGCCGCGTTGTTCACGAGGATGGTCGGGCCGCCGAGAGCCGCGTCCACCGCAGCGACCATGGCGGTGACGGCGGCCTCCGAGGCGATGTCGGCCTCGACGGCGATGGCTCTGCCGCCGCCGGACAGGATCTGCGCGGCGACCGCCTCGGCATCGTCGCGCGAGGACGCCGAATGATGATGGACGGCGACCGCCGCGCCCGCGGCGGCGAGGCGCAGCGCGGTGGCGGCGCCGATATTGCGCGCCGCGCCGGTCACGAGCGCCACCTCCCCGTCGAGGCGACGCGGATCGCCGGGCATGTCGGTCACTCCCATGGGCGGGCGGCTACCAGATGGTCCAGCCGCCATCGACACGGATCTCCTCGCCGGTGATGAAGGCCGCCTCGTCGGAGGCGAGGAAGCGCACGGCGAAGGCGATCTCTTCCGGCTTGCCGAAGCGTCCGAGCGGGGTCATGTCGCACAGCTTGCGCTCGACCTCGGGCGACAGGAGCCCGTCGGACTGCTCGGTGATCACCATGCCCGGGCTGACCGTGTTGACGGTGATCTTCCAGCGCGCGACCGCGGCGGCGAGGTCGCGGGTCAGGTTGAGGACAGCGCCCTTCGACGTGTGATAGGCCGGCTGGCGCTTCGGCCCGAGGGCGCCTTCGTCGCCGAAGGCGTCGTAGAGCGAAGCATTGAGCGCGAGCGCGCCGTAGACCGAGCCGATATTGACGATGCGGCCCCACTGGCGTTCGCGCATCGAGGGCAGCACGGCCTGCGCCATGAAGAAGGCGGCGTCGACATTGGTCGCCATGACGCGGCGCCATTCCGCTTCGGTCGAAGACAGCAGCGGCGCGATGGAGGAGACGCCGGCATTGTTGACGAGGATGTCGATGCGGCCGAATCGGTCGAGGGCGGCCTCGACGGTGCTGGCCCGGCCGGCGGGGTCGGCGATATCGGCGCAGATGGCGACGATCCGGTTCGCCTCCGGCGAGCGGGCGACCGTCTCCCGGAGCGGCTCGGGCCGGCGGCCCACGATCAGCGTG
The DNA here is from genome assembly GCF_030814995.1 of Labrys wisconsinensis. Lineage (GTDB taxonomy): Bacteria > Pseudomonadota > Alphaproteobacteria > Rhizobiales > Labraceae > Labrys > Labrys wisconsinensis. The sequence goes on along the minus strand of NZ_JAUSVX010000002.1, from coordinate 111,303 downwards.
CGGATGCCGGATTGCGCCAGCGTCAGCGCGATGGCCTGGCCGATCCCCGTGCCGGCGCCCGTCACGATGGCGGCCCGTTCCTGCCCCTCGCCCATGTCTCCCCCAAGAGATCGCATCTTCACGCCCCGCAGGCTCCTGTCGGCGCGCCGGGACGGGGGCGGCATCCGGCCGCCCCCGCGCTCGCGCTACCGGCAGGCGTCGACGTAGAGGTTCTTCCTGACCTCGGGCTTGTCGAGATTGTCGCGCGTCGCGACGACCATCGGCGGATAGCTGACCTTCTCCACCTTCGTCGGGTCGACCTCGCCGCGCAGGATGCGCGTGACGAGCTTCACGGAGTCGTAGCCCTCGATATAGGGCGATTGCACGACCAGGGCGTCGTAGATGCCGGCCTTGAGATCGCGCACCTGCTGGGGATCGGCGTCATAGGCGATGATCTTGACCTTGCCGCCGAGGCCCGCGCCGATCACGGCGGACGACGTGCCGACGGCGGCATTGGAATGGGTGGTGTAGATGCCCTTCAGGTCCGGATGGGCCTGCAGCGCGGCGGAGACCACCTCGGCCGCCTTGTTCTGGTCGGTGCCGGGATATTCGATCGGCAGCACGGTAATCTTCGGATACTTCTCCTTCAGCACCTTGACGAAGCCGTCGGCGCGCTGCTGGTTGCCGACGACGCCGGGATTGAGCGCGACGACCAGGACCGTGCCCTCGCCGCCGATCGCCTTTGCCATGGCCTCGGCCGCCAGTCCGCCGGCGGTGAGATTGTCGGTGCGGATGTTCTGGACGTCGACCGGCTGGTTGAGGCTGCCGTCGACGGTGACCACCGGCACCTTCCGGTTCTTCACGAGGTCGTCGACGATGGTGATCAGCGCGTCCGGATCATTGGGCGCCAGCACCATGCCGTTCGGGCTCCGTTCGATCGCCGCCTGCAGGATCGGCATCTGCAGGTTGATGTCCCACTGGGGCGCGCCCTGCCAGTTCAGCGCGACCCCGAGATCCCTGGCCGCATCGCGCGCACCGCATTCCATCGTGGTGTAGAATGGAATGCCCACCATCCCGGCGACGAATTCGATCTTCTCCCCGGCGGCCGAAGCCGGTCCCGAGGCGAGGACGGTGGAAAGCCCGAAGGCGAGAGCGAGATGTTTCAATGGGCTGGTCATGGCATTGTTCCCCTGCTTTTCTTGCTGGTTCCGGGAGACCCCGGTCTTTGATCGGCACCGGCTTCCCTATGCGCTGAGACGGTCCCGCCTTCGCTGGTCGACGAAGACCGCCGCGATCAGGATCGTGCCGACGACGATGAGCTGATAGAAGGATGGCACCCCGAGAATGACGAGCCCGGTGCCCAGGACGACCGGGATCAGCGAGGCGACCATCGAGCCGGCAATCGTCGCACGGCCGCCGAAAAGGCTGGTGCCGCCGATGACGACGGCGGCGATGGCGGCGAGCGCCGTGGTCTGGTGGCCGCCGATATTCGTCGTGGCGAAGCGGGTGAGGTCCAGGACCGCGGCGATGCCGGCGAGCGCGCCCATCATGACGAAGAGCGCCATGACATGGCGCGACGAGCGGATGCCGGCGCGCTCGGCCGCTTCGCGCGACGAGCCGATCGCCAGCGTATGCAGGCCGAAGCGCGTCGAGCGCAGCGTGTACCAGAGCGCACCGGAGATGATCAGGACGACGATCATCGGATAGGGCACGATGCCGAACAGCTTCTGGATGCCGAAGCTCGTCTGCAGCACCCGCGGCACGTTGGGCACGTTCACGCCATTGCTGACGACATAGGCGAGGCCCGTGCCGATGCCCATGGTGCCGAGCGTCACGATGAAGGAGCTGATCCGCAGCCGCGTGACCAGGAAGCCGTTGATCGCCCCGAACAGCGTTCCGGCGAGGATGCTGGCGATCGCCCCGGCGACGATGCCGAGCGGCAGGTCGGGATAGTCGCCGGCGCGGACCTGCTCGGTCGTGCCGGACAGGCCGACCAGAACCTGCGCGGCGACGACCGACGACAGCACCACGTTGGAGCCGATGGAAAGATCGAGCTCGCCGGCCGCCAGCACGAAGGTGATGCCGACGGCGAGCAGCATCGTCACCGACACGTTGAGCGTGATGGTGCTGAGGTTGCTGACGCGGAAGAAGGCGCCGTTCGGCGAGAGCAGGCCGAAGACGATGACCAGAGCCAGGACGACCACCGCCATCCCGACCGGGGTCGAGCGCAGGGCGGCGGCGAAGCGGCCGGGCAATCCGGCCGGCCCGGCGGGCGAAGGCTGGGCAGGCGAAGGCTGGGCCACGTTCGTCATGCCGCCTCCCCTCTCGCCGTTCCGCCCAGCATGAGCGTGACGACATCGCTGATCGTCAGATCGCGGGCCGGCAGATTGGCGATGGTCCGGCCCTGCCGCATCACCGCGACACGGTCGGCAAGGCCCAGCATCTTCGGGATGTCGTGCGAGATCACGAGGATGGCGAGCCCGCGCGCGGCGGCGGAGCGGATCGAGTCGTAGACGATGTCGGTCTGCTTGGTCCCGAGCGCGGCCGTCGGCTCGTCCATGAGGATGGCGCTCGTCGCCCACATCACGGCACGGGCCACGGCGATCGCCTGCCGCTGACCGCCGGAGAGATCGCGCACCGAACGGTCGACGCTGCTGAGCGTCGTGATCCCTGCGGTCTTGATGGCGTCCCGGGCGGCCTCCCGCATCCTGCGGCGATCGAGCGCCGCCGGCCAGCCGCCGAAGACGCCGCGGCGGATCGGCTCGCGGCCGAGGAACATGTTCTCCGCCACCGAAAGATCCGGCGCCAGCGCCAGGTCCTGATAGACCGTCTCGACCCCCAGGTCCTGGGCATGGCGGGTCGACGTCACCCTGGTGGCCTCGCCCCAGAAGGAGAGCGTGCCGCCATCCGGCGCCAGAGCGCCGCAGATCACCTTGGTCAGGGTCGACTTGCCGGCGCCGTTGTCGCCGACCAGGGCGAGGACCTCACCGGGCCTGACCTGCAGGCTCGCCCCCGCAAGCGCCTGCACATGGCCATAGCGCTTGGTGATGTCCACCGCCTCGATGACGAATGCGGACCGTTGCCCGGCCTGCCGTCTGGTTCCTGAGCTTTCCACTCCCGGCCCACCCATGGTTCGTGAGACGAAATATTTGTTTCATCATGAACCCGGCGGCGTCAAGGGGAAAGTCCCGCTCGCGCGCCCGCTCAGGCAACCGCCTTGGCATCGGCGCCGGCGTCGCCGACCTCCCCGCGCAGGATGCGGCCGACCTCGTTCGTCGCCGCGATCAGGCCCGCGCAGATCGCCTGCCGCGCCCCCTCGTCATAGCGGGAGATCGGCGCCGACAGGCTCATGGCGGCAACGGCCGCGTTGCGGCTGTCGCAGATCGGGGTGGCGATGCAGTAGGAGCCTTCCTCGTTCTCGCCGATCTCTATGGCGTAGCCCGTCGTGCGAATGATGGCGAGCTGCTCGACAAGGGCCACGCGGTCGGTGATCGTGTTCGCCGTGCGGCGCGGCAAGGTCTTCGGAATCAGCAGCTCACGCCGCTCGGGGGGGCTGAACGCGAGGAAGACCTTACCGAGCGAGGTGCTGTGCAGGGCGTCCGTCGCGCCGATGCTCGACTGCATGCGCAGCGACCGCTCGCTTTCCAGCACGTCGAGGTAGAAGACCTCGCCGCCCGACAGCACGCCGAGATTGATGGTCTCGTTGAAGCGCTGGCGGAGCCGCTTCATGTGGGGCCGGCAGACCTGCCTCAGCGTCTCGTAGGCGCCGCTGGCGTGGGAGAGGTGCCAGAGCCCGAGGCCGGGCCGGTAGCGGTCGGCCTCGGGGTCGTGCTCGATGAAGCCGATCGTCGACAGCGTCTTCAGGTAACGGAAGACCGTGGTCTTCGGCAGGCCGGCCTCTCGCACGAGCTGATTGAGCGTCAACGGCTCGGCGGCCTCGCAGATCAGCTGCAGGACCTGCATCGCCTTCAGAACGGGCTGGACGAGATATCGATCGTCCAGGTCGCTCTCCGGCTCCGTGGCGGCCATGTTGTTTCTCCTGAAGAAACGTGCCTTTCTTGACACGAAATGGATACTGTGGTGGATGATGGCAGCCAATCCATAGCGGGACAAGTGCCGTGAACTTCAGCTTCCACCGCTCGGTCGACCGTATCCGAGAGGCCTCGCAGTTTCTGCCCGGCGGCGTGAGCAGCAATTTTCGCCTGGGAATTGCGCCGACGCCGCTCGTCTTCGACCATGCCGAAGGCCCTTTCCTGCACGACGTCGACGGCAACCGCCTGATCGACTATTACCTCGGCATGGGGCCGATGATCCTCGGCCATCGGCCCGAGCCGGTGGTCGAGGCCGTGCGCCGGCAGCTCGAGCGCGGCATTCTCTTCGGCGGCCAGAGCGAGGTGGAGTTCGAGGCGGCCGAGCTCGTCTGCGGCATGCTTCCCTGCGCCGAGCGCGTGCGTTTCAGCTCCTCCGGCACCGAGGCGGTGCAGGCGGCGCTCCGGCTCGCGCGCGCCGTCACCGGCCGCGGCACCATCGTCAAGTTCGAAGGCCATTATCACGGCTGGCTCGACAATATTCTGTGGAGCGTCGCGCCCACCCCCGACGGCATGGGCGCGGAGCGGACGCCGGTGCCGCAGGCGGGCACGGCCGGGCAGGACGCGCATGCCGGCCAGCTCATCGAGGTGCTGTCCTGGAACCGGCTCGACCTCGTCGAGGACCGGCTCGGGCGTGGCGACGTCGCCGCCGTCATCATGGAGCCGGCGATGTGCAACACCGGCGCGATCTTCCCGGAGCCCGGCTATCTCGAAGGCGTGCGCGCCGCGTGCCGCAAGGCCGGGACGATCCTGATCTTCGACGAGGTCATCACCGGCTTCCGCGTCGGTCCGGGCGGCACGCAGGCGCGGCTCGGCGTGACGCCCGACCTCACCATCTTCGGCAAGGCGGTGGCGAACGGCTTCCCCGTCGCCGGCCTCGCCGGGTCCGCCGCGCTCATGGACGAGTTCGCGACCGGCAGGAAGGTGATGCACGGCGGCACCTACAATTCTCAAGCCATCACCATGGCGGCGACGGTGGCGACGTTGAGATCGCTGCAGGCGCCGGGCACCTATGAGCAGCTCGAGCGGCAGGGACATCGGCTCATGACGGGCGTCGCGGCCGCGCTGCGCGACGCCGGCCTCTCCGCCACCGTCACCGGCTTTCCGCAGATCTTCCATGTCGGCTTCGGGCTGACGAGCCCGCCGCGCAACTTCCGCGATATTATCGGCGTGGACCGCGCCGGCTATGTGCGGCTGACGACGCGGCTGCTGCAGCACGGCGTCCGCGTGCTCGAGCGCGGCGCCTGGTTCATTTCGACGACGCATGGCGACGCGGTGATCGACGAGACGATCGACGGCGTCAGGGCGTCGCTCGCCGGCCTTTGAACGATGCCGGCGCGGGAGCACCATCGCATGCGCATCGCCATCGCCTCGCTCATGCAGGAGAGCAACAGCTTCTCGCCCCTGCCGACCACCCTGGCGACCTTCGAGAGCTACTACCTCCATCGCGGCGACGAGATCCTGACCGGATACGGCGACGCCCGCACCGAGGTGCCGGGCTTTCTCGCCGTGCTCGCGGAGGCCGGCGTCGAGCCAGTGTCGCTCCTCGCCGCCTATGCCGCGGCGAGCGGCACGGTGACGCGCGCCGCCTTCGATGCGCTCGTCGGCGAGATGGAGGAGCGGCTGCGCGCAGCCGGTCCCGTCGACGGGCTTCTGCTGGCGCTCCACGGTGCGCTCGTGGTCGAGGACCAGCCAGACGGCGACGGCGAGATCATCGCCCGGATGCGTGACATCCTGCCGCCGGGCACGCCGATCGGCGTCAGCCTCGACCTTCACGGCCATATCACGCCGCTGATGCTGCAGCCGGACGTCTTCCATATCGGCTATCGCGCGTACCCGCATATCGACATGTTCGAGACGGGCGAGCGCACGGCCCGTCTGCTGGTCGACGTCGTCGCGGGACGCCGGCCCATGCCGGCCATGGCGCTTGCCAAGCGCCCCCTCCTGGTCAGCCCGGTCTGCACCCGCACGACCGACGGACCGTTCCGCCCGATCGCGCTGGCCGCACGGGCGATGGAGCAGTCGGGCGCGGTCATCCACGCCGCTCTCTTCCCCGTACAGCCCTGGATCGACGTGCCCGATCTCGGCTTCGCCGCGCTGGTCTGCGCCGACGATCCGGCGGCCGCCGGCGAGGCGGCGGAGAGCCTAGCGGAGACGATGTGGCAGCATCGGGCCGACTTCTTCCCCGAGCTGACGCCGCTCGACCAGGCGATCCGCATCGGCCTGGCGGGACCGGGAATGACGCTGGTCAGCGATGCCGGCGATGCTCCGACCGGCGGCTCGGCGGCCGACAGTCCGGCCGTGCTGGAGGCGCTGATCGCCGGCGGCGCCGACAAGTCCGCGCGGCTGTCCTATCTCACGCTCTGCGATCCCCCGGCCGTCGCGGCGGCCGCGCAAGCCGGGGTCGGCGCAGCCGTCAGGCTCCCGGTCGGCCACGCCTTTTCGCATGTCGAGGGGCTGCCGGTCACGATCGTCGGCATGGTCCTGCACCTCTCCGACGGTCGCTACCGGATGACCGATGGCGGGCCCAACGGCCTCGAGCTCTGCATGGGGCCGACCGCGGTGATCGCCATCGGGGGCATCCGCCTGCTCGTCCGCAGCCAGCCTTCCATGGAATGGGACAAGGCGATGTACGTCTCGCAGGGCCTGCCGCTCGAGGATGCCGCCCTCGTCTTCGTGAAGTCGCCCTCGCATTTTCGCCAGAGCTTCGGCCCGGCGGCGGCGCGCATCCTGGTCGCGAACACGCCCGGACCGACTGCGCCCGACATGCGCCGCATCCCCTTCACCAGGGCGACCCGGCCGCTCTATCCGCTCGACCCGATCTGACGCCGCGCGCCGGGGACCCCCGATGAAGCTCACCATCGTTGCCACGCCGCCGACCGAGAAGCGCCTGCGCGCCCTCAAGCAGCTCGGCGCGGACTATGCCGTCCACTACGACATGCACGGCCTGCCGGACGACCGCGACGCCCTTCGCGCCCTGCGCGACCACTATGCCCGATACGGCCTGCCCTGGAGAATCGCCGAATCCGGGCCGGCCATCGACCGCATCGTGCTCGGCAAGGAGGGCGCGGCCGAGCAGACCGAGCGCTACAAGCGGATCATCGGCCATCTCGGCGCGCTCGGCGTCGAGGTGATCGCCTACAACTTCATGCCGCAGGTGAGCGAGGACGCGATGGTCGTGCGGACCACGTTCCAGGCGAAGGCGCGCGGCGGCGCCCCGACCAGCGGCTTCCGCCTCGCCGACGTCGGGCCGGGCACCATGCCGCATGGCGAGACGCCGATCCCCCGCGAGCGGATGTGGGAGAACCTCGAGCGCTTCCTGCGCGCGGTCCTGCCGGCGGCCGAGGCGGCGGGCGTGAAGCTTGCCATGCATCCGGACGATCCGCCGCTCTCGCCGCTCTGCGGGCTCGAGCGGATCATGGACCGGCAGGAGAGCTTCGACCGGCTGCTGGCCTTCTCGCCCAGCCCGGCCAATGCCCTGACCTTCTGCGTCGGGTGCTTCGCCGAGATGGGTGCCGACATCGTCGGCCTCGTCGAGCGCTATCAGGGTCGCATCGCCTATGTTCATGTCCGCGACATTTCGGGAACGCTGACCGACTTCATCGAGACCTTTCCGGACGAGGGCCAGACGGACCTCGTCGCCATCTTCCGCAAGCTGCATGAGATCGGATTCGACGGATACGTCCGCAGCGACCACGCGCCGCTCCTCGCCACCGACGAGAGCGATTCGCCGGAAGGCTACGGCATGCAGGGCCATATCTTCGCCATCGGCTATCTCCGCGGCCTCGATCGGGCGACGGCCGAGGTCCGGAGCGCCCGTCGATGACGGGGACGGCCCGGAGCTTCGACTACATCATCGTCGGCGGCGGCAGCGCGGGGTGCGTCGCCGCTTCGCGCCTCGTCGGCGAATTCGGCGCACGCGTGCTGCTGCTCGAGGCCGGCGGCCAGTACGGCGCCTTCATCCTGCGCGCACCGGCCGGCTTCAGCCGGATCCTCGGCGGCTCGCGCTACCTCACCCAGCACCACACCGTGCCGCAGGAGCAGCTCGGCGGGCGCGTGCAGGTCATCCCCCAGGGCCATGTGCTCGGCGGCGGCAGCAGCATCAATGCACAGGGCTATATGCGCGGCCGCGCCGCCGACTATGACGCCTGGGGCGCGATCGCCAGGACCGACCTCTGGTCCTGGGCGACGATCCTGCCGCATTTCACGCGGATGGAGCGCAATCAGCGCTTCAACAACCGCTTCCACGGCGCAAGCGGCGCGCTCGAGGTGTCCTATCCCGGCTTCACCTGCGAGATGAGCCATCTCTACGTCAAGGCGGTGCAGGCGCTGGGGATGCCCTTCACGCCGGACTTCAACCAGGGGGATCCGTCCGGGGTCGGCTATGTCCAGGTGACCGCGGCGAACGGCCGGCGCTGCAGCGCGGTCGACGCCTTCATCGCGCCGCTCGCCGGGGATGACCGGCTGACGATCGTCACCGGCGCCCGGGTCGACCGCATCATCATCGAGAACGATCGCGCCGTCGGCGTCGACTATGCCCTGGACGGGCGGAGCCTCACGGCCCGCGCCGATGGCGAGGTGCTGCTCGCCGCCGGCGCCTTCGTCTCCCCGAAGCTGCTGATGCTCTCGGGCATCGGCCCGGCGGACGCGCTGCGCAGGCTCGGCATCGCCGTCAAGGCGAACCTGCCGGGCGTCGGGCGCAACCTGCAGGACCATGCCGGAGCGCCCCTCGCTGCGCGGACGGTCGGCTCCCTCGGCTATTTCAGGCAGGACCGCGGCGTCCGCATGATCCTGAACGGCCTTCAATATGTCCTGTTCGGATCGGGGCGCGTGGCCACCAACGGCGTCGAGGCCTGCTCCTATCACGTGCCCGAGGACGGCACCGGCGATCCGGTCGTCCAGATCTGGTGCGTGCCGAAGACGAGCTACATCGACAAGGATGTGCGCGGCGTGCCCGACATCGACGGCATCACGCTGCACGCCGTGCTGCTGCGGCCGCGCTCGACCGGCTGGGTCAGGCTGCGCTCCGCCGATCCCGCCGACGCGCCGCTCGTCAATCCGAACTATCTCGGCCATCCCGACGACATCCGCCATCTGCGCGAGGGCCTGCGCACCGCGCGCGAGATCCTCGCCCAGGCGCCGCTTCGCGAGATCGTGCGCGAGGAGATCCTGCCCGGGGCCGCCGAAACGGATGATGCCGCGCTCGACGCGCATATCCGGCGCACCGTGAAGACCGACTACCACCCGGTCGGCACCTGCCGGATGGGCAGCGACGATGATCCCGACGCCGTGCTGACGCCGGATCTCAAGGTGCGCGGCATCGCCGGCCTGCGCGTCGTCGACGCCTCCGCCATGCCGAAGCTCGTCTCCGCCAACACCAACGCCCCGACCATGGCGCTGTCCGACCGCGCCGTCTCGCTCATGCGCGGCCTTCCCTGATCGCCGGGCGCCGTGCGAAACATCTATTTCTCACAACGAACCAGCCCTGGCTCGAGCGCGCTGCGCTCGCGGTGCGGACACCCATCCGGGCCGGACCATGACGACGATGAAACCGATGAACCGGGATCGCGGATTCCCCTGTTGACGCCGCCCGCGTCGGCAGCGGCGAGATCGCGCCCGCGGCTCCGGACCATTCGGCCCGGGCCGGGATCACGGCCCGGGCGAGGCGCGCGCCGCCGCTCGGCCGCGGGTGCCGGTCTCGACCAGCGAGCGCCAGAACGTCTCGAACGAGCGCCGGTGCAGGTCGTCGGCCATGGCCAGCAGCGTCGCGTCCAGGCCGATGATCCGGATCGGCCCGGCCGCGCTCTCCCGGATCGTGCGCTCGCTGGCATAGGGCCCGGGAATGCTGCGGATCGCCGGCAGGTTGCCGTCGCGCGTCAGCACGGTCTGGCCTTGCTCCGACAGCAGGAAGTCGAGGAACAGCTCGGCCGAGCGGGGCTCGCGCGCGCCCCGGGGGATGAGCGCGACGCGCATCAGTGCGAAGGTATAGTCGACGGGGTAGACGATCTCGATGTCGGCGCCGGCAGCCTTCCAGCCCGCCGCATAGGAGCCGAGCACGTTGAAGGCGATCGCCGAGCGGCCGGCGGCAACCTCCTGCAGGATCTCCAGCGACGAGGCGAAGGTCGAGAGCCCGTTCTGCGCCGAGCGGCCGATGAAGGCGGCGAACTGGCTGTTGGTCGCCAGGTCCATGTTGGCGACGAGGTAGCCGACGCCGCTGGTCAGCGGGTCATAGGTGGCGATCCGCCGGGTCGGCGCGGCTTCGAGATAGTCGAGAAGGGCGGCACGGCTGGACGGCGGCCTGCCGTCGGGAAAGAGCCGGCGGTTGGCGACGAACACCAGGGGCTCGAAGGTGAAGCCGAAAGCCTCGTCGGCAAAGCGCGCCCAGTCCGGCAGCGCCCTGGTCTGCTCGGAGCGATAGGGCCGGGCCAGCCCGTCATTGACCGCCTTGAACTGCCGGTCGACCGCGGAGCTGATGACGAGGTCCGGCGGCGGCGTCAGCGTGCCCTGCCGCAGGCCCTCGTCCAGGGGGATCGACTCATATTCGTGATACTCGACCGTGATCTGCGGATGCAGCTTGCGGAAGGCCTCGATCACCGGGCGGAAGGTCGCGGTGTCGGTCACCCCGGCAATGGTCAGCGATTGGGCCGCGGCCGGCACCGGGCCGGCCAGCAGCAGAAGGATGAGGGCGATCCGTCGCAGCATCGCCCTCACCCCTTGGCGTCGCGACGCAGCGTGATCTCGGCGGCGAGGCCCCCGCCCGCGCGGTCACGCAGGGCGAGCTGCCCGCCATGCGCGGCCACGACCCGCGCCACGATCGCGAGGCCGAGCCCGCTGCCGACGGGCGCCCGCGCCGCATCGCCGCGCTCGAACCGGCCGAGCACGCGCGGGCGATCGGCCGCGCGGATGCCGGGACCGCGATCGGCGACGGTGAGGACCAGCCCGTCCCCGGCCGCCCCGGCGATGGAGACGTCGATCGGCGCCGCCGGCGGCGCATATTTCATCGCATTGTCGATCAGGTTGCGCAGCGCCTCGGCGAGCGAGCCGGCATCGGCCCGGACCATGGGATCGACGACGTCGTCCTCGACATAGAGGCGGATCGCATGGGCACCGGCGCCGCCGACGAGGTCGTTGATCACCTCGGCGGCGAGGTGGACGAGGTCGACCGGCTCCTTGGGTGTCGATTCCAGGCGGTTCGAGACGCTGGCGTCGCTGAGGAGCTGGTCGACGATGCGGGCGGCGAGGCGGACATTGCGGTCGATGCGGCCGAGACGTTCGGCCATCGCGCCGGAGCCGGCCTCCCGCAGGGCGAGCTCGGTCTGGCCCATCAGGCTGGCCAGCGGCGTGCGCAGCTGGTGCGCCGCGTCCGCCAGGAAGGAGCGGGTCTCGTCCAGCGAGGTCTTGAACCGGGTCAGGAGCGCATTGAGCGCGGCCTTCAGCGGCTCGACCTCGTCGGGGACGAGGTCGGCGATCGGCGAGAAATCGGTGGGGTCGCGCCCCTCGATCCGCGACTTCAGCGCCACGACCGGCTTCAGCGTGTCGGCGACGCCGAGGAGGATCAGCATCGCCGCCACGGCCGCCATGGCGAGCAGCGCCAGCAGCGTGCGGTCGGACAGCTCCGAGGTCAGCCGGTCCCGGGCCCCGGTGGTCTGCGCCACCAGCACCGTTCCCCACCGCGCCCGCACGCCCGAGGTCAGCAGCCGCCGGACCGCCACGGTCCGCACGGCGAAGCCGCGATAGTCCGCGTCGTAGAACGCCTGGTCGCGGTCCGGCCCGGGCTGCACGAAGGGCAGGTCGGCATAGCCGGTGACGGTGCGCCCGTCATCGTCGAGGAGCCGGTAGAAGACGCGGTCGTCCCGCGCCGCCGCCAGCATGGCGAAGGCGGCGGTCGGCACGTCGGCGGTGAGCCCGCCGCCGTCGAGGCGCATCGAGCCGGCGATGGTGAGCGCCGAGGCCGAGAGCAGCTGGTCGAAGGAGCGCCGCGCCGCCTCCTCCGCATAGCGCGCGAAGCCGAAGGCGATCACCGCGAGCAGGACCACGAGCGTCCCGCCGATGCGCAGGAGCAGCCGCCGGCGGATCGAGTAGGCGCTACTCACCCTCGACCTCCGCGACATAGCCGAGGCCGCGGATGGTGCGGATGGTGAACCGGCTGCCCTCCAGCTTGCGCCGCAGCCGGGAGACGTAGAGCTCGACGACGTTGAGCCCCGCCTCGTCCTCCATGCCGAACAGGCGGTCGAAGATCTGCTCCTTCGAGGCGATCCGCCCGCGGGTGGAGACGAAATATTCCAGGAGCCGGAATTCCCGGCGCCCGAGCTCGATCGGCACGCCGTCGATCGCGGCGCGCCTGGCCTTGCCGTCGAAGGTGAAGTTGCCGAACCGCACCGAGGAGGCGGCGAGCCCGTTCAGCCGCCGCATCAGCGCGTTCAGCCGCGCGTCGAGCTCGCGCAGGTCGAAGGGCTTCAGCAGGTAGTCGTCGGCGCCGAGCTCGAAATGCGCCAGCTTGTCCTCCATCAGCGCCCGCGCGGTCATCACCAGGACCGGGGTCGTGTCCCGGCGCCGGCGCAGGTCCTTCAGGAGCTCGGTGCCGCTGAGGTCGGGAATGCCGAGGTCGAGCAGGATGGCGTCATAGGCCTGCGCGCGCAGGAAGGCCTCCGCGTCCGGGCCGGTCCGCGCCCAGTCGACGGCATGGCCCTCGGTCAGGAAATGCTGGAACAGCGCCTGCCCGAGATCTTCCGTATCCTCGACGAGCAAGATGCGCATGGCCCCCCGAGCGGCCGGTCGGCGATAGGTTGGTGACAGGTTCGAAGGCTAGAAGCCGCCTCGGCCGACGACAAGATCGGCCTTTCGAGGAGGAAAGCGATGGTCCATTTCATCGAAAAAGCCAAGGCCGCAGCGATCGTCTCCGGCATCCTGCTGGCCGGCCCGGCCCTTGCGGCCGAGGCGCCCGCCGGCTATCCCGCCTCCTACCAGGCCCTGGTCGACGCCGCGGTGAAGGAGGGCAAGGTCACGGTCTATTCGACCACGGACGCGGCCCAGGCCGCCGTGCTGGTCAAGGATTTCGAGGCGGCCTTCCCCGGCATCAAGGTCGAGTACACCGACCTCAACTCCACCGAGCTCTACAACCGCCTGATCGCCGAGGTCGCCTCCGGCCAGGGCACGGCCGACGTCACCTGGTCCTCCGCCCCGGACCTGCAGATCAAGCTGGCGGCCGACGGCTACGCCGCCACCTACGAATCGCCCGAGGCCAACGCCCTGCCGGCCTGGGCGAACTACAAGAACACCGTCTACGCCACGACGGCCGAGCCGGTGACCTTCGTCTACAACAAGCGCCTGCTGCCGGCCGACAGCGTGCCGACCTCGCACGCGGACCTGCTGCAGATCGTCCAGGGCAAGACGGACGCGCTGAAGGAGAAGATCGCCGCCTACGATCCCGAGCGTTCGGGCGTCGGCTTCTACTTCTTCAACCAGGACGAGAAGGCCGACAAGGATGCCTGGGCGCTGAACAAGGCCTTCGGCAAGGCCTCGATCAAGCTCTACACCTCGGCCGGCGCCATGATCGAGAAGGTGACGTCCGGCGAGCACCTGATGGCCTACGGCATCTTCGGCTCCTATGCCCTGGCGCGCCAGGCCAAGGACCCCAATCTCGGCATCGTCTATCCCAAGGACTACACGCTGCTCACCAGCCGCGCCGTCTCGGTGCCCGAGCAGGCCAAGAACCCCAATGCCGGCCGCGTCTTCGCCGACTATCTCCTGTCGAAGCGCGCCCAGACCATCATCGCCAACGACGCCAAGCTCTATGCCGTGCGCGAGGATGTCGACGGGCCGGCGACGACCAAGACGGTCGAGGCGGCCGCCGGCGACGTCACCCGAGCCATCGCCCTCGACGACTCGCTGCTCGACGGCCTCGATCAGGTCAAGCGCCTGCGCTTCCTGAAGGACTGGCAGAAGGCGATGAAGGGCGAGTGAGCCGCCGGCTCGCCGCCTGAACGGTGCCGGCCGCCGCGCGGCGGCGGGTCCCTCCGATCCCTTCCCGACACCGGCGGCGCCCGCCGCCGCGCCGGAACCCATGCGGCCGCACCGGTCATCGGCGCCGGCCCATCGCTCCGGGCCCGCGGCCGCGGCCGCACCGACGGATCCAACGCCATGACAGCCAACCCGCTGACTTTCCGGACCTTCAGGATCACGACGCTGCTCCTGACGGCGCTCGTCGTCCTCGCCCCGGTCGTCCTCATCCTCTACCAGAGCTTCCTGTCCGGGCCGTTCTTCCAGCCCCGCACCCACCTGACGCTCTCGGCCTACCAGTTCGTCTGGGAGGACGACGACTTCTGGCAGGCCTTCTCGACCTCGGCCCTGATCGCGCTGGTCATGACGGCGATCGCCGTGCCGATCGGCGTCGGCCTCGCCTTCCTGATCACCCGCACCGACATTCCCGGCCGCCGCATCCTGGAGCCGCTGGTGCTGGTGCCGGTGTTCATGTCGGCGGTGGTCCTGTCCTTCGGCTATGTCGTGACGCTGGGGCCGGTCGGCTTCGTCTCGATCGCCGCCAAGAGCCTCCTCGGCTTCGTGCCCTGGCGGCTCTATTCCGTCGCCTCGATCGCCGTCATCGCCGGCCTGACCCATGTGCCGCACGTCTATCTCTATGCCTCGGCAGCGCTGCGCAATCTCGGCTCCGACATCGAGGAGGCGGCGCGCGTCGCCGGCGCCGGGCCCTGGCGGGTCGCCTTCACCGTCAGCCTGCCGATGATCCTGCCGATCGTGCTCTATGCCGCCGTGCTGATCTTCTTCCTCGGCTTCGAGCTCTTCGGCCTGCCGCTGGTCCTCGGCGATCCGCAGGGCGTGCTGGTGCTCTCCACCTATCTCTACAAGCTCACCAACAAGCTCGGCGTGCCGTCCTACCAGCTGATGGCCGTTGTCGTGGTGGCGATCATCCTCGTCGCCGTGCCGCTGATCCTGCTGCAGCGCGGCCTGATGAAGCATGCCGACCGCTATGTCTCGATGCGCGGCAAGGCCTCCCGCCACCAGAAGATCCGGCTCGGCGCCTGGCGCTGGCCGGCCTTCGCGGCGGTGGCGGCCTGGTTCGGCGTGACGGTGCTGATCCCGCTCGCCGGCATCACCCTGCGCTCCTTCGTCTCCGGCTGGGGCGAAGGCGTCGACCTCACCAGCGTCCTGACGCTCGACCATTATCGCGAGATGGCCGACTATCCCAACGTGGTGCGCGCCATCCTCAACACGCTCGGCATCGGCGTGATCGGCGGCGCCGTCGCGGTCGGCGTCTACGCGCTGATCGCCGTCGCCATGCACCGCTGGCGCTCGCCGCTCGCCCAGGCGATCGACGCCATCGCCATGGTGCCGCGCGCCATGCCGGGCATCGTGGCGGGCCTGGCCATGCTGTGGCTGTTCCTGTTCATCCGGCCGCTGTCGCCGCTGCGCGAGACCATGGTGTCGATCTGGCTCGCCTATGCCGTGGTCTGGTTCGCCTATGGCCTCAGGATGATCTCCGGCACGCTGGTGCAGATCGGCCCGGAGCTGGAGGAGGCGGGCCGCTCGGTCGGGGCGCCGCAGGGCCGCGTCGCCCGCGACATCACGCTGCCGCTCGCCCGCAACGGCCTGTTCGCGGCCTGGCTGCTGGTCTTCCTGATCTTCGCGCGCGAATATTCGACCGGTGTCTACCTGCTCGGGCCGGGAACCGAGGTGATCGGCTCGCTGATGGTCTCGCTCTGGGGCACCGGCGCCATCGACCTCGTCTCGGCGCTCGCGGTCATCAACACCCTCATCATCGTGGGAGGCCTTGCCCTCGCCATCCGTTTCGGAGTGCGCCTCAATGGCTGAAATCATCGTCGACAAGCTCAGGCTGCGCTACGGCCCGGTGGACGTGCTCAAGGGCGTATCCTTCGCCGCCGAGCGCGGCCGCATCCTGGCGCTGCTCGGCGCCTCCGGCTCGGGCAAGACCACGCTGCTGCGCGCCATCGCCGGGCTGGAGCAGCCCTATGCCGGGCGCATCGCCATGGCCGGCACGCCGCTCTACGACGCCGACAAGGGCATCGTCGTGCAGCCGGAGGCGCGCGGGCTCGGCCTGGTGTTCCAGTCCTATGCGCTCTGGCCGCACAAGACGGTGGCGGAGAATGTCGGCTACCCCCTGAAGCTGCGCAACGTCGCCCGCGCCGACATCGAGCGGCGCGTCGGCCAGGCGCTTTCGGGCATCGGCCTCGGCGCGCTCGCCGAGCGCTATCCGCACCAGCTCTCCGGCGGCCAGCAGCAGCGCGTCGCCCTCGCCCGCGCGCTGGTCTACGAGCCGAAGATGATCCTCCTCGACGAGCCGCTCTCCAACCTCGACGCCAAGCTGCGCGAGGAGGCGCGCGTCTGGCTCCGGCAATTGATCAACGCGCTGGGGCTGACTGCGATCTGCGTCACCCACGACCAGGTCGAGGCCATGGCGCTCGCCGACCGCATCCTCCTGCTCAACGGCGGCCAGATCGAGCAGGACGGCAGCCCGCGCGACATCTACGAGCGGCCGGCCAGCCTGTTCGCGGCGGAATTCATGGGCTCGAACAACCGGTTCGACGCCAAGGTGGTGCGGGTGGAGGGCGAGACCGCCGTGGTCGCGATCGCCGGGCAGGAGCTCCGGGGCCGCAGCCAGGCGGCGGTCAAGCCGGGGGATGCCGTCGTCGCCATCGCCCGGCTCGAGCGTCTCGCCGTCAGCGACGAGGCCGGCCCCGGGCGCATCCCGGCCGACATCGTCGACACGCTCTTCCTCGGCGACCGCCAGGAGCTGGTCTGCAAGGTCGGCGAGACGGTGTTCCGCGCCTATGACACCGCCGACCGTGCCCCCGGCCCCTGCCACATCGCGATCCCCGAAAAGTCGCTCTGGATCTTCCCGGCGAAGTGACGGCCCGCCTGAGGAGCCGTCCGGAGATAGGCGAATCGACATAGAGCGTCTGCCACATGGGATCGGGCAGGACGCGACCATCGTCGATGAACGCGCAACGCTTGCCGTTCCCCTCCCCCTTGTGGGGAGGGGTAAGGGGCTGGGGGTCCATCAGGATAGAGCGCAGCGTGCGTCACAAGGCGCCCCTCTGCAGGCCGATTCACCTCACTCCGCACCACCCCCACTCCTGCCCCTCCCCGCAAGGGGGAGGGGATTGGCCGACGTCGCGTTCGACGCGACTATTCTCCGGCGCGCCGCCTCAGCGCTCGTCCGTCTGCGCCTCGACCACGGCGATCGCCGTCATGTTGACGACGCCGCGGGCGGTGACCGCGTTGGTCAGGATATGCGCGGGCTTGGCGCCGCCGATCAGGATCGGGCCGACCGGCAGCGCGTCGGCCAGCATGCGGGTGAGCTGATAGGCGATGTTGGCCGCGTCGAGATTGGGCATGACCAGCACATTGGCCTCGCCCGTCAGCCGCGACTCGCTGAGCTTGAGCTCGCGCACCGCCGGCGACAGCGCGCTGTCGGCCTGCATCTCGCCGTCGGCCTCGAGGTCCGGGCGCTTGTCCATCAGGATCTGGAGGGCGCGGCGCATCTTGCGGGCGGAGTCGGTGTCGTAGGAGCCGAAATCGCCGTGCGACAACAGGGCGATCTTCGGCGTCAGGCCGAAGCGCTTCACATGCTCGGCCGCCAGGATCGCCATCTCGGCGACGTCCTCGGCTGAAGGATCGGGCGTCACCTGGGTGTCGCAGATGAAGAAGGCGCCCTTGCTGGTGATGACCAGCGACAGGGCCGAGAAGCACTGGATGCCGGGCGCCAGGCCGACGATCAGCCGGACGTCCCGGAGGTGGCGCATGAAGCCGCCTTCGAGCCCGCAGATCATCGCATCCGCATCGCCGCGCCGGAGGGCCAGCGCCGCGATCACCGTGTTGTTCGAGCGCACGATGGTGCGCGCCCGCTCCGGCGTGATGCCCCTGCGGCCGCCGAGGTCGTGGTAGAGCGTCCAATAGTCCTTGTAGCGCGGGTCGTCGCCGGGATCGATCACCTCGAAGTCGCGGCCCGGCCGGATGGTGAGGCCGAAGCGCTGGATGCGGCTCTCGATCACCGAGGGGCGACCGATCAGGATCGGCTTGGCCAGCCCCTCCTCCAGCACCACCTGCGCGGCGCGCAGCACGCGCTCGTCCTCGCCCTCGGCATAGACCACGCGCCTGGGCGCAGCCTTCGCCGCGGTGAACAGCGGCTTCATGATGAAGCCGGAGCGGAAGACGAAGCGGGTCAGGCTCTCGGCATAGACGGCGAGATCCTCGATCGGCCGGGTGGCGACACCCGATTCCATCCCCGCCTTGGCCACCGCCGGGGCGATGCGCAGGATCAGGCGGGGATCGAAGGGCGAGGGAATGAGCGAATCCGGGCCGAAGCGCGGCGCCTCGCCGCCATAGGCCTTGGCCACCACGTCGGACGGCGTCTCACGGGCGAGCGCGGCGATGGCCTCGACCGCCGCGTGCTTCATCGCCTCGTTGATGGTGGTGGCGCCGCAGTCGAGCGCGCCGCGGAAGATGTAGGGGAAGCACAGGACATTGTTGACCTGGTTCGGGAAGTCCGACCGCCCGGTGCAGATCAGCGCGTCCGGGCGCACCGCGCGCGCCGCGTCCGGCATGATCTCGGGGAACGGGTTGGCGAGCGCCAGGATCAGCGGCCGCTCGGCCATGCGCGCCACCATCTCCGGCTTCAGCACGCCGCCGGCGGACAGGCCGAGGAACACGTCGGCGCCGCCGATGATGTCGTCGAGCGTGCGGGCCGCCGTGTCCTGGGCATAGGGCTCCTTCCAGGGGTCCATCAGCTCAGGCCGGCCCTTGTAGACCACGCCCTTGATGTCGGAGACGAAGATGTTCTCGCGCCGGGCGCCGAGCGACACCAGGAGGTTGAGGCAGGCGAGCGCCGCCGCCCCCGCCCCGGAGGCGACGATCTTCACCGCATCGATGCGCTTGCCCGAGAGCTCCAGCGCATTGCGCACCGCCGCGCCGACGATGATGGCGGTGCCGTGCTGGTCGTCGTGGAACACCGGGATCTTCATGGTCTCGCGCAGGCGGCGCTCGACCTCGAAGCATTCCGGCGCCTTGATGTCCTCCAGGTTGATGCCGCCGAAGGTCGGCTCCAGCGCCGCGACCACGGTGACGATCTCGTCCACCGTCTTGGGCGCGATCTCGATGTCGAACACGTCGATGCCGGCGAATTTCTTGAACAGCACCGCCTTGCCTTCCATGACCGGCTTGGAGGCGAGCGGGCCGATATCGCCGAGCCCGAGCACGGCCGTGCCGTTCGAGACCACGGCGACCAGGTTCTGGCGGGCGGTCAGATTGGCCGCCTCGGCCGGGTCGGCGGCGATCGCCTCGCAGGCGGCGGCGACGCCCGGCGAATAGGCCAGCGCCAGGTCGCGCTGGTTGCCGAGCGGCTTGGTCGGGACGATCTCCAGCTTCCCGGGCTTGGGCAGGCGGTGATAGACCAGCGCGCCCGAGCGCAGGTCGTCGGAGATGGTGGAGCTCATGCTGGCGGCCCGCTGGTCGTTCCGAAGATGGGCGCATCCTTACAGAACCGCCGCCGCCGAGGGCAACGGAATTCAGCCCTGCGGCCGGCGCAGCCCTCCGCCGGCCGCGCCCATCGAAGCGGGGCCCCCCGCAGGCGCCCGCTCGTCCCCGCCGCCGGCCGTTACCGAGGCTCCATGACCGCGCCTGACGTGGCAACAAAAGGCTTGCAATCGCGAAAGTATCAAATATCAATACTAATTATCGAATGACGATCATAAAGACCCACGAGGCGGTCGGTCGTCGGTGATATCAAGCCTGCGACAGAGGGGACCCATGACCACCGGCACGACCGAATTGGAGGGCAAGACCGCCGTGATCACCGGCGGCGTGAAGGGCCTGGGCCTGGCCATATCGCGGCTGCTGGCCGAGCGTGGTGCGACCGTGGCCCTGATCGACATCGACGAGGCGGGCCTCGAGACGGCCGTCTCGAGTCTCGGCGGCCGGGGCCGGGCGCACGGCGTCGCCGGCGACATCCGCCGCCGGGCCGACGCCCATCGCGCCTTCGGCGAAGCGGCGGAACGGCTCGGCGGCGTCGACATCCTGGTCAACAATGCCGGCGTCTATCCGCGCAAGCCGATCCTGGAGATCGACGACGAGACCTGGGACTACGTGTTCGACGTCAATCTCAGGGCGATGTTCCACATGACGGTCGCGGCGGCCCGGCACATGCAGCCGCGCCGGGCCGGCCGGATCGTCTCGATCGCCTCGATCGATGCCTACATCCCCTATGCGAAGAACGCGCACTACGCCGCAGCCAAGGCCGGCGTCATCAGCTTCACCAAGTCCTTCGCCCAGGAGCTGGCGCCGGAGGGCATCCTGGTCAACGCGGTGTCGCCCGGGCCGATCGACACGCCGAACCTTCGCCAGCTCGGCATCTACGAGGACCTCGCCCGCTCCACCCCGCTCGGCCGCGTGGCCGCGCCGGAGGACATCGCCGAGGTGGTCGGCTTCCTCGCCGGCCCCCGCAACCGCTACATGACCGGCGAGACCGTCATCGCCAGCGGGGGCATCCTGATGGCGTGACGTCGAAGATGCGGGCCAGCCGTCGCCAGAAGCAGCGGCCCGCGGCAGGCGCAGGATCTGCGCCTGCAATGCAACCATCCACAGAAGGGGAAATCCGATGGTCGACCACATTGCTCCGCAACCGCCGAGCGCTCGCCGATACACTCTCAGCCGCCGCAGCCTGCTCACCGGCGTCGCCGCCGGGCTTGCCGGCGCGGCGATCGGCGCGCCCGCCGTGCTGCGCGCCCAGCCCTCGACGATGACCGTTCCCAATTCCGGCGGCGCGCTGGAGGAGGCCTACAAGCCGGCCTATTTCGATACGTTCAAGGCCAAGACCGGCATCCAGATCCTCGGCGCGCCCTACATGGACGCCGCCCGCGTCAAGGCGATGGTCGAGAACAACGCCGTCGATGTCGACGTCCTCAACATCGACGCGACCGAGGCCGCGGCGCTGGCCAGGCTCGGCCTGCTGGAGCCGATCGACTACGGCGTCATCGACAAGTCCGTGCTGCTGCCGCAGGCCGCCCGCGAGCACTACCTCCTCGCCGACGTCGCCGCCTATGTCATGGCCTGGAACACCCGCAGCTTCGACGCGCAGTCCCGCCCGAAGGACTGGGCGGAATTCTTCGACGCCAAGGCCAAGCCGGGGCAGCGCAGCCTGTGGAAGCTGGCGCCCCAGACGCTGGAAGTGGCGGCGATGGGCCTCGGCCAGGCGCGCGACAAGCTCTATCCGATCGACCTCGACCGCGCCTTCAAGGGCCTCGACACCATCAAGCCGGACCTGACCTGGTGGACCTCCGGCGCGCAGGGCGCCCAATTGCTGATCGCCGGCGAGGTCGACGTCGGCACCACCTGGAACGGACGCCTGTTCAAGGCCAAGAAGGACGGCGCCCCGGTCGACTACACCTTCGACAACGCCCTCTATGTCTGCGACGCCATGGTCATTCCCAAGGGAGCGCGCAACAAGAAGCTGGCCATGGAGTTCCTGGCCAACATGATGGACGCCCAGAACCAGGCGACCTTCTCCAAGTCGATTCCCTACGGCCCCGTGAACACCAAGGCCTTCGAGCTGCTCGACCCGGCCGAGCGCGCCCTGCTGCCGAACTCGCCGGAGAACGGCAAGACGGCCGTGTTCCAGGACTTCGACTACTGGGCGGAGTCCGGGCCAAAGGTCTTCGACCGCTTCAACGCCTGGCTGCTCGGCTGAGCGCATGAGCGTGACGCTGCAACATGGCGCGCGGCTCGCCGCCGACGGCCGCGGCCACGCGCGGCAACGCCCCTGGACGCCGGGGCGGGGCAATGCCCTGCTCCTGCTCCTGCCCCTGGCGCTCCTCGCCGCCTTCTTCGTGCTGCCGCTCGCGGTGGTGGTGGCGCAGAGCTTCTCCGGCTCCGCCACCCTGTTCGGCCAATATGCGGCGATCCTGACGAACCAGGCGACCCTCGCGGTCGTCATCTACACGTTCTGGACCGCGCTCCTGGTCACGCTCGCGACGCTGGTCCTCGGCTATCCCGTGGCCTTCATGGTGAGCCGCGCCAGCGGCGGGCTGCTTCACCTGTGCCTCGCGCTGGTCCTGGTGCCGTTCTGGACCTCGACGGTGATCCGCACCTATGCCTGGATCGTCATCCTGCAGCGCCGCGGCGTGCTCAACGACATGCTGATCGGCACCGGCCTGATCGACCGGCCGCTGAAGCTGATGACCGACGGCGTCGGCATGCAGATCGCGATGATCCACATCATGCTGCCCTTCATGATCCTGCCGCTGCTCAATGCCATGCGCGGCATCGACGGCACCGTCCTGCGCGCGGCCGCGGTCCTCGGCGCCAATCCCTGGCGCCAGTTCGTCCATGTCTACCTGCCCCTGTCGATGTCGGGGGTCAGCGCCGGCTCGGTGCTGGTCTTCATCTCGTCGCTCGGCTTCTACATCACGCCGGCGCTGCTCGGCGGCCAGCGGACCATGATCGCGGTGCTCATCGAGCAGCAGGCCTCGCGCCTCTTGGACTGGCCGCTGGCCTCGGCGCTGGCGACCATCGTGCTGGCCCTGACCTGCGTGCTCTTCGTCGTCTACGAGCGGGCCGCCACCCGCCTGGCGGGCGGCCGGCCGAGCGGGGAGGTCGCCTGATGTCGAACCTGCCCGCCGCCTGGCGCGTCCTCGGCGCCGGCATCACCGGCTTCGCCGTGCTGGTGCTGGTCTATCTCGTGGTGCCGACGCTGGTGATCGTGCCGCTGTCGTTCAGCAGCGAGCCCTTCCTCAGCTTCCCGCCGCCGGGCCTGTCGCTGCGCTGGTACGAGGCCTTCGCCGCCAGCCCCGACTATCGCATCGCCATCGTCAACAGCATCCGCATCGGCATCCCCGCTGCCTGCCTGGCGACGGTCTTCGGCACGCTCGCGGCCCTTGCCCTGGTGCGCGGCCGGCTTCCCGGGCGGCGCGCCCTCTCGGCCCTGATGATCGCGCCGCTGGTGCTGCCGCAGATCGTGCTGGCGATCGGCCTCTTCCCCGTCATGGTGCGTCTCGGCCTCAACGGCAGCTATCCCGCCATCCTGCTCGGCCACGCCGTGGTCTGCATGCCGCTGGTGTTCGTCACCGTGGCGGCGTCGCTGCGCAGCTATGCGCCGACCTACGAGCTCGCGGCCATGACGCTCGGGGCCAACCCCTGGAACACCTTCCGATTCGTCACATTCCCGATGATCCGTGTCGGCGTGGTCCTGGGCTTCATCTTCGCCTTCACCTTCTCGTTCGACGAGCTGATCCTGGCGATCTTCCTCACCAGCCCGCTGACCCGCACCGTGCCGCGGCTCCTGTGGGAGCAGCTCAACTACCAGATGACGCCGCTCATCGCCGCCGCGACCACGGTGCTGCTGGCCCTGACCCTCGGCCTCCTGGTCGTCGCGGCCCTGGTCGATCGCCACGGCGCCAGAAGAAGCAGGGGGACGTTACGGTGAACCAGCATTTCACGATCGAGGCCCCGCCGATGGTCGCCGCCCCCACCGCTCACGGCGCCGTCGTCGAGTTCGAGGACGTCGCCAAGACCTATGGCGACTTCGAGGCGCTGCGGCCGACCACCCTGCGCATCGAGGCCGGCGAATTTTTCGCCATCATCGGGCCGAGCGGATCGGGCAAGTCGACCCTGCTCGGCATCACCGCCGGCTTCGTGCCGCCGTCGGCCGGAGCGATCCGGGTCGCTGGCGCCGACGTGGTGGCGATCCCGCCCTATCGGCGCAATTTCGGCATGGTGTTCCAGAACTACGCCCTCTTCCCGCACATGAGCGTGGCGGAGAACATCGCCTTCCCCCTGCGCATGCGCGGATGCCCCAGGGCGGAGATCGCCGCGCGGGTCTCGCGCATGCTGGCCATGGTGCGGCTCGAGGCTCTGAGCGAGCGGCGGCCGAGCCAGCTGTCGGGCGGCCAGCAGCAGCGCGTCGCCCTGGCGCGGGCGGCGGTCTACGACCCGCTCCTCCTGCTGATGGACGAGCCGCTGGGCGCCCTCGACAAGAACCTGCGCGAGGAGATGCAGGAGGAGATCAAGAAGTTCCAGTCCGCGCTCGGCGTGACGGTGATCTATGTGACGCACGACCAGCACGAGGCCGCCTTCATGGCCGACCGCATCGCCATCATGCGCGGCGGCCGGCTGGAGCAGGTCGCCTCGCCGCGCGGCCTCTACGAGCGCCCGGCGACGCCCTTCGTCGCCAGCTTCCTCGGGGAGGCGAGCCTGCTGCCGGTCGCCGCCCTGGTCTGGCGCGAAGGCGAGGAGGCCCTGGTCGAGACGGCCGGCGGCCTCAGGGTGCGTGCCAGCGCCCCGCCGGGCCATGGCGAGGGCAGCGTCCTGTGCATCAGGCCGGAGAACATCGTGCTCGGCCCCGAAGCCCGCGGCCTCGACAATGTCTTCCAGGGCACGGTCGAGGACGTGGTCTACACCACCGGCAGCGTGCGCTACCGGGTGCGGCTCGAGGCCAGCGACCTCCTCCTGGTGGTCCGCATCCCCTCGCGGCCGGACATCATGCTGATGCCCTGCGGCGAACGTGTCGCGGTCGGCTGGGGGCGCCGGGACGCGCTGCTGGTCGCGGGGGAGACGACGCCATGACGGGCCTTGCCGGAAGAGTTGCGATCGTCACCGGCGCCGCATCGGGCATGGGCCGAGCCCATGCGCTGCGCCTGGCGGCGCTCGGTGCCGCCGTGGCCCTGCAGGACATCGACGAGGTCGGCCTCGGCGAGACGGCCGGGGCGATCGCGGCGGATGGCGGCACGGCCGTGGCCTGCGGCTTCGACATCGCCGACGTCGCCGCCATCGACCGGATGGCCCAGAGCCTGATGGGGCGTTTCGGCCGCATCGACATCGTGGTGAACAATGCCGGCATCGGCATCGACCGTCCGATCGAGGCGATCGACGCCGCGGCCTTCGACCGGATGATCGGCATCCACGTCAAGGGTAGCTTCTTCTGCGCCCGGGCGGCCGTCCCGGCCATGAAGGCGCAGCGCTGGGGCCGCATCGTCAACATCTCCTCGCGCTGGGCGCAGGCGGGCCACACCCTCGCCTCCGACTACATCGCCGCCAAGGCCGCCCTGCTCGGCCTGACCAAGGCCTGGGCCAAGGAGCTCGCGCCCTGGGGCATCACCGTCAACGCCATCGCGCCCGGCGGGGTCTGGAGCCGGATGGTCCTGGAGACGCTCGGCGCCGAGGGCGTGCGGCGGGAGGAGCTGGAGGTGCCGCTCGGCCGCTGGGCCCAGCCGGAGGAGATCGCCTCCAGCCTGGCCTTCCTGGCCAGCGAGGAGGCCGGCTTCATCACCGGCCAGGTGATCAGTCCGAACGGGGGCAAGACGGTCGTCGGATTCTGAACGGCGGCCCGGCCGAAGCCGCCGGCGCCGCGAGCCGACGTCGCACCGCGGTGCGGCGAAGGCGGAGCCATGCCCACCGGGCACTGATATCGGACGGGCGCCGCGAGGCGGAGTGCCCGCCAGCAAAGGAGCGGATCATGCGTGAACTGGAAGGAAGCATCGCCGTCATCACCGGCGCCGGCGCCGGCATGGGGCGGGCCCATGCGCTGCTGCTCGCCGAGCGCGGCGCAGGGATCGTGGCCCAGGACATCCGCGGCGACAAGGCGGAGGAGACGGCGGCCCTGGTGCGCGAGAGCGGCGGCGAGGCGACGGCCCTGGCCTGCGACGTCGCCGACACGGAGCGGCTGACGGCGCTCCTCGGCGAGCTCGCCGCGCGGCTCGGCCGCATCGACATCCTGGTCAACAATGCCGGCATCGGCGGCGAGCCGGTGATCGAGGACGTGACCGAAGCGGAGTTCGACCGCACCTTCGCCGTGCACGTCAAAGGCAGCTTCTTCGCCACCCGCGCCGTCGTGCCGACGATGAAGCGGCAGCGGCGCGGCAAGATCATCAACATCTCCTCGATCTGGGGCATGGTGGGGCACCACTACGCCTCGCCCTATTGCGGCGCGAAGGCCGCGCTCCTCGGCCTCACCAAGGCCTGGGCCAAGGAGCTCGCGCCCTGGAACATCCACGTCAACGCGGTCGCGCCCGGGGGCGTGGTCACCGAGATGGTGCTGGCCCAGCCCGACATCGAGGCAAAGATGGCCCAGAAGGTCGCGCGCGTGCCGCTCGGCCGCTACGCCGAGCCGCGGGAGCTCTCCTACACCGTCGCCTTCCTCGCCTCGCCCCAGGCCGACTTCATCACCGGCCAGGTGATCAGCCCCAATGGTGGCGAGGTGATCGTCGGCATCTGAGCCGGCCTGCTCCGACACGACGGAGGACCGGGCGCCCTTGCGCTCGGCCTCTTGACGATGATATCGAATATCGATAACTTTTTACTACTATGTGATAAGGAGAACGTCGAATGCGGTTCGGTCTGTTCAACCTGATGAATCAGCACGGCCTGGAGCAGCGCGAGGTCTTCGAAGGCACCATCGAATGCGCCAGGCTCGCCGACGCCCTCGGCTTCGACATCGCCTGGTTCGCCGAGCATCACTTCTCCAACTACAGCCTCTGCCCCTCGCCGCTGATGATGGCGGCGGCCGTGGCGCGCGAGACGCGTCGCATCCGCCTCGGCCCGGCCGTCATCGTGGCGCCGCTCTACAATCCGATCCGCGTCGCCGAGGAGGTCGCGCTGCTCGACCAGCTGAGCCGGGGGCGTGCGGTGCTCGGCATCGGGTCCGGCTACCAGCGCTTCGAGTTCGACGCGTTCGGCGCCGATCTCGCCGAGCGCCAGGAGCGCATGCTCGAGATCTGGCAGATCATCGACCAGGCGGTGCACCACAACCGCTTCCAGCATGCCGGCCGGATGTACCAGCTGCCCGACGTGCCGCAGGCCATCCGGCTCTACCATCCGCGCCGGCTCGAGACCTTCTTCGTCTCCTGGTCGGCCCCCACCATCCATCATGCGGTGGCGACCGACGCCGTCCCGTTCTGCACCGTCGGCTGGGGCGACACCGCCGCGCTGACGTCGCTGCACGACCATGTCGCCCGGCAATATGCCGAGGCCGGCTACGATCTCGCCGGACGACGCTTCGCCGCCCAGCGCTATGTCTTCGTCTCCGACGACAAGGCCGAGCTGATGAAGGTCGCCGAAGGCATCCGCTATGCCGGACGCTGCGCCGGCCACATGCGCGTCGGCGCCCAGGTGCTGGACGGCCATGTCATCCAGGACCGTCCCGTCGCCGGCGAGCCGACGCTCGAGGCGATCCTCGCCGGCCTGCCCGTCGGCGCGCCGGAAACCGTCGCCGAGCGCCTGGTCCACGAGATCCGCACCATCGGCATCACCGACCTCAGCTGTTTCATGTGGCCCGCGGGCCTGGGGTCCCGCGCCGTGCTGCGCTCCATGGAACGCTTCGGCGCCGAGGTGATGCCGCTGGTGACCAAGGCCCTGGCCGCCGACACCAGGCAGCCGGCGGACGCGGTGGCGTGATGGACGGCTTCGCGGGACCACCGGGCGAGATCCTCGACGAGGATCCCTGGCTCGCGGCCGCGGACGCCGGCCGCAGGGAGGAGGCCGAGCCCGACGACCTCGCCGACGCCTTCCGGCTCGGCATGCGCCGGCTGGCCGGCGGCGTCTGCGCCGTGACGGTCGGACGGGGGCCGGACATCGTCGGCCTTACCGCCACCTCCGTCACGTCGCTCTCCATGGCCCCGCCATCCCTGCTGGTGTCGATCCGCCAGGGCGCGCGCATGCTGGAGGCGCTGCGCGAGGCGCGCCGGTTCACCGTCCATCTCCTCGGCGAGCATCAGCTCCATGCGGCCGAGGCCTTCGCCGGGCGGCTGGGCCCCGCGCCTCGCTCGACCCTGGTGGATTGGGCGCCCGCGCCGGGCGGAGCGCCCCGCCTCGCCGGCGCCCTCTGCCATGTCGACTGCCGCGCGGCCCGCCTGATCCCACTGTTCTCGCACGTCGTGGTGGTCGGCGTCGTCACCACCGTCACGGCCGGCGACGGCGATCGCCCCCTCGTCTATCATGGCGGCGGCTTCCACGGCCTCCAGCCCCTCCCGGATATGCAGCCCACCCCTCCAAAGCCAGCGGACCCGTCGCCATGAGCCACGTCTTCCATCGCATGCCGCGGCAAGCCTATCCCGTCGCCGTCGGCGGCGAAGGCGCCTATGTCCTCGATGCCGACGGCAAGCGCTATCTCGACGCCTCCGGCGGCGCGGCGGTCTCCTGCCTCGGCCACTCCCATGCCGGCGTGATCGCGGCGATCAAGGCGCAGCTCGACGCGCTCCCCTTCGCCCATACCTCGTTCTTCACCACGCCCGCGGCCGAGGCGCTCGCCGATCTGCTGGCCGAGAGCGCCCCGCCGGGGCTCGACCATGTCTACTTCGTCTCGGGCGGCTCGGAGGCGATCGAGGCGGCGCTCAAGCTGGCGCGGCAATATTTCGTCGAGCGCGGCGAGCCGCAGCGGCGCCGGTTCATCGCCCGGCGCCAGAGCTATCACGGCAACACCCTGGGAGCGCTCGCCGTCGGCGGCAATCTCGGCCGGCGGACCCTGTTCGAGCCGCTGCTCATCGACGTCGAGCATGTCTCGCCCTGCTATGCCTATCGCGACCAGCAGGCCGGCGAGACCGCGCAGGCCTATGGCGAGCGCCTCGCCCGCGAGCTCGACGCCACGATCGAGCGGCTCGGCGCCGAGACGGTGATCGGCTTCGTCGCCGAGACCGTCTCGGGCGCAACGCTCGGGGCCGTGCCGGCGGTGCCGGGCTATTTCCAGCGCCTGCGCGAGGTGTGCGACCGGCACGGCATCCTGCTCATCCTGGACGAGGTGATGTGCGGCATGGGCCGCACCGGCACGCTGTTCGCCTGCGAGCAGGAGGGGATGGTGCCCGACATCGTCACCGTGGCCAAGGGGCTGGGCGCCGGCTACCAGCCGATCGGCGCGATGATCGCCTCGTCGAAGGTCTACGAGGCCATCCTCGCCGGGTCCGGCTTCTTCCATCACGGGCACACCTATGTCGGCCACGCGGCGGCCTGCGCCGGCGCGCTCGCCGTGCAGCGCGCCATCGCCGAGGAGAACCTGCTCGCCCGCGTCCGCGAGCTCGGCGCCGGCCTGGCGTCGCGCCTGCGCCAGGTGTTCCAGCACCATGAGCATGTCGGCGACATCCGCGGCCGCGGCCTGTTCTGGGGCCTCGAATTCGTGGCGGACAAGGCAGCCAAGCTGCCCTTCGATCCCGCCCTGCGGCTGCATGCCCGGATCAAGGCCAACGCGATGCACGAAGGCCTGATGTGCTATCCCTCCGGCGGCACCCTCGACGGTCGCGCGGGCGACCACGTGCTGCTGGCGCCGCCCTATATCCTGGAGGAGCCGCAGCTCGACGAGATCGTCGAGAAGCTCGGCCGTGCCGTCGACCGATCGATCGCCGAGATCCGCGGCGCCGCAGCGGCATCCTGAGGAGAGCGGGGATGACGGTCAAACGCCTCCAGAACAGCTATCACGTCGTCGGCGACGTGGCGCACACCAGGGCCTTCTACGAGACGGCGCTCGGCCTGCCCGTCAAGTTCGCCGACGGCGAGCGCTGGGTCCAGTTCGACGCCGGCGCCAACTTCGCCATCGCCGCGCCGGAGGAGGCGCCCGCGGGTGTGCGCGGCGCGGTGGTCGTGTTCGAGGTCGATGCTCTCCCGGCTCTCTGCGAGCGCATCGAGGCGGCCGGCGGACGCATCCTCGGCCGCAGGGACATGGGCGAGCATGGCCGCACGGTCACGGCCGCCGACCCGGAGGGCACCGTCTTCCAGCTGTTCGAGCGGGCACGGACGTGAGCGCCGCCTGCCCCACCGTCGTCTGCCCATGAGCCCGACGTCGCCCCCGACGCCGCTGGTGCTCGCGGCTGCGCCCAACGGCGCGCGAGCCGGCAAGGCCGACCACCCCGCCCTGCCGATCACCCGCGACGAGATCGTCGAGGCGTGCCTGGCCTGTGTCGAAGCCGGAGCCACGATGCTGCATGTCCATGTGCGCGCGCCCGACGGTCGCCACATCCTCGACGCCGAGGCGGCGCGAGCGCTGGAGGCGGCGCTTCTGCGCCGCGTCGGCGACCGCGCGCTCGTGCAGACCACCACCGAGGCGGCCGGGCGCTACGCCGCCCCCGAGCAGGCGGCGTTCCTGCGCGCCGCCCGGCCGCGGGCCGTCTCGCTGGCATGGCGCGAGATCGCCCGCCCCGAGCTGAGCGACGGCGAGCGCGCCGGCCTGCTGGCCTGGTGCAGCCGCGAGGCGGTGGCGCTGCAATACATCCTGTATGACGCCGCCGACGCGGCGGCGCTGGACCATGCTGTCCGCCGCGGCATCGTGCCGGATGCCGAGCCGCGCGTCCTCTACGTGGTCGGCCGCTACGGCGAGGACGCCGCGGACGCCGAGGCGCTGGACGCCTTCGCGCCGGCCGGCGCCACCTGGATGGCCTGCGCCTTCGGCGCGCGGGGGCACAGCGTGCTCGATGCCGCCGCCAGCGCCGGCGGCCATCTGCGCATCGGCTTCGAGAACGGCTTTGCCTGCGCGGACGGCCGCATCGCCCGCGACAATGGCGACCTGGTGCAGGATGTGCTCGCCCGGATCCCGGCGAACCGCCGCCCGGCCACGCCGGACGAGAGCCGGCGCATCCTCGGGCTCGCCTGACTGGCCGCGCTCACCAGGAGGGCGGAAAGCGGCTCGCCGACAGCGCCGGGTTGGACATGTCGCGCGCTGCCGTCTGCACCAGGGCGCTGTAGCGCGCGATCGCGCTCTCCAGCGTGAACTCGGCCTTGTCGAGCGACATCGTCACCGCCGCCACCGGCACGCCGCCGTCGCCGAGGATCGGCGCGGCGATGCCGATCTCGTTCTCCAGCACCTCGCCGTCCTGCACGGCGATCCCCTCCTGCCGGGCAACGACGAGCAAGCGCCGGATCTCGTCGGGATCGATGATGGTCCGGCTGGTGAGGCGCAGCATCGGCGAGTGGCTGAGGACCCGGTCGACGTCCGCATCCGACATGCAGGACAGCATCGCCCGCCCGGCGGCCGTGCAGAAGGCGTAGCGTCGGACGGGCAGGAGCGCGAAGTCATGGCTGACCAGGTTCGGAATGCGGTTGAGGTAGAACACGTTGACGCCGTCCATCAGCGCGACGCTCACCGCCTCGGTGGTCTGGCGCGCCAGCGGTTCGACATATTTCAGCGCCTGGATCATCAGGGGATCCGACTGGCAGAACGACACGGCGAAGGAAATGAATTTGGGCGACAGGGCGTAGCGCTTGTATTTCTGATGCTTCCTGAGAAAACCCAGATTCTGAAGCGTGAACAACAAGCGCTGGACGGAGCCTTTCTCCAGCTCCGTCTTCTTCACAATCTCCGAAAACGTGAAACTCTCGGCATTTTCATTGTAGAGATCGAGTATCTTGGCGGCCTTTTCGAGCGTACCAAGCTGCAGGGCACTCATCTGCTCACCTTTCGCGGGACTCCTCCCGGCCTGATCGTGCATGGGATTCCGGCCTCGGGAAGAATCGCATTCTGCTTCTTTCGAATTGCATGTCAGCATAACAGGTTCAATAACCGATGCATAAGGGGCCCGGAACCATCCGGGCGGATGCAATCCGGGGTGGCGGACCGCGGCCGCGGGGGGTCTTCATCCCGCGACGCTTTCCGGCTGTGCCGGCATGTCGGACAATCGCTCTCCCGGACGCGTTCGCCACCGCCCTTCAGCCGGGCTGAAGCCCGCCGTCGTGATGCATCGGCTGCTATCGATCGGCTTGCGGAGGGGCGTCATCGCATCGAGACAGCCCGGTGCCGGCGAGAACAGGGCTCGGCCTCGCCGTGCATCACGCACGGGCCTCGTGCCGATGAGCCTGGCTCGGCCGTGGGTGAAGTACCCGCGACGCTATTCAGCCCTCGTTGAGCGCGGCGTGGAGAACGGACCCGTAAGCACCTGAAATCGCCGGAAGAACGAAGTCGCGGCCGCATTGGTCGTGGCCCGCCCTGGCCAGGGCCGCGGCCATCTCGCGGTTCTCGAGCACGGATCCGATCGCGGCCGCAAGCGCGGCGGGATTGTCGGGTTCGACCAGAATACCGGTTTCCTTGTCGCGAATGATGGCTTCCGGGCCCTCGCAGCGGCTCGAGATCACGGGAAGGCCGGCCGCCTGGGCTTCGAGAATGGCAATTCCGAATGTTTCGTGACGCGACGGCAGGACATAGACATCGATGCTCTCGAGGAAGGGCTGCTGCGGTGAGACCCATCCGTGGAACCGGACATGGTCGTCCAACCCCAGCCGCTTCACCTCCGCTTTCAGCCTGCCCTCCTCGCTGCCGGTGCCGCCGACATGCAGCTTGAAGGCCTGCCCCTGCGCCTTGAGCAGGGCCGCCGCGGCGATGAGGACATCGACACCCTTCGCATGTTCGAGAATGCGAAGCGTGCCGATCGCCGGCGGCTCGTGCCAGGGGCGGCCCACGAAGGGCGGCACGGCATCGACGGGCAGCACGTTGTCGATCTGGACGACACGCCGCGCCTCATAGCCCAGCGCCAGCAAGGCTGCCCGCTGGTTGTGGTTGACCGTGATCAAACGATCGGCCGGCAGGAAGCGACCGGGCTTGCCGGCATGGACGACGCCGACCACCGGCAGGCCGGGACACCACCGCTTCAAGGCGCCGACGAAGCGACCGTTATGGGCCAATACCAGGGCCGGCTGCAACCGGCGCAGCAGGCGCCCGAGCCGCCAGCCGGCAATGCCGCCGGCCAGCCTTCCGCCCGCCGCCAGACGGGGGAGCACGTGAAACGCATCCCCCGTGTCCTTCAACCGGTGGAGGAACAGAGCGTCGCGGTCGGCAACGGCGACCGGCTCGAACCCCGCGCGGCGAACCAATTCCAGGCTGGTGAAAAAGGCGGACGTCACGCCACCTTGCGTGGCATAGGGCGCGATCACCGCGCAGCGTTGCATCGACGGGCTCATATCTCGCGCACGCGGTTCTGCGCGAGCTTGGTGATGGCCATGGGGTCGATCGCGGTCAGGCCCGCTCTCACATCGAGATAGCGCTCGTCCTGCAGC
The DNA here is from genome assembly GCF_030814995.1 of Labrys wisconsinensis. Lineage (GTDB taxonomy): Bacteria > Pseudomonadota > Alphaproteobacteria > Rhizobiales > Labraceae > Labrys > Labrys wisconsinensis. The sequence continues at coordinate 78,250 of NZ_JAUSVX010000002.1, read as the reverse complement.
GCCTGCAGCACATGGGCGATCGTCAGATCCCGATATTGCCGCCGCTGCCGGTTCTCGCGCTCGAAACGCTGTCCCACCAGCGGAATCCATCGCAGGGCCTGCCGCAGCCGCCACTTCACGAAGCGCTTGGAGTGATCGGCCCGACGGGCACCGACCACGAAATCCGGCCAGGCCGCGGTCTGGAGGCGCTGGTTGAAATCCTCCATGTGGTGGGAGCCCCAGGTGAAGACGAGGTCGTGCCAAGGCTTGATGTTGTCGACATAATGGAAGATGCGCGTATCGATCGCCTCTTCCAGCCCGAAGCCCGACCAGAGGAGCTGGAAGTTCCACCGCGGCGACAGCTCCGCCCACTCGCCTTGAAAGATGAAGTTGAGCGTATCCTGATCCATGCCCGTGAGCCGCGCCCCGTGCCGGGCCATGTAGCCGGCCATCAGCCCCGCCATGTCACGGGCACGCCAGGCGGTGAGATCGGCGAGCAGCATGCCGGAATTGAAGTAGCGCTGCCCATCCGGAATCTCCACCGATGCGAGATAGTCGTTCCATCGTTTCCGGATCTCGGGTGTCCCTTGCTTGACGAAGCCGCAGTCCTGCACCGCCGCGAGCGGGGCTCCCTGCAAGTCGAGATCGAACAGCGCCGAGACAGGTCCCCAGACGGCGACGTCACAGTCGAGATAGAGCGCCTTCGTATAGCGTTCTTCCAGCAGCAGGCCCATGAACAGCCTGTTGTAGGCGGGCCGCGAAATCCGTCGGCTGAACTGCGCGCCCGGCGGGATGAGCGTGTCCATGTCGATACGACGCACGAAATAGGGCGCCCGCTCCGCCCGTTCCGCATGGCGCTCGTTCCGTCCCTCGACAAACAGGAAGACATCGAAAGTCTTGTCGGCCTCCGCCGCGAGCTGCCGGCAGAGGATGTCGGCCGGCGGATAATAATTGTCGTCGCAAAAGACGCAGACTGCGTTGGACGTCATGTTCTTGCCTTTGAGGACTTGACGCTCTCATAGACGGCGTCGAGCCTTTTGCTGACCTCGAGGAGATCGAAGACGCGTGCCCTGGAAAGCCCCTTCGCACCAAGCGTCTGCCGTAGATCTGGATCGACGATCAGAGCTTCGAGCTCCGCGGCGAGCTGCGTGGCCGTGACCTCCGACAGATAGACCGCGGCATCATCGCTGACCTCGCGCAAGCCTCCGGTGCCGGACGAGATCAGTGCCGCTCCGCCGGCATGCGCCTCGAGGGCCGTGCGCCCGAACGGCTCCTCCCAGACCGAAGGCACCATCGCGATGGCAGCCTGCTCGGTCGCGTTCTTGATCTCGGAAAACGGCAGCTGCCAGCGGATCGCAATCGAGCCATCCTTCCCCGCCATCGCCTCGATCTCGGCGCTGAACGCGGGCTCGACGTGCTTCTCGCTCAAGATCAGAACGGCGCGCCAGCCGGGATGGCGCGGCAGCACCTCCCGCAGCGCCATGACCGCCTCGCGAATGCCTTTCACCGGAGCGGCGCGGGCAACCAGCAAGATTGTCCTGTCGCGCGCCGTCGCGGGCTCCCACGCGCCGACATCGAGGCCGTTGTGCACGGTCACGGCGCGCGTCGTCTGCGGATAGTCGCGTTCGAAGGCGCCGCGGACGGCATCGCTCACGCAGATCACACCGGCCAGCCTCCCGAACTGCCGCACTCGATGGCGATGGGCGCGGCCGGCCTTGGCCTTGATGAAATTATGGACATGAAACAGAACGGGGACGCCGGGCAGCAGACGGGCCAGCCATGCTGCGGTCGGCAGATGGTGGTGCGCCACCACGACGTCAGGGGCTGAGCGGCGCAGGCGCCACCAGAGCCATCCTATCCGCAGGGCATGCGTCCGCCGCACGGAATGCGGGACGAGCTCAACGTCGATATCCCTGAAAGGTCGTGCAATCGAGTCCGCAAATACGGTTGTGCTCTTAGAAAATCGACTGCCACCTACAAAGTCTCGAACACACAAGTCGATAGAAGTTGCCTGCTCGGGTCCGAAGAACATGCCGCGCGGCATGATGATCGCGACACGAAGTGGCGGGTCAAGCGACCCGTTGAAGGGAGGTATCTTCAAAGTAACGCCATTTTTCTGAAGAGCGGCGCGATTCATATATAAGCTGGCCGGCTCCATCAACCCGATTTTGCGCGGGCCGAGGCACCGAGAAGCGCGTTTCGGGAAGCGCGTTTCGGGAAGCTCGGCTCGGGATCGTGGACGGGGCATCGGCCCGTCGGGCGCGCGGTGCCGGGGCATCTCGAAATCCACGGTCTCGAGGAGGCCAGCAGCGGCTCTCCGCGCCCCTCACGCCGCCGAAACACGGATCGGCACGCTCGACGCGAGGAAGCGCCCAACCACGGCTGACAGCACCGGTCCGATGGTCTGCGGCCCATAGGCGGACGCGGCATAGCGCCGCCCCGCCTCGCCCAGGCGGACCGCCAGCGCCTCGTCCTCGATCAACCGCCGGATCGCCAGGCCCGTCGCCTCGGGATCCTCGAGCGGGACGACCAGGGCGACCTCGCGGCCGCGGACGATGTCCCGCGTTCCGGATGTGTCCGTGACGACGGTCGGCACGGCAGCGGCGAGCGCCTCGATCAGGGTCAGGCCGAACGGCTCCAGGCGTGACGGCATGACATAGAGGTCGATGGCGCTGAAGAAGCCGGATACGTCGGAAATCCAGCCGGAGAACGTGATCCGGTCGGCCAATCCCAATCGCTTCGCGAGGCTCTGCAGCGCCCCCAGCTCGGGCCCCTCGCCTCCCACCACGAGGCGCCAATCGCGGCTGGCGAGGCCGGGCGTGGCCAAGGCCCGGATCAGCACGTCGAACCCTTTCGCCCCATGCAATCGCCCGATCGCGCCGATGACGATCGGCTTGCGCCTGGGCGGCCTTTCCGCGACCGGCGTGATGTCCAGGGCGTTGGGCACGACTTCGACGGCCACGGTGCCGAAGCGGCGCCGGACTGCCTCGCCGATCTCCGGCGAGACCGCGATCAGGCCGTCCAAGCGCCGAATCCGCTTCTTCAGCCGGAAATTGTGCTGCACGGCGACGCGCAAGACACCGTCCAGCCGCACGGCATAGGACTGCGCCCGGTTGGAATGGGCCAGGATGATGTCGGGCCGAGCCTCGCGGACATGGCGACGAAGGGCTGCGTTCAAGCGCGGATCATAGGCCGACAGCGGCGCCGCGCCGATGAAGTCGGCCCCCTCGGGCAGCAGGTCGCGCACCCAGCCCTGGGGATGTCCGATCGTCGTCACGTCATGGCCTTCGGCCGCGAGCATTCTGTGATACACCGCGGCCATGCGTTCGACGCCGCCGCGGCGGTATCCCAGCATCATGTTGAAAATTCTGGCCACCGCCCGCGATCCTGAACAAGGTGGCGACTACGGGCGATCGGCATCGGTGCCCTTGCTCGCCACCAGGAAGTCTTCGTACATCTTCACATCGCGCAGCCAGCGGCCGAAGGCGAAGACGCCGGCCAGGGCGACGCCATAGATGCCGGCCCGCCAGAGCTGCTTCAAGATGAAGGGCTTGCAGAAATAGAACGGCAGGCCGAACACGATGCGCAGCGCCAGGACCGCCTGCGATTTCTTGTTTCCCTCCCGTGCCCGCACCGTGCTGACGCGGTTGAGCTTCTGCACGATATGGGCGATGTCCCGGAAGGAATAGTGGAGCAGGCCGCCCTTGAGCCGGCCGACCGAGATGCCGGCCGGCACCTCCAGCTGGTCCCAGGCCTTGTGGTCGGGCATGCGCACCACCCGCCGGTCGTAGAGCTTGCGGCGATAGGAGAGCCAGAAGCCGTACCAGGGCGTGCCGAGCGGCGGCACGGTGACCAGGCACATCTCGTGCACGGGCAGCTTCGGCTCGCCAGCCGCGAACAGGGCCCGGATCTCGCCCGCCAGCTCGGGCGAGACGACCTCGTCGGCGTCGAGGTCGAGGAGCCAGTCGAAGCGGCAATGCTGCTCGCCGCACCGCTTCTGGCCGCCATTGCCCAGCCATGGCTGCCGGAACACCCGCGCTCCGAGGGATTCCGCGATCTCGACGGTGCGGTCGGTGGAGCCGGAATCGACGATGACGACCTCGGCGGCGACCTGCCTCGCCGCCTCGATGCAGCGCCCGATGATCCGTTCCTCGTTGAGGGTGCGGATATAGCAGGAGAGCGGCAGCGGGGCTGATGTCATGTCACAGGCCTATCGAAGGGCGCGAGACGCCGGACCGCGCGCAGGCGCGGCCACAGGGCCCGCAGGCCCCGGCGGCTCGCCCGTCGGGCAGCCCTGCCGTCGCGCCGGCCCGGGTCACAGGAGCGGGCGGATGTGCAGCTCGCGCAGCTGCTTGGTCGTCGCCTCGGAGGGCGCGCCCATCAGGATGTCCTCGGCCCGCTGGTTCATCGGGAACAGCGCCACCTCGCGCAGGTTCTGCTCGCCGGCCAGCAGCATGATGATACGGTCGACGCCCGCCGCCATGCCGCCATGGGGCGGGGCGCCGTACTGGAAGGCCCGGTACATGCCTCCGAAGCGCTCGACCACCGTCTCCTCGCCATAGCCAGCGATCTCGAACGCCTTCACCATCGCATCGGGGCGATGGTTGCGGATGCCGCCCGAGGCGATCTCGAAGCCGTTGCAGGCAATGTCGTACTGGAACGCCTTGAGCGACAACGGATCCTGGCTCTTCAGCGCCTCGAGCCCGCCCTGCGGCATGGAGAACGGGTTGTGGGAGAAGTCGACCTTCTTCTCGTCCTCGTTCCACTCGTACATCGGGAAGTCGACGATCCAGGCGAGCTCGAACCGGTCCTCGTCGACCAGCTTGAGATCGGTGCCGATCCTGGTGCGCGCCATGCCGGCGAACTTGACGAACTTGTCCGGGTTGCCGGCGACGAAGAAGGCCGCATCCCCGGCCTTGAGCCCGAGCTGCAGGCGGATCGCCTCGGCTCGCTCCGGCCCGATATTGTTGGCGATCGGCCCGCGCGCGCCGACGCCGGTCGCCTCGGGATCGGCGGCCTTCGTCGTCTCGTCGGTGGCCCGGTCGAAATAGAGGATGTAGCCCATGCCCGGCTGGCCCTCGCTCTGGGCCCAGGCGTTCATGCGGTCGCAGAAGGTCCTCTGGCCGCCGGTCGGCCCGGGAATCGCCCAGATGCGGTTGGCCGGGTCCTCCAGCAGGCGCGCGAACACCTTGAAGTTCGAGCCGCGGAAATGCTCCGAGGCATCCTGGATCACCAGGGGGTTGCGCAGGTCCGGCTTGTCGGTGCCGTACTTCGCCATGGCCTCGGCATAGGGGATGCGCGGCCAGGCCTTCGTCACCGGCTTGCCCTTGCCGAACTGCTCGAAGATCGCCGATATCACCGGCTCCATGGTCTCGAACACGTCTTCCTGCGTGACGAAGCTCATTTCGACGTCGAGCTGGTAGAACTCGCCGGGCAGGCGGTCGGCGCGCGGGTCCTCGTCGCGGAAGCAGGGCGCGATCTGGAAATAGCGGTCGAAGCCCGCCATCATCAGGAGCTGCTTGTATTGCTGCGGCGCCTGCGGCAGGGCGTAGAACTTGCCGGGATGGATGCGCGAGGGCACCAGGAAGTCGCGCGCGCCCTCAGGCGAGGACGCCGTGAGGATCGGCGTCTGGAACTCGTTGAAGCCGGCCGCCTTCATGCGGGTGCGCATGGCGTCGATCACCTGGCCGCGCAGGATGATGTTGTTGTGGATGCGCTCGCGCCGCAGATCGAGGAAACGGTATTTCAGCCGCGTCTCCTCCGGATAGTCCTGCTCGCCGAACACCGGCAGCGGCAGCTCCGCCGCCGGGCCCAGCACCTCGATCTCGGCGACATAGAGCTCGACCAGGCCGGTCGGCATGTCCCGGTTCTCGGTGCCCGGCGGGCGCAGGCGCAGCTTGCCGTCGAGCCGCACCACCCATTCAGAGCGCAGCTTCTCCGCCTGCGCGAAGGCCGGCGAATCCGGGTCGACCACGCATTGCGTCAGGCCGTAATGGTCACGCACGTCGATGAACAGCACGCCGCCGTGGTCGCGGATGCGGTGGCACCAGCCGGACAGGCGCACATCCCGGCCGACATGCTCGGCGCGCAGGTCTCCGCAGGTGTGGGAACGGTAGCGATGCATGGCGGCGTCTTTCGGGTGCGTCTTTCGCGGGCTCTCGATCGTTGCGGCCATAGAGCCCAAGCGTCCGGCATCGTCAAGGCTCGCTGGCCGCCCCACCGCCGGCGAAGGCGGCGATTCCCGCTCGCGGGCACCAGAAAAGCCCCTGCCATCGCCCCTGGACCTTCAACCCGCGCTTGCCTCGCGGCCTCGCCTGTCCGATAAGCACAGGTCTGCCGCAATCCGTTCATGCAATGACCTCGATCATCACCACCACCGCCGATCTCACCGATGCCTGCGCCCGTCTGGCGCAACATCCCTTCGTGACGGTCGACACGGAATTCCTGCGCGAGACGACGTTCTGGCCGAAGCTCTGCGTCGTCCAGGTCGCGAGTCCGGAGGAGGCAGTGATCGTCGACGCCCTCGCCGAGGGCATCGACCTCGAGCCGCTCAACGCGCTTCTGCGCAACGAGGCGGTGCTCAAGGTCTACCATGCCGCGCGCCAGGACATCGAGATCGTCTGGCACATGGCCAAGTTCATCCCGGCGCCGGTGTTCGACACCCAGGTCGCGGCCATGGTGCTCGGCTATGGCGACAGCATCGCCTACGACCAGCTGGTGCAGCGCCTGACCGGCGCCCATATCGACAAGTCCTCGCGCTTCACCGACTGGTCGAAGCGGCCGCTGACCGAGGCGCAGATCGTCTACGCCATCTCCGACGTCACCCATCTGCGCGACGTCTACCTGAAGCTCGCCGCCCAGCTGGAGAAGCGCAAGCGCGCCCATTGGATGCAGGACGAGATGGCGGTCCTGACCTCGCCCGAGACCTATCGCCAGCCGCCGGAGGATGCCTGGAAGCGCATCGGCGGGCGGATCCGCAAGCCGCGCGACCTCGCCATCCTGGTCGAGGTGTCGGCCTGGCGCGAGCGCGAGGCCCAGACCAAGAACGTGCCGCGCTCGCGGGTGCTGAAGGACGATGCCATCATCGAGATCGCGCTGCAGGCCCCCGACACGCCGGAGAAGCTGGCGGGGATCCGCATGATTCCGAAGGGATGGGAACGCTCCAGGAGCGGCCTCGACCTGATCGACGCGGTCAAGGCCGGCATGACGCGCGATCCCGCCACCCTGCCGGTCAAGGCGCCGCCCCGCATCGCCGCCAACGGCGCCGGCGCCACGGTCGAGCTGCTCAAGGTGCTGCTCAAGATGGTCTCGGAGCGCCAGGGCGTCGCTGCCAAGGTGATCGCCACCACCGACGACCTCGACCTGATCGCCGACAATGACGAGGCCGACGTGCCGGCCCTGCACGGCTGGCGGCGCGAATTGTTCGGCGAGAAGGCGCTGGCCTTGAAGCGCGGCAAGCTGGCGCTGGCCATCGAGAAGGGCCGGGTCACCGCCATCGAGCGGTGAGCCGCCCCTCCCCGCTCAGGCGATGCTCTCGCCGCCGTCGACCACCAGGGCGTGGCCGGTGACGAAGGAGGAGCGGTCCGAGACCAGGAACAGGATGGCCTCGGCCACCTCCTCGGCGCTGGCCCAGCGCCCCATCGGGATCCGCTCGCGGACATAGGCCTCGATCGCCGAGCGCCCGCCCATCTGGGCGATGAACGGCGCGTTGAAGGGCGTGTCGACCCAGCCCGGGCAGAGCGCGTTCACCCGCACGCGGTGCCTGGCATAGTCCAGGGCCATCTGGCGGGTCATCGCCACCACCGCATGCTTGGAGGTGGTGTAGGCGATCATCTCCCGGTCGTAGAACACGCCGGAATTGGAGGCGGTGTTGAGGATGACGCCGCCGCCCTGGGCGATCATCGCCGGCATGACCAGCCGCGCCGCCATGAAATGGGCGCGGACGTTGACCCGCCAGGACGCGTCCATGCCCTCGGGCTCGACCGTGGTGAGCGGTCCGCCCACCTGGATGCCGGCATGGTTGTGCAGGATGTCGATGCGGCCGTGCCGCGCCAGCGTGCCTTCGACCAGGCCCGCGAGCGCGGCGTCGTCGGCGACCTCGGTCGCCTGCGCCTCGGCACGCCCGCCCTCGGCGAGGATGGCCGCTGCCGTGGCCTCTCCGGCCGCGGCGCTGCGGTCGGCCACCACGACGGCCGCGCCCTCGCGCGCCATGGCGAGAGCGCCGGCCCGGCCGATGCCCGAGCCGGCGCCGGTGACGATCGCCACCCGGTCCTGCAGGATCATGGCAGCACCTATGCCGCCCGGCGGCCGCGCCGTGGCGAGGCGGTGGAGGTCTCGACGTCGCGATCTGCCGGCATGCCCATGCGCTCTCCGGAGGGATGGTGAGGGCAGCAGGCTAGCGGCGGTGCCGGGCCTCGTATGTACCTTTCGGGTGGTAGGCCGGCGGCGCGGACGCTACTCCGCCGCCGCGCGCAGCTCCGCGACACGCACCAGCGGCTCGCGGCCGATCAGCTTGCCCAGCGCCTTCATGCGGCTGGTCAGGCGGTCGCCGGCCAGCCCCTCCAGGTCGGCCGGCAGGTCCAGCACCAGGCGGCCGCGCTCGACATGCAAGGGAGCGCGCGGCAGCACGCCGGGCATGGCGGCGGAGAGGATGTAGCCGACGCGCATCAGCGCGCCGAGGATGCGGGCGCGGTCGAGGATGCGGGTGCTCGCCACCTCGCGGATCCGAGGCGACAATTCGTCGTCGCCGAGGCCGACATGACGGAAGAAGTTCGCCAGCGCGATATAGGCGCGGCCGTGATGGTCGATGCCGACGAAGGCGGCATTGGCGATGACGTTGAGGCTCTGCTCGCCGCGATAGTCGGGGTGCGCACGCCAGCCGATATCGGCGACCAGGCAGGCCGCGTGGCGCAGGCGCTTCTCCTCCGCCGTCTCGTCCAGGCCGGTCGAGGCCATGAAGCGGCTGCTCCAGGCTGAGAGCTCCTCGCCATGGCGCGGCGAGCGCGAGCGCAGGATATTGAGCTCGCTCGCCGCGGCGATCAGCGGGTCCTGCTTGCGCGTCTCCTCGTCGAGCAGCGTGTAGAGCAGGCCTTCGCGCACGCCCATGGCCGAGACCACGATGTCCCTGGGCTTGCCGGCGCGGATGATCTCGGCCAGCACGGCCGCGCCATAGGCGAGCAGCGGCAGGCGCCCGGCCGACACCGCTTCCTTGCCGACGAGCGTGTCCGAATCGACCCGCGTCACCAGCCGGCAGAAATCGAGCATGTCGCGGGCCGGCACGGTGTAGCCGTGCATCACGTGCAGGGGATAGCCGTGCTGCGACATATGCAGCTTGGCCAGGGAGCGCCAGGTGCCGCCCACGGCGTAGAAGGAGCGATCCTTGAGCAGCGCCAGCGGCTCGGCCTTGGCCAGAACCGTCCTGATGATCTTCTCGGCGTTGCGGATCGACGCGCCGGCGGCGTCCTGCAGGGCGATGCCGCCGAGCGGCGTGGTCATGCCGGCGCCGAGCCGATGCAGGTGCACGTCGATCAGCTCCAGCGAGCCGCCGCCCATGTCCCCGACCACGCCGTCCGGCTTGTAGATGCCGGAGACGACGCCATAGGCCGAGAGCTTGGCCTCGCGCTTGCCCGACAGGACCTCGATCGGCGCCCGGCATATCGCCTCGGCCTCGCGGATGAAGGCCTCGCCATCCTCGGCGTCGCGCGCGGCGGCGGTGGCCATCACATAGAGCTGCTTCACCCCCATCGTGTCGCAGAGGGCCCGGAACCGGCGCAGGGCCGCCAGCGCCTTGGCCACGGCGCTCTTGTCGAGATGGCGGGTGATCGCCACCGAACGGCCGAGGCCGCACATCGCCTTCTCGTTGAAGATCGCCGTCGGGCTGCGCGTCAGCCCCTCATAGGCGACCAGGCGGACGGAGTTGGAGCCGATGTCGATGGTGGCGATCGGGGGGCCCTGGCAGATTCGCCCCTGGGCGAAGTCCGGATCCCCCGGCTTCACAGCGTCAGCGCCGCTTGAGAAGGCTGCGGGGAGAGCTGTGCTTGAGTGATTTTCCACGGCCGGACAGACTCGGGTTGGTCATGAAATAGTTGTGGGCGTTGAACGGCTCCTCGCCCGCGGGCGGGACTATGCGTTGCGAGTCACCGTCGGGCAAGATGCGCCAGCTCTGCTGGTTGTCGATAAGATTGGCGACCATGATCTGGTCGAGGATCTGCTCGTGCACCGTCGGATTGAGGATCGGGCACAGCGCCTCGACGCGCCGGTCGAGATTGCGCTGCATCAGGTCGGCCGAGGAGATGTAGACCGCGGCCTTGGGATGCGGCAGCCCGTAGCCGCTGCCGAAGGCGTAGATGCGGCCGTGCTCGAGGAAGCGGCCGACGATCGACTTGACCCGGATGTTGTCGGACAGGCCGGGCACGCCGGGCCTGAGGCAGCAGATGCCGCGCACGACGAGGTCGATCTGCACCCCCGCCCGGCTCGCCTCGTACATGGCGTCGATCACCACGGGGTCGACCAGCGAGTTGCACTTGCCCCATATCGCCGCGGGCCGGCCTGCCTTGGCGTGCTCGATCTCCCCGCGGATGTGCTCGAGGATGCGCTTCTTCAGCGACACCGGCGAGACCGCCATGCGCTCCAGCTCCGCCGGCTCGGCATAGCCGGTGATGAAGTTGAAGATGCGCGCCACGTCCCGGCCGATCACCGGGTCGGCGGTGAAGAAGGACAGGTCCGTGTAGATCTTGGCGGTGATCGGATGGTAGTTGCCGGTGCCGACGTGGCAATAGGAGACCAGCTGGCCCATCTCGCGCCGCACCACCATCGACAGCTTGGCGTGGGTCTTCAGTTCGACGAAGCCGAACACCACCTGCACGCCGGCCCGCTCGAGGTCGCGGGCCCAGCGGATATTGGCCTCCTCGTCGAAGCGCGCCTTGAGCTCGACCAGCGCCGTCACCGACTTGCCGGCTTCGGCCGCCTCGGCCAGCGCCTTGACGATCGGGCTGTTGGAGGAGGTGCGGTAGAGCGTCTGCTTGACCGCCACGACATTGGGATCGCGCGCCGCCTGCTGCAGGAACTGCACCACCACGTCGAAGGATTCGTAGGGGTGATGGACGACGATGTCCTTCTGGCGGATCGCGGCGAAGGCGTCGGTGCCGTGGTCGCGCACCCGCTCGGGGAAGCGCGGCGTATAGGGCGCGAACTTGAGGTCGGGCCGGTCGAGCGCCACCAGCTGCGACAATTCGTTGAGCCCGAGCATCCCGGCGACGCGGAAGATCGCGTCCTCGCTGACGTCGAGCTCCTCTGAGACGAACTGGCGGATGGCGTCGGGCATCGCAGCATCGATCTCGAGCCGGATCACGACGCCGCGGCGGCGCTGCTTCAGCGCCGTCTCGAACTCGAGCACCAGGTCCTCGGCCTCTTCCTCGATCTCGATGTCGGAATCGCGCACCAGGCGGAACGAGCCCTGTCCCTGGACGGTGTAGCCGGGAAAGAGCTTGCCGATGAACATCACCGCCACGTTCTCCAGGGCGATGAAGCGCGCCGCGCCGGTGTCGGCGAAGTCGGGCAGGCGGATGAAGCGCTCCACCTTGTTCGGCACTCGGATCAGGGCGTTGAGGCCACGGCCGTCGCCGATGCGGGCGAGCTGCAGCGCGATGGTGAAGCCGAGATTGGGGATGAAGGGGAAGGGGTGGGCGGGATCGACGGCGAGCGGCGTCAGGATCGGGAAGACATGGCCGAGGAAATATTCGTCCAGCCAGAGCTTCTCGTGCTTGGTCAGGTCGCTCGCCTCGGCCAGCACGATGCCTTCGAGCAGCAGGTCGTCGCGCAGCTCCGTCCAGCGCTTCTGCTGGTCCGAGGCCAGGCGCGACACCGCTTCGGAGATCCGCGTCAGCTGCTCGGCCGGCGTCAGCCCGTCCGGGCTCTTGACGGCCACGCCCTCGCGCACCTGCCCGACCAGGCCGGCGACGCGCACCATGAAGAACTCGTCGAGATTGCTGGCCGAGATCGACAGGAAGCGCAGCTGCTCCAAGAGCGGATGGCTCTTGTTCGAGGCCTCCTCCAGCACGCGGCGATTGAACTGCAGCCAGGAGAGCTCGCGATTGATGAAGCGTTCGGGCAGCTCGGACAGCGGCGTCGCATCCTTGGCCGGAGCCGTGGGCGGGGTTTCCACGGGCAGCTCCTCGGCTTCGGCGACCTCGGCGACCTTTGCCGCCGCCCTGCCCTTCTCCGTCATGATCGAGCTCCCGACACAGGCATCACAGACTTGAATACGACGCGATTGCGACGATCGTGTATCACAGGCCGAGGCTGGCGCGGCGTCAACCGGAACCGCGCACTATCGCTCCGCCGCGGCCAGCACGTCGGCCGCCATCGCCCGGGTGATGCGGCGCCCGCGCGCCAGCGCCTCGCGGTCGAGCCCCGCCACGGCCCGGCTGGCCGCGTCGAAGGAGCGGTCGATATGCAGGGCGAGATAGTCGATGACGCCGGTGTCGACCACCAGTTGCCGGTCGACGAAGAGCTTGACCAGAAGCGAGCGCAGCAGCAGGTCGTCGGGCGGGGCGATCGTCACCGTCGGCAACGCCCTGAGGCGCGACAGCAGGTCGGGAATGGCAAGGCCCCAACGGCCCGGCAGGTCCCGTGCGGTGATCAGCAGCGCCGTGCCGGATTCGCGGGCGAGGTTGAGGAGATGGAACAGCGCCGTCTCCCGTGCGCCGATGCGCTCGGCATTCTCCAGCGCCAGCGCCCCGCCCTCGACGAGACCCGGCACGTCGGCCTCATCGAGGGCCGCGGCATCGCAGACCGCGGCCACGGCGGTCTGTGCCCAGATCGCCGCCAGATGGGTCTTGCCCGAGCCCGGCGGCCCGACCAGCAGCGCGCGCCGCTCCGGCCAGTCCGGCCAGCTCTCGACCAGGGCATAGGCGGCCTCGTTGGAGGCGGAGACCAGGAAGTCCTCGCGCCCCTGCGCCGGCTCCTGCGCCAGATCGAGCGGCAGCTGGCGGACCGGCGGCCTCACTCCGCCACCTCCGCCTTCGCCGGCGCGGCCGGAGCCTCGCCGGTATAGAGCGGGCTGTCGAGATAGCGGCCGAGCGCGAAGCGCACCAGCACGCCGATCGCGGCGGCGACCGGCACGGCCACCATGAGGCCGACGAAGCCGAACAGCGAGCCGGCGGCCAGCAGCGCGAACATCAGCCAGACCGGATGCAGCCCGACCGAGGAGCCGACCAGCCGCGGCGACAGGATGTTGCCTTCCAGGAACTGGCCGATCCCGAATACCACCGCCACCAGGGCGGGCAGGTGCCAGCCCGGCCAGGACTGCACCAGCGCCACGCCCATGGCGACGACGAAGCCCAGGATCGAGCCGACATAGGGGATGAAGGAGACGAAGCCGGCGCACAGGCCGATCAGGAAGCCGAAGCTGAGGCCGACCACGCTGAGGCCGGTGCCGTAGAACAGGCCGAGCAGCAGGCACACCGTCGCCTGGCCGCGCACGAAGCCGGCGATGGCGCGGTCGATGTCGCCGGCGATGCCGCGGATGGTGGCGACGTGCTGGCGCGGCAGCCAGTTGTCCACCGTGCCGACCATGCGGTTCCAGTCGAGCAGGATGTAGAAGGCGACAACGGGCGTCACCACCAGCACGCTGATGACGCTGAAGATCGCCTGCCCTCCCGACCAGATCGAGGCGACGAAGGAGCCCAGCATCGAGGCGCCCTGCCCGACCGAATCGGCCAGGGATTTCTGGATGTCCGGCAGCCTGTCGCCGATCAGCGTGCCGAGCCAGCCCGAGTTGAGCTCGGCCAGGATGCGCTGGAGCGAGGAGATATAGGAGGGCAGGCGCGCCCGGAAGCCGGCGAGCTGGTCGCCCAGGATCGGCACCAGCAGCAGCAGCGCCGTGACGAAGATCATGACGAAGATGAGCAGGATCACGCTCGCCGCCGCCCAGCGCGGCAGGCCCAGGCGCACGAAGCGGTCCGCCACGGGATTGAGGAAATAGGCCACGACGATGCCGGCGACGAAGGGCAGCATCACGCCGCTGAGCAGCCACAGCAGCAGCACCAGCACGACGAGCGCGCCGATCCAGAAGGCAAGCTGGCGCTGGAAGGTCATGCGCAACTCCGGGTCAGCCCGCCATGTGGCGCAGCCATTGCCGCAGATAGGGGAGCGTCGAAGCGACGGTCAAGGCCGCGACGGCCACCGCCCCCGCCGCCGTCACGTCCGGCAGCTCGAAGCCGAAACCCTTGAGGAACAGGATGAGGCCGACGAAGCCGATCTGCACCGCCGTGTTGAGCTTGGACACCAGGGACGGCGCGATGGCGACGGGCTTGTCGAGGAAGCGGGCCAGCACGACGCCGCTGATGATCATCAGGTCGCGGAACACCACCAGGATGACCAGCCACAGCGCCAGCTCCCCGGCGATGCCGAGCGAGACGAAGATGGAGATCAGCAGCACCTTGTCGGCCAGCGGATCGATCGCCGCACCGAGCTCGGAGCGCTGGTCGAAGCGCTTGGCGATGAAGCCGTCGATGCCGTCGGAGGCGCCGGCAGCGACGAACAGCCAGAAGGCCCAGTGCCATTCCCCCTCGACGATGCACCAGACCACGACCGGGGCGAGGCAGAACCGGGCGATGGTGATCAGGTTGGGAATCGTCACGGACATGGTGGATCGGCGCGGCTGCTTTGGCCCATCATAGCGGTTTGCACGGTCGACTCGGCAGATTTCGCGCTCAGCAGGTTCTCCGAACCTGCTTGCATCCAGGACTCTGAGCAGCATTGATTTTGCATTGGAAATGCAAAATCAATCGTGGCGAAAGCCACGAGAAGCTGGTTGGGCGGGAACTCTGGGATCACATGCCTGTCATGGAGCTGTCGTAATTGCCGCGACGATAATGCGAGCGGGAGACCACCTCATGGCCGAAACCCCAGCCCCATCGTCGACGCTGCCGGCGGTCGTCGCCAACCCAGCCCTGGTGGCTGAGATCAAGGGGGGAATCGACCTCGGCGACCGGGCGCTGGTGACCGGCTTCGGCGAGAAGGCCCAGCGCGACGTCACCGCCTTCGCCGACCGGATCCTCGCCCAGACCCGCAACCGGGAGATGGGCGACACCGGCAAGCTCCTGCTCGACGTGATCGAGAAGGCGCGCGGCCTCGATCCGGCGCAGGTGCAGAAGGCCGGCTTCTTCGAGAAGCTGATCTCCTCGGCCGAGAGCCGGCTGCGCCGCTTCGTCGGCCGCTTCGAGGACGTCGCCGGCCAGATCGAGGGCATCAACATCCAGCTCGACAGGCACAAGGACGACCTGCGCCGCGACATCTCCCTGCTCGACGACCTGCACGAGGAGACCAAGCGCTCGATCCAGGCGCTCGAGGCCCATATCGAGGCCGGCAAGGCCTTCGCCGCCGACTTCCGGGCCGGCCGCCTGGCGGAGCTGAAGACGCGGGCCGATACGGCGCAGGCCGGCGGCGACGGCCTGATGGCCGCGCAGGATTACCAGGACGCCGCCCAGGGGCTCGACCGGCTGGAGAAGCGCGTCTTCTATCTCCAGCAGGCCCGCCAGATCGGCATCCAGCAATTGCCGCAGATCCGCGTGGTCCAGGCCGGCGACGAGACGCTGATCGAGAACCTGCAGGCGACGACCGAGCTCACCATCCCGGTCTGGAAGCAGAAGATGGTGCTGCTGCTCGGCCTGACCCGCCAGTCCGCCGCGCTCGACCTGCAGAAGACGGTCACCGACGCCACCAACCAGATGATGCGCCAAGCCTCCGACATGATGAAGACGCAGGCGATCGAGATCGAGAAGCAGGCCCAGCGCGGCATCATCGACATCGCAACGCTGGAGAAGACCAACCGCGACCTCATCGACACCGTCAACGGCGTGCTGGCCGTGCAGCGGCAGGGCCGCCAGAAGCGTGCCGAGGCGGAGCAGCGCATGGAGCAGCTCACCGGCGAATTGCGGACCGCCCTGGCGAGCGCGTCGGCGTGACGGCGCGGACCGCCATCGTGACGGCGCGGACCGCCATGCGGCCTGGAGCGGGCTTCGCGCGCTTCCTGCGGCTCGCCCTCGCCATCCCTGTGCTTGCCGGCGCCCTCGCCTCCTGCTCGCGCCCGGGCCCGGACATCACCATCGTCGCCGGCTCGGAGAACAAGCCGCTGGAGCCGCTGGTGCAGGAGTTCTGCACCGCACACAGCGCCAAGTGCAGCTTCGTCTACAAGGGCTCGCTCGACATCGGCTTCGGCCTGAAGTCGACCAGCGATCCCCTGCAGGCGGACGTGATCTGGCCGGCGGCCTCGATCTGGGTCGATCTGTTCGACGAAGGCCGCAGGGTCAAGCACCTGCAGTCGATCTCCCAGAGCCCGGTCGTCCTCGGCGTGCGCAAGAGCAAGGCCGAGGCGCTCGGCTGGACCGGGCGCGAGGTGACGACCGCCGACATCCTCGCCGCCGTGCGCGACGGCAAGCTGAAATTCCTGATGTCGTCGGCGACGCAGTCGAATTCCGGCGCCGGCGCCTATCTCGCCATGCTGACGACGGCGGTCGGCAAGGACCTCCTCGGCGAGGCGGATCTCGCCAGCGCCGACGTGCGCGACAAGGCGCGGTCCCTGCTGGCGGGCGTGGAACGAACGTCCGGATCGAGCGGCTGGCTCGGCGACCTCTTCCTCGACCAGGACCAGCGCGGCATCCATTACGATGCGATGTGGAACTACGAATCGGTGCTCAAGGAGACCAACGACACGCTGGTCGCCCGCGGCAGCGAGCCGCTCTGGCTGGTCTATCCCAAGGATGGCGTGGCCGTGTCGGACGGACCGCTCGGCTATCTCGACCGCGGCCGCGGCAGCGAGGTGGAGACCTTCGTGCTCGATCTGCAGAAATTCCTGCTCGGCGACGACGCGCAGAAGCGCATCGCCGCCACCGGCCGGCGCATCGGACCGGGCCGGGCCGAGGCGGCCAAGCCGGTCGCCGACTGGAATTTCGACCCGTCGCGACCGATCACCGCGATCCGCCCGCCGGAACCGAAGGTGATCTGGGCTGCCCTCAACCTCTATCAGGACGCGCTGCGGCGGCCCTCGCTGACGACCCTGTGCCTCGATGTCTCGGGCAGCATGGACGGCCCGGGCATCGACCAGCTGCGCGCAGCCATGACCTTCCTGTTCACGCCGGACACGACGCGCGACCTCCTGGTGCAATGGTCGTCGGAGGACCGCATCTTCGCCATCGCCTTTTCCAGCGCGCCCGGCCCGGCCATGCCGGGGAGCGGCGCCCCGGCGGACCAGGAGCGGCTGAAGGAGTGGGGCGCCGGGCTCAGGGCCGACGGCGGCACCGACATGTATGCCTGCGCCTGGCAGGCCCTGCGCGCCATGACGCCCGTTCTCGGCACCGGGCGCTTCCTGCCGGCCATCGTCATCATGACCGACGGCCAGAGCCAGGGCGATCTGCAGGGCTTCCTGCAGGCCTGGCGCGAGGACGGGCACAAGGTGCCGGTGTTCGGCATCACCTTCGGCGACGCCGACCGGACCCAGCTCGATCGCCTGGCGGCCGAGACCGGCGGCCGGGTGTTCGACGGGCGGTCCGGCCTGGTGGACGCGTTCCGCGCGGTGCGGGGATATAATTGAGGCATGGCTGGAGGCAGCGGCAACGGCTTGAACCATGTGCTCGGCGGGGTGGTCGCGGCCGTCGCCGTGCCCGCTGCGGTGTTCGGCCTCAATCTGCCCTTCCTCGTCGCCCTGCCGCTGGCGGCCGGGCTCTATCTCGGCACCGCCTTCCTGTTCGCGCCCCGGCGCGCGGCCGATCGCATCGACCCCGCCCGCGTCGGCCGGGCCCAGGCCGAGCTCGTCGGCGGGCTGATCGAGGACGGCGAGGCGCTGGTCGCGCGGCTGCGCGAGGCCTCGCGTCGCCTGCGCTCGCAGCGGGCGGCCGGGATCGCGGCACACATGGCCGAGATCGCCCATGGCATCCTCGAGCGTCTCGCCGCCGAGCCGGGCAAGCTGTCGGCCGTCCGGCGCTTCCTCGGCTATTACCTGCCCCGCTCCGCCGAGATCGCCGAAGGCATGGTGGTGGTGGAGGGTCAGCGCACCACCGATGCCCGCCGGCTGGCCGAGATCGAGGACGTGATGGTGAGGCTCGACCATGCCTTCACCTTCTATGCCGACAGCTTCGCGCAGGCCGAGCTCGACGCCCTCGATGTCGAGCTCAGACTGCTCAGCCGGTCGCTTGCGGAGGATATCGGCCCGGCGCCGCACAGCAAGGGAGCTTCGTGAATGGCGATCAGCCGCCGCGCCGTCGGCCTCGGCATTCTCGGGCTCAGCGCCGCCGCCACCGGCGCGCTGGTCTATGGCCGCTCCAGCCCGCTGATCCGCGGCTATCTCGGCGAGGAGACCAAGCTGTTCGGCTTCATCGGCGGGGAGAAGGAGCGCTTCCTCGCCAATCCCGACGTGGTCTCCGCCCTGCGCCGCCATGGCGGCCTGGTGCTGGACGCGCGCCGGGCCGGCAGCGTCGAGATGGCGCGCGAGCGGACGCTGCTCGACCAGAAGCCGCAATTCCTCTGGCCGTCCTCGTCCGTCCTGGTTGATCTCGCCCGCGCCAGCGGCGTGAAGATCCAGCGTGACCAGGTGATCCTGAACTCGCCGATCGTGGTCTATTCCTGGGACGTGGTCGCCAAGGGCCTCGTCGCCGCCGGCCTGGCCCAGCCGGACGGGGCGGTGCGCTATCGTCTCGACCTGGCGCGGCTCCTCGATGCCATCCTGCAGAACCGGGCCTGGGCGGACATCGGGGTGCCCAGCCTCTATGGCCGGGCGCGCCTGCTCTCCACCGACCCGAACCGCTCCAATTCCGGCTTCATGTTCGCGGGCCTCGCGGCCAACCTCCTCGCCGGCGAGGTGGCGACACCCCAGAGCCTCACCGTGGTCGGCGACAAGGTGCAGGCGATCTTTACCGGCATGGGCTACAAGCCGAGCTCTTCCGGCAAGATGTTCGAGGACTACATCGCCGGTGGCCCCGGCGCGCAGCCGCTGATCGTCGGCTACGAAAATCAGCTCGTCGAATGGGTGCTGGAGGACGAGGCGCGCTGGAGCCGGCTCGAGGCCGCCGCGCCGGCCAAGCCGGTGATCCTCTATCCCCAGCCGACCGTGTTCTCGGCCCATCCGCTGATCGCCATCGACGAGACGGCAAATGCGTTGATCGACGCCCTGATGAGCCCAGACGTCCAGGAGATCGCCTGGACGAAGCACGGCTTCCGCGGCCCGCTCGGCACCTCCGGGGAGATCGACACGCCCCTGGTGAAGGACCGCATCCTGCCGCGCATCGACCAGGTGCTGCCGATGCCCGACATCCGCACCATGCTGGCGCTGATCGACCGCCTGGCGGCCTGAGGACGGGCCGTGCCGGTGCCGACTTGACCAAGCCGCAATTACTAAGTCGGAATGATTTATCTATTGACCGCGGCCAAAGCCATGCGATAGCTGGACGCGATCCCATCCGGACTTCGAGCGTGCGCGAGCTTGGAACCATCGACGGGCCTTGGCCTGCGCCGCCGCGGGGCGGACGGCGAGCGCGCGCCGGCACCGCGCCGGACGAGGCAGGCGGTCCCAGCCGCGGCACCAACCAGGCCGGCGTCAAGCTCTACAACGAGCGCCTGGTCCTGTCGCTGATCCGGGCCCATGGCAGCCTCTCCAAGGTCGAGATCGCCCGGATCACCGGCCTCTCCGCCCAGACCAGCTCGGTGATCATGAAACAGCTGGAGAGCGACGGGCTGCTGCGCCGGCAGGCGCCGCTGCGCGGCAAGGTCGGCCAGCCCTCCGTCCCCTTCGCGCTCGATCCGGAAGGATCCTTCGCCATCGGCCTCAAGGTCGGGCGGCGCAGCGCCGACCTGGTGCTGATGGATTTCGTCGGCGCGCCGCGCCGGCTCGTCCGCTCCGCCTATGCCTATCCCGAGCCCGGCCGTCTCGCGGCCTTCGTGGAGGCGGGCCTCGCCGAGATCACCGCTGCGCTGGCGCCGGCGCAGCGGGCCCGGATCTGCGGCCTCGGCATTGCCGCGCCGTTCGAGATGTGGAGCTGGGAGGCCGAGGTCGGCGCGCCGGCGGCGGTGATCGAGGCCTGGCGGCACGCGGACATCGCCGCGACCGTGCGCGCCCTGGTGCCCTGGCCGGTGCATTTCTGCAAGGATGCGACCGCGGCCTGCGCCGCGGAGCTCGCCTTTGGCCGGCACGGGCGCCTGGCGAACTATCTCTATGTCTTCGTCGCCACGCTGGTCGGCGGCGGCGTCGTGCTCGACGGCAGCCTCTATCCCGGCCGGGCCGGCTATGCCGGATCCATCGGCTCGGTGCTCGTCGCCGCTCCCGCTTGCGAGCCGCCGGGCGTGCAGCGCCTGATCCGCTGCGCTTCGCTGTCCACGCTGGAGGCCATGCTGCGCCGCGCCGGGCTCGATCCCGCCGTGCTCGGCGGCGCCGGCGACTGGGGCGACCTCGGGGCGCCGCTGGAGCAATGGATCGAGCAGGCCTCGGACGGGCTGAGCATGGCGATCGGCTCGGCCGTGGCCGTGATCGACTTCGAGGCGGTGGTGATCGACGGCGCCTGCCCGGCGCCGGTCCGGGCCCGGCTCGTCGAGCGCACCCGCGACAAGGTGGAACGGACCGCGCCGCAGGGCGTGGCGCCGGTTGAGGTGGTCGAGGGCTCGATCGGTCGCGACGCCCGGGTGCTCGGCGCCGCCAGCCTGCCGCTGCTCGCCGGCTTCGCCCGGGACCGCGACCTTCTGTTCAGGGCCGGCGCCTGAGGACCGGCTCGAATCCATGGGAGAGAACGACATGCTGATCGGCATCGATTGGGGCGGCACCAAGATCGAAGGCGTCGCGCTGGAGCCGGACGGCCGGGAGCTCGCCCGCCTGCGGGAAGACACGCCGCGGCACGACTATCCCGGCTGCATCCGGCTGATCCGCGACATCATCGAGCGCCTGGAGCGGCAGACCGGCCGGACCGGCACGATCGGCATCGGCATTCCCGGCTCGCTCGAGCCGAAATCCCGCCTCGGCAAGGGGGCGAGCTCGACCTGGCTGCTCGGCCAGCCGGTGGAGAAGGACGTGCGCGAGGCTCTCGGGCGCGAGATCCGCATGGAGAACGACGCCGACTGCCTCGCCGCCTCCGAGGCGGTGGACGGCGCGGGCGCCGGCTACAACGTGGTGTTCGCCGTCATCCTCGGCTCGGGCGCCGGTGCCGGCATCGCCGTCGGCGGGCGGGCCCATCACGGCCCGAACAACAGCGCCGGCGACTGGGGCCACAATCCCCTGCCCTTCCCGACCATCAACGAGATTCCCGGCGAGCCCTGCTATTGCGGCAAGCGCGGCTGCATGGAGACCTTCGTCTCCGGCCGGGCCTTCCAGGCCGACTATGCCCGCCATACCGGGCAGGAGCTCTTGGCCAGGGACATCCTCGCCCGCATGCGGGCGGGCGACCGGCTGGCGCGCCTCATATGGAACCGCTATGTCGACCGTGTCGCCCGGGGCCTGTCCGTCGTCGTCAACACGCTCGATCCCGACATCTTCGTCATGGGTGGCGGCATGTCGAATGTCGACGAGCTCTACGACGACCTGCCCCCGGCGCTGGCGAGCTATACCTTCTCGCCGGTGTTCGAGACGCCGATCCGCAAGGCCGTCCACGGCGATTCCAGCGGCGTGCGCGGCGCCGCCTGGCTGTGGAAGGACGGCTGACGCGCCCCTTCCCCTTCCCGTGCCGGCCCCGGGCCGGCCCAGACCCGACCGACAGGACATTCCGATGGACAGCGTTGCACTCCAGGACCGTTTCGACTTCGCCTCCCGCCTGATCGAGGAGGCCGGCGCGCTGGCGCTCGGCTATTTCCACCGGCTCGGCTCGCTCACCATCAAGAGCAAGGGCCTGCAGGACATGGCCAGCGAAGCCGACCTCGAGACCGAGGTGCTGATCCGCGACCGCCTGAAGCAGCGCTTCCCGCAGGACGGCTTCCTCGGCGAGGAGACCGGCCGGGACGGCCTCGGCACGCCCGAAGCCATCTGGGTGGTCGATCCCATCGACGGTACCCAGCCCTTCGTCAACGGCATGACCAGCTGGTGCGTGTCGATCGCGCTGGTGGTGGACGGCGTCGTCGAGATGGGCTTCGTCGTGAGCCCGGCCCGCGGCGAACTGTTCATCGGCCGCCGCGGCGGCGAGGCGACGCTCAACGGCCGGCCGATCCGTGTCGCCGAGGCCTCCAGCCTGACCCAGGGCATGCTGGGCGTCGGCTACTCGCCCCGTGTCTCGCCCGCGAACTTCCTGCCCCTGTTCAGCCGGCTGCTGCACCAGGGCGGCATGTTCGTCCGCGACGGCTCGGGCGCCCTCTCCCTGTGCTACGTCGCCTGCGGGCGGCTGATCGGCTATGTCGAGATGCACATCAATTCCTGGGACTGCCTCGGCGCCGTCGCGATCATCGAGGCCGCCGGCGGCCGGACCAACGATTTCCTGGCCGGCGACGGCCTGTGGAAGGGCAATCGCATGATCGCCGGGCCGGCGAGCCTCTATCCCGCGCTCGCCGCCCTGTTCGAGGAGACCGCGGCCGCCTGAGCGGCGGTCTCAGCGGCCGAAGCGGTCGGTGGCGGCGATCAGCCGGTGCAGCGTGCCCGGCTCGGCGAAGGAATGGCCGGAATCGTTGACCAGGTGGAACTCGGCCCTGGGCCAGCGCTTGGAGAGCTCCCAGGCGGTGATCGGCGGGCAGACCATGTCGTAGCGCCCTTGCACGATCACGCCGGGGATCTCGGCCAGCTTGCCGGCATCGCGCAGGAGCTGGCCCTCCTCCATCCAGCCGCCATGCACGAAATAGTGGTTCTCGATCCGGGCGAAGGCGAGGGCGAACTTCTCCTCGGCATGGCTGGTCGCCGGCCCCTCCGGCAGCAGGCTCGAGGTCTCGCCCTCCCACACGCTCCAGGCCCGCGCCGCAGCGAGGCGCACCGCCGGGTCATCGCCCGTGAGGCGGCGGTGATAGGTCAGGATCGGGTCGTCCAGCGACTCCGGCGGCAGGTCGCGGACGAAGCCCTCCCACTTGTCGGGGAAGAAATAGGACGCGCCGCGGCGGTAGTACCAGTCGAGCTCGAAGCGCCGCAGCGTGAAGATACCGCGCAGCACCAGCGCCGCGACGGCGCCGGGATGGGTCTGGGCATAGGCGAGCGCCAGGGTCGAGCCCCAGGAGCCGCCGAGCACCAGCCAGCTCTCCGCCCCGATCACCTCGCGGCGCAGGCGCTCGATATCGGCGACGAGGTGCCAGGTCGTGTTGGCCTCCAGGCCGGCATGCGGCGTCGAGCGGCCGCAGCCGCGCTGGTCGAACAGCAGCAGGTTGTAGCGCCGGGGGTCGAACAGGCGGCGATGCTTGGGCGAGCAGCCGGCGCCCGGGCCGCCGTGCAGGAAGACCGCCGGCTTGCCGGCCGGATTGCCGGCCAGCTCCCAGTAGAGGCTGTGGCCCTCGCCGACGTCGAGCCGGCCGGTCCGGTAGGGTTCGATCTCCGGATAGAGCCCGCGGCGCAACGTGCCGTCGGGCTCCAGGCTACGATCGAGCGGCATGGATGGCATGTCCTCGAGTTTGAGCATCAACTGGCGGGCGGCATCGCACACCGCGCCCGGGCCGCTGACGACGGACAGCGGCGGGTGAAGGACTGGCGTCCCGCCGGATCAGTGCAGGATCTGGCTGAGGAACAGCTTGGTGCGCTCGTGCTGCGGGTTGGAGAAGAACGCGTTCGGCTCGTTCGTCTCGACGATCTGGCCGGCATCCATGAAGATGACGCGGTTGGCCACCTGCCGGGCGAAGCCCATCTCGTGGGTGACGCACAGCATGGTCATGCCGTCCTCGGCCAGGGACACCATGGTGTCGAGCACTTCCTTGACCATTTCCGGGTCGAGGGCCGAGGTCGGCTCGTCGAACAGCATGATCTTCGGATTCATGCACAGCGCCCGGGCGATGGCGACGCGCTGCTGCTGGCCGCCGGAGAGCTGGCCGGGATATTTCTTGGCCTGGTTGGGGATGCGCACCCGGGTGAGGAAGTGCATGGCGCGCTCCTCCGCCTCCTTCTTCGGCATCTTGCGCACCCAGATCGGCGCCAGCATGCAGTTCTCCAGCACGGTGAGGTGCGGGAACAGGTTGAAATGCTGGAACACCATGCCGACCTCCCGGCGTACCTCGTCGATGCGCTTGAGGTCGTTGGTGAGCGGGATGCCGTCGACCGTGACCGAGCCCTTCTGGAATTCCTCCAGGCGGTTGATGCAGCGGATCATCGTCGACTTGCCGGAGCCGGACGGGCCGCAGATGACGATGCGCTCGCCGCGGCTCACGTTCAGGTTGATGTCCTTGAGGACATGGAAATCGCCGTACCACTTGTTCATGGCGGCAATCTCGATGGCCGCTTCACCGGTGCCGGCTGCGGCTCTGCTCTGGAGGGCGTTGCTGGTTGCCATTGTGCGTCTCAACGTTTGTGCCCGGTGTCGAGGCGCCGCTCGACCCATTGCGAATAGCGCGACATGCTGAAGCAGAACAGCCAGTAGACCATGGCGGCGAAGGCATAGCCACTGTAGAGCGTCACCGGCGTCGCCCAGGCGGCGTCCTGCGCCGAGGCCTCGATGGTCTTGAGGAAGTCGAAGATCGCGACGGCGGCGACCAGCGTGGTGTCCTTGAACAGGCTGATGATCGAGTTGACGATGCCGGGGATCACCATCTTCAGCGCCTGCGGCAGAATGATGAAGGCGAGCCGGTGGGGATAGCCGAGGCCGAGGGCCATCGCCCCCTCGTGCTGCCCCTTCGGGATCGCCTGCAGGCCGCCGCGCACCACCTCCGCCATGTAGGCGGCGGAAAACAGCGCCACGGCGACCAGCGCCCGCAGGAGCTTGTCGGGCTGCGAGCCCTCGGGCAGGAACAGCGGCAGCATGACGTTGGCCATGAACAGAACGGTGATCAGCGGCACGCCGCGCACGAACTCGATGAAGACCACCGACAGGATCTTGGCGACCGGCATGGTGGAGCGGCGGCCGAGCGCCAGCACGACGCCGGCCGGCAGCGAGAAGATGATGCCGACGGTCGCCACCACCAGCGTCACCAGCATGCCGCCCCACAGGTTGGTGTCGACGGGCGCAAGGCCCCAGCCGCCGCTCAGCAGCCAGAAGGCCAGGAGCGGAAACACGACGATGAGATAGACCAGGCCCCAGGCCTTGGCGCCGATGCGCGGCCAGAGCAGCCAGGCGACGCCGACGATCTCGAGGGCGAAATAGATGTTGACCCGCCAGCGTTCGGCAAAGGGGTACTGCCCGTAGATGAAGTAGGACAGGCGCGAGCCGACGAAGGCCCAGCAGGCGCCGACGGGATGGCCGACCTTGTCCTCGATGCAGGCATCCCGCCCGAGCCCGTCCCAGATCGCGTTGACGAACACGAACCTGACGATCGGCGGGATCACCGCGGCGATCAGCAGGATCGCGAGCAGGGTGAGCACCGCGTTCAGGGGCGAGGAGAACAGGTTGTGGCGCAGCCAGCCGACGGCGCCCCGGCTCGCGATCGGAGCCGGCTGCGCCTCCAGCGTCTCCTGGCTGAGGAAGGCGACGTCGAAATTGGTGGAGCTCATGACCGCCTCCTCACCGTTCGACCAGCGCGACGCGCTTGTTGAACCAGTTCATGAAGGCCGCCGTCACCAGGCTGATGATGAGGTAGATGCTCATCACGATGGCGATGCCCTCGATCGAGCGGTTGGTCTGGTTCATCACCGTCTCGTTGACCAGCACCAGATCGGGAAAGCCGATGAAATGGGCCAGCGACGAGTTCTTGGTGAGGTTGAGGTACTGGTTGGTCAGGGGCGGGATGATCACCCTGATCGCCTGCGGGATCACCACCAGGCGCAGCGTCTTTCCGGAGGGAAGGCCGAGGGCCCGCGCCGCCTCGGTCTGGCCGTAGGACACGGCGCGGATGCCCCCGCGCACGATCTCGGCGATGAACGAGGCGGTGTAGATGACGAGGCCGAGCACCAGGGCGAAGAACTCGGGGCCGACCGTGGCGCCGCCGGCGATGTTGAAGCCCTTCAGCGCGGGATAGTCGAGCGTCACGGGAGAGCCGCTCAGGACGAACACCAGCGCGGGCAGGCCGACGACCAGGGCCAGCGCGACGATCAGCACCGGCGGCCGGCGGCCGGTCGCCTCCTGCCGCCGATTGGCCCATCGGACGTAGAACGCCGTGGCGGCGACGCCGACGATCAGCGCGACCGCGCTGAGGACGGCGGCGTCGCCCCAATGCGGCGCGGGGAAATAGAAGCCGCGCTGGTTGATGAAGATGCTGTCGGCGATGTTGAACGACTGCTTCGGCACCGGCATCGGCAGGCGCAGCACCGTGTACCAGAACAGGAGCTGCAGCAGGAGCGGGATGTTGCGGATCGTCTCGACATAGACGGTGGCGATCCTGGCGATCAGCCAGTTGGAGGAAAGCCGGGCGATGCCGACGGTGAAGCCCAGGATCGTGGTCAGCACGATGCCGATGGCGGCGACGATCAGCGTGTTGAGCATGCCGACGGCCAGCGCGCGCCCGTAGCTCGACACGCCGACGACATAGTCGATCGGCCGCTGGCTGATCGGAAAGCCCGCCACCTGGGCGAGATAGTCGAAGCCGGACGTGAGGTGGCTCCGCGCCATGTTGGTGATGGTGTTGTGGATGAGCCAGGCCACGGCTCCCGCAACGACCACGATCAGCACGGCTTGAAAAAGGGTGCTCCGAATTCTCGGATCGTTCCACCAGACTGTGGCGCTTTGGCCAGATCGTGATTCGGCCGCTATCGTCATCAAAACCTCTTCGCTCGACGCCGGATGCAGATCGGGCGGCCCCTCGCGAGGCCGCCCGCATGTGCCGCGATCAGCGGATCGGCGGAGCGTATTGCAGACCTTTCTTGGTCCACAGGGCATTGAGGCCGCGGTCGATCTTCAGGGGCGAGCCGGCGCCGACATTGCGATCGAAGATCTCGCCGTAATTGCCCAGGCTCTTGATGATGTTGTAGGCCCAGTTGTTCTCCAGGCCGAGCGCCTTGCCGAAATCGCCCTCGGTGCCGAGCAGACGCTTGATGTCCGGCTTGTCGGACTTCAGCATCTCGTCGACATTGGCCTGGGTCACCCCGTCCTCCTCGGCGGTGAGCAGGGCGAAGTGCACCCAGCGCACGATGTCGCCCCACTGGTTGTCGCCGTGACGGACGGCCGGCCCGAGCGGCTCCTTGGAGATGATCTCCGGCAGGACGATGTTGTCGTCCGGGTTGGTCAGCTTCAGCCGCTCGGCATAGAGGCCCGAGGCGTCGGTGGTGAAGGCGTCGCAACGCCCGGAATCATAGGCCTGGCGCGTCTCGTCCGAGGTGGCGAAGGTGACCGCCTGGAAGGGCAGGTTGTTGGCGCGGAAGAAGTCGGCGAGGTTGAGCTCCGTGGTCGTGCCCTGCTGCACGCAGACCGTGGCGCCGGAAAGCTCGAGCGCCGAGGAGATCTTGGCCGACTTCTTCACCATGAAGCCCTGGCCGTCGTAGAAATTCGTCGCCGGGAAGTCCATGTTCTGGGTGTCGCGCCCGAGCGTCCAGGTGGTGTTGCGCACCAGGACGTCGATGTCGCCCGAGGAGAGCGAGGTGAAGCGGTCCTTGGCCGAGAGCGGCACGAACTTCACCTTGGTCGGGTCCCCGAAGATCGCCGCCGCGATGGCGCGGCAATAATCGACGTCGAAACCGGACCACTCGCCCTTGTCGTTCGGAGCGCCGAAGCCGGCCAGGCCCGGATTGGAGCCGCAGATCAGCTGGCCGCGGTTCTTGACGGTCTCGAGCGTGGTCGCGCTGGCCGCCGTCGCGCCCCAGGCGAGAGCAGCGCCGAAAGCTGCCGCGAGAATTCTGGTCTTCATGGCTGGAAGCCTCTCTGGTTTGTAGGGGACGGTCTATTTGCCGTCGTGGCGCTCTCCGCCGGGATCGCCGGCGAGAGCGGTTTTGGATGATCCTCGGAGGGGTGCCCGCTCGATGCGCTGCCTCCGGTCCCGCCCATTTTCACAGAATTGCCGCATTGCAGGAAAAGGGCAAGATGCCTTACGACGATCCCAAACGCCACGAATACCCCGAAGCGCCTGTCTTGCCAGCGACATTCCCATGAAAAAAATCACGAAGACCGACCTTGCCGCCTTCGGCGAGAACACCAGGCTCGTCGTCGGCGGGCGCGATCCGGCGGCGCAGCACGGCTTCGTCAATCCGCCAGTCTACCACGGCTCGACCGTGCTCGCGCCGACGGTGAAGGACCTCATCGGCCGCACCCAGAAATACGTCTATGGCCGGCGCGGCACCCCCACCTCCGAAGCGCTGGAGGAAGCGCTGGCTGCGGTCGAGGGCGCCGCCGGCGTCGTGCTCTGCCCCTCCGGCCTCTCGGCGGTGACCACCGCCCTGCTCTCCTGCCTCTCGGCCGGCGACCATCTCCTGATGACGGACAGCGCCTACGGCCCGACCCGGCACGCCTGCGACGCGGTGCTCGGGCGCTTCGGCATCGAGACCACCTATTACGATCCTCGCATCGGCGGCGACATCGCCGGCCTGATGCGCCCCAACACGCGGGCCGTCTATCTGGAATCGCCGGGATCGCTCACCTTCGAGGTGCAGGACGTGCCGGCCATCGCCGCCGCGGCGCATGCGCGCGGCGCCACCGTGCTCCTCGACAACACCTGGGCGACGCCGCTGTTCTTCAAGGCGCATGCGCACGGCGTCGACCTCGCGATCCAGGCCGGCACCAAATATATCGTCGGCCATTCCGACGCGATGTTCGGCACGATCTCGGCCGCGGCCTCGGCCTGGCCCCGGCTCAAGGCCTTCCATGGCGACACGGGCCTGTGCGCCGGCCCGGACGACATCTATCTCGCCATGCGAGGCCTGCGCTCGATGGGGGTGCGCCTGCGCCAACACCAGGAGAGCGGGCTCGCCGTGGCGCGCTGGCTCGCGGCGCGGTCGGAGGTGCAGCGCGTGCTGCACCCCGCCCTGCCCGGCGATCCCGGCCATGCGCTCTGGCAGCGCGACTTCACCGGCGCCTCCGGCCTGTTCGCCCTCGTGCTGACGCCGGCGCCGGAGGCGGCGGTCGAGGCCTTCCTCGACGGGCTGAAGCTGTTCGGCCTCGGCTATTCCTGGGGCGGCTTCGAGAGCCTCGCCATCCCCTTCGACGCGAGCCCCTACCGCACGGCCTCGGCCTGGAACCCCGGCGGGCCCTGCGTGCGCCTGCATATCGGCCTGGAGGACGTGGCGGACCTCATCCGCGACCTGGAGGAAGGCCTGGAGCGCTTCCGCCGGGCATCGTGAGGCGGCGGGCGGCTCACGCCCCGCCGGACGCCCGGTTGGCCCGGCGCTCCTTCAGCACGAAGGACACGTTGCGGAAATAGACGAACAGGCTGAACAGCTGGCCGAGGATATAGACCGGGTCTTGCTGCTTGATGGCGTAGAGCAGCAGCAGGGCGCCGCCGCCGATCGAGAAGGACCAGAAGCTGAAGGGCACGACGCTGCGTCCCGCCCGCTCGCTGGCCAGCCACTGCACGACGAAGCGCATGGTGAACAGGACCTGCGCCACCAGGCCGAGCACCACCCAGCCGTTGAACTTGTCGATGAAGACCAAGTGCAGATAGCCGCCGACGGCGTTGGAAATGTCAACCAGCATGACCGCCGATCTCCCTGACGACCGGTACGCGGCGCCGGCGGCGGATCAGCCACCACACGCCGGCAAGATCCATGATGCCGACCCAGAGCCGGTCGAAGAAGCCGTAATTGGAGGTGCCGGTCAGGCGCGGCCGGTCGACCACGTCGACATAGGCGATGGCAAAGCCCTCGCGCTTGACCAGCGCCGGCATGAAGCGGTGCAGCGCATCGAAATAGGGCAGCGCCAGGTAGACCTCGCGCCGGATCGCCTTGAGGCCGCAGCCGGTGTCGCGCGTGCCGTCGCGCAGCACCCGCGACCGCACGGCATTGGCGGTCCTGGATTGCCAGCGCTTGAAGCCGGTGTCCTTGCGCCCGAGCCGCTGGCCGGCGACGAGGCCGGTGCCGGGGCCGCCGCGCGTCAGCGCCTCGACCAGCGCCGGGATATAGACCGGGTTGTTCTGGCCGTCGCCGTCCATGGTGACGATGATCGTCCCGCGCGCGGCCCGCGCCCCGGTGCGCACCGCGCAGGACTGGCCGCAGGAGACGTCGTGGTGCATCGACCGCAGGAACGGCTTCTCGGCCGCCAGCCGGCCGAGCTCGGCCGCCGTGCCGTCGGTCGAGCCATCGTCGACATAGACCACCTCGAAGGCCAGGCGCCCCGCCAGCGCGGCCTCGATCTCGGCCACCAGCGGCGCGACGTTGCCGGCCTCGTTGCGCACGGGCACGACCACGCTGACCTCGACCGGCGATGGATCGGACTGCATCGTTCAGGAAACCTTGTCACCCGCCAGGACGGCGCGCAGCGTCTTTGACGCATGCGCCCCCCGCAAGGCAAGAGCGCCCGGCGCGGTTTGCCGGAAAACCAGCCGGCGCCGCGCCAGAAAATGCGCAAACCACCAGGTTCCAAGCGTGCCGAACAGGGCGCCGGCCATGACGTCCGAGGGGAAATGGGCGCCGAGCACCACGCGGCTGAGGCAGACCAGCAGCGCGCCGGCGACGAGCCAGGGCAGGCCGAGGCGGACGAAGCGCGGGCCGCCGAGCAGCGCCAGCGCCGTCACCACGGCGAAGGCGGTGGTGGCATGGCCGGAGGGAAAGCTCGCTGCCGCCGACTTCCAGCCCAGCGGCTCGAAATGCCAGACCATGCCGGGCTCGACATGCAGCGGGCGCACTCGCCCGATCAGCCGCTTGCCGACATTGACCGCGATGCCCGTGCCCGCCACCGCCAGGAAGAAGAAGGCGAACCGCAGCCAGATCTCGCCGAGGGCGGCCTCCACCCGCCGCGAGGCCGGCGGCACGAAGCCGAGGGCGATCAGCGCCAGGCCGGAGGGCACGAGGTACCAGGCGGAATCGCCGAAACTGGTGATGGTACGGAAGACGCGCATGGTCGAGCGCGACCAGGTGCCGACGGCATCGAGCCCGATCGGATCGAGCAGCAGCATGGCGGCGGCAGTGGCGAGGACGGCGACGCCGACTGCGGCGACGAGGCGCCGTCCGCCGGAGGCGCGCAGGACGGCGCGCGGCGGGCCGGCCAGTTTCCGCCAGACGGCGCGCAGGGCGGCGAGACGCCGTGCGCGCCCCGGTTCGGCCTCACTCATTCACGGGCACGCCGTCTGCGGCAGGAAATCGAGCGCGGCCATCGTGCCCTTCAGCGTGAAGTCGCCGTAGTCGAGCCGGATGCTCCCCGAGATGCCGTTGGCGTAGATGTCGAAGGCGATGGAATAGACCGGCGTCTGCTCGCCGGCCGTCGCCTTGGTCGGATCGAAATAGGAGATGGTCACGGGCCAGCGGTCGACGCCGTCGAGCTCCTTGCGCCCGGCCGCCGCGCCCTCGCGCGGCCGGTCGGCCGGGATCTTCTTGCCGATCACCGCGAGGGTCGAATAGACCTTCTCGCCGCCGTCGGAACCGTCATAGATCTTGGACTCGTAGACGTTCTGTCCCGCCTCGGCCGCCTCGATCACCGCCTTCATCTGGCCGGTGGGGAACACCACGTCGTGCGGCAGCTCGAACTGGGCCTTGCGCGGCTTCTTCAGCGCCACGTCGACCGCGCCGCTGTCCTCGCGATCGGCGCTGCCGTCGATCGAGGTGTCGAGGTGCTGGTTGAGGAAGTTCTGCGAATTGAACTGGAAGCTCTTGCCCTTGTCGTCCTCGAAGGTCGTCGAACGCAGGTCCGAGATGTTGGAGCCGCCGCCGCTGACGCCGATCTCGGTGACCTGCCGGAACTTCAGGGCATAGCCCTCGCAGGCATTGCCGGAGAAGTCGTAGACGATGCGGCCGCGGATCGATTCGACGCTGGACGAGCCCCGCGTCTCGCCGAGGCTGAGGTCGTAGACCGCACGATGCGCCGCGAAGGCAACCGGCTTCACCACGGCCGGAGGCGTCACCGCGGCGGCGGGCACTGCGTCGGTGGCGCGGCCGGGGGCGGCGAACAGCAGGCCCGCGGCCAATCCCGCCGCCACGATCCCGGCCGTCTGTGTCATCCGCATCGCTATCGTCCGTGCTATCTGGAATATCGGGGCACCATAGGCAGGCGTGCCATGCTCCGCAACTTGGTGCCGGCCCGCCCACCTGCCAGCAGAAGATGACGGAATTGGGCCCTCGAAAAAGCCGGATCGCACGGCTTGTTTACCATCCGTTCGCGAAAATCGCCTCCCCATGGCATAGTGCCGCCACATAGAATCGCCAGATCCGTTCCCGATGACCGACACGACCGATCTCTTCGCCGCCGGCGGCGCGCCCAAGGCCAAGCCCGCCGAGACCCGCAAGCCCGATCCGATCCGGGCCGCCGCCCCGCGCCCGGCGACGCCCGACGAGGCCAATTACGGCGCTTCCTCCATCGAGGTGCTGGAGGGGCTGGAGCCCGTGCGCGTGCGGCCGGGCATGTATGTCGGCTCCACCGGCCCGGAAGGCGACGGCCTGCACCACCTCTTCGCCGAGGTGATCGACAATTCCATGGACGAGGCCGTGGCCGGCCATGCCACCTTCATCGAGGTGGAGCTCGGCGCCGACGGCTTCATCGCCGTCACCGACAACGGCCGCGGCATGCCGGTCGAGCCGCACCCCAAGTTCCCCGACAAGTCGGCGGTCGAGGTCATCATGACCAAGCTGCACGCCGGGGGTAAGTTCGACAGCAAGGTCTACGAGACCTCGGGCGGCCTGCACGGCGTCGGCGTCTCGGTGGTCAACGCCCTCTCCGAGCATCTGGAAGTCGAGGTGGCGCGCGGACGAGAGCTCTACCGCCAGCGCTTCTCGCGCGGCCTGCCGCAGGGCAAGCTCGACCATGTCGGCCCGGCCCCCAACCGGCGCGGCACCAAGGTGCGCTTCAAGCCGGATGCGCTGATCTTCAAGCACGGCACCGCCTTCGACCCCAAGCGCGTGTTCAAGATGACGCGCTCGAAGGCCTACCTGTTCCGCGGCATCGAGATCCGCTGGAAATGCGATCCCGCGCTCCTTGCCGGGGTCAGCGACGTGCCGGCGGAGGAAGTGTTCAAGTTCCCGCGCGGCCTGGAGGATTATCTGCGCGCCGCCACCGAGGGCCTGCCTCTGGTCACCGAGCAGATGTTCTGCAAGGCGGCGGACCGGCCCGGCGGCCACGGCTCGGCCGAATGGGCCATCGCCTTCCTGGCCGAGGACGAGGGCTTCGTCTCCTCCTACTGCAACACCATCCCGACCAAGGACGGCGGCACCCACGAGCAGGGCCTGCGCATCGCCATGCTGCGCGCCCTCAAGGACCATGCCGAGCGTGTCGGCAACAAGCGCGCGGCCCAGATCACCACCGAGGACATCATGGCGACCTCGGCCGTGATGCTGTCGGTGTTCGTGCGCGAGCCCGAATTCGCCGGCCAGACCAAGGACAAGCTCGTCACCATCGAGGCGAGCCGCATGGTCGAGCAGGCGATCAAGGATCCCCTCGACCACTGGCTCGCCGACAGCCCGTCCCAGGCGGCCAAGCTGCTCGACTTCGTGGTCGAGCGGGCCGAGGAGCGCCTGCGCCGCCGGGCCGAGAAGGATATTGCCCGCAAGACCGCGACCCGCAAGCTGCGCCTGCCCGGCAAGCTCGCAGATTGCACGAACAACGCCGCGCAAGGCTCTGAATTGTTTATCGTCGAAGGCGATTCGGCCGGTGGCTCCGCCAAGCAGGCCCGTGACCGCGCCAACCAAGCGATCCTGCCGTTGCGCGGCAAGATCCTCAACGTCGCGGCTGCCGGGCGCGACAAGCTGGCGCAGAACCAGCAGCTTCAGGACCTCGGCCAGGCGCTCGGCTGCGGCATGGGCTCGCACTATCGCGACGACGACCTGCGCTACGAGAAGATCGTGATCATGACGGACGCCGACGTCGACGGCGCCCATATCGCCTCGCTCCTGATCACTTTCTTCTGGCGGCAGATGCCGCGCCTGATCGAGCGCGGCCACCTCTACCTCGCGGCGCCCCCGCTCTATCGCCTGACCCAGGGCACCAGGTCGGTCTATGCCCGCGACGAAGCCCATCGGGACGAATTGCTCGCCAGCGTGTTCAAGGGCAGCCAGAAGGTCGAGGTCAACCGCTTCAAGGGTCTGGGCGAGATGATGCCGGCCCAGCTCAAGGAGACCACCATGGACCCGAAGAAGCGCACGCTGCTGCAGGTGACCGTGGTGGACGACGAGCGTGCCGACACATCGGGCTCGGTCGAGCGGCTGATGGGCAACAAGCCCGAGGCCCGCTTCGCCTTCATCCAGGAACGCGCCGCCTTCGCCGGCGAGCTGGTGGATATCTGAGCTTCAGAACGACAAACGGTCATAGCGCCCGTTCCCAATCAACTCCGCCACGGAAGATGCGGAGGATGGTCACACGCTCATCATCGACCGTGAAGGCCACGACGACGCGTTTTTCGAAACCGACGACGCGCAGACCCAGGCGGATATCGTCGCGGCGATGTCCTCGCTCCGAAGCCGTCTCCAGCCGCGCGCAGAAAGCTCCGATCCGCTCGACGAAGCGCAGCGCGTTTACCGGGCTTCCAGCATTGGCGATCCAGTCGTGGATGAAGATCGACGCGTGCGGCTGGCGAGACGTGGACTTTGCGGGCCTTCACACGCCCCCCTTGATGCGGGTGGCCTGGCGAGTGCGGAGTTCCTCCATGACCTGCTCGAGAGGAATGGCCCGCTCAGGGTGCGCCTTCATCTCGTCATAGGCAGGCACGACCTCTTCGCGGAGCCACCGCTCGACCGCCGCATCGCGCTCTTGAAGAGCGCGCAGCCCCGCGCGGATGACTTCGCTGCTCGTGGCATAGGTTCCCTTCGCGACCAGTTGGTCGATGAACGCGGCCTGCTCGGTCGGGAGGCTGAAGGTACGTTTCTCGGTGGCGGACATAGCTCCTCCCCTTGCGGTCCATAGTGTGATTTTATCACACTATGGACCGTGGTCCATTTAGAAAACACTCCCATCAATTTGCCGCCACCCGCGGCGCGTAGCCCGCAGGATCGACGCCCGTCGGCCGCCCCTCCAACCCGAGCCGCGCCAGCCGCGGCGGCGTCTCGGCAATCACCCGGCCCCGTCGCACCACGGCGAGGCGGGTGGCGCGCAGGCGGATCGCCTCGATCGGATCGGCGGCCTGCAGCAGCACGAAGTCGGCGTTGCAGCCGGGCTCGAGGCCGTAGCCTTCCAGGCCCATGATGGCGGCCGGGATCGCCGTCACCGCGCCGAAGCTCCAGCGGATCGCCTCGCGGCTGGTCATCGGCACGGCGTGCACCGCCATATGAGCGACGTCGAGCATGTCGGCGCCGCCGAGGCCGTACCAGGGGTCCATGGCGCAGTCCTGGCCGAGCGCCACCGGGATGCCCAGCGCCCGCATCTCGGGGATGCGGGTGAGGCCGCGGCGGCGCGGATAGGTGTCGTGCCGGCCCTGCAGCGTGATGTTGATCAACGGATTGGCGATTGCCGCCACGCCCGCCTCCAGCAGCAGCGGCAGCAGCTTGGAGACGTAGTAATTGTCCATGGAATGCATGGAGGTGAGGTGCGAGCCCACCGTCCGGCCGCCGAGGCCGAGGCGCTGGGCCTCCGCCGCCAGGGTCTCGACATGGCGCGACAGCGGGTCGTCGCTCTCGTCGCAATGCAGGTCGACCATCAGGCCGCGCCGCTCGGCGATCTCGCACAGCGCCCGCACCGAGGCGGCGCCGTCGGCCATGGTCCGTTCGAAATGCGGGATGCCGCCGACCACGTCGACGCCCATGTCGAGGGCCCGGTCGAGATTGCGGGCCGCGCTTGGCGAGCGATAATAGCCGTCCTGCGGGAAGGCGACGAGCTGCAGGTCGAGATAGGGCTTCACCGCAGCCTTGACGTGCAGCAGCGCCTCGACGGCGAGCAGCCGGTCGTCGCAGATGTCGACATGGCTGCGGACCGCCAGCAGGCCCTGGCTGACGGCCAGGTCGCAATAGCGCAGCGCCCGCTCCACCACCGCCTCCTGGGTCAGGAGCGGCTTCAGCTCGCCCCAGAGCGCGATGCCCTCCAGGAGCGTGCCGGACTGGTTGAGCCTCGGGATCCCGAGCGACAGCGTCGCGTCCATATGGAAGTGGCTGTCGACGAAGGGGGGCGATACCAGTCGTCCGGCCGCGTCGATCACCCGCCCGGCCTCGGCGGCGATGCCGGGCTCGACCGCTGCGATCCGCTCGCCGGCGACGGCGATGTCCTGGCCGGTCCGACCGTCCGGCAGGGTGGCGTTCTTGACGACCAGATCGAACGGCATGGGGCTCCTCGGGGATGCACGGGCACGCCCCATGCAGAGCCCAGAGGCGGGCCACCCGTCAAGGGCCGGCGTCCCCCGCCCCGCCGCTCCCCAAAAGCAACGGGCGGGCCAGGCCCGCCCGCGCATCGCTCCTCGCCGCGAAGCGGCTATTCCGTCTTGAGCGGCACCTTGGGCACCGAGCCTCGCGGACCCCGCGGCGGCGATTTGGGGCCGCTCAGCAGCGCCTGCCCCTTGACCTTCACCCGCCGGTACGACTTGCGACGCGGCTTGGCGGTCGCCTCGACCACCACGCGCTCGGGCTTGGGGGCGATCGGGCCGTCGGGATACTCGAAGCCGAGCGCCCGCTTGCCGTTCTCGTCCGTGGTGACCACCACGCGCACCGCGCCGCCCGACTTGAGCCTGCCGAACAGCACCTCGTCGGCCAGCGGCGTCTTGATCGTCTGCTGGATCAGCCGCGCCATCGGGCGGGCGCCCATCAATTCGTCATAGCCGTTGGCCACCAGCCAGGTGCGGGCGTCCTCGGCCAGCTCGATGGTGACGTTGCGGTCGGCGAGCTGGGCCTCGAGCTGCAGCACGAACTTGTCGACCACCTGCGACACGATCTCCTGGGAGAGATGCGCGAAGGGGATCGTCGCGTCGAGGCGGTTGCGGAACTCCGGCGTGAACAGCCGGTTGATCGCCTCGGTGTCGTCGCCCTCCCGCTTCGACTTGGTGAAGCCGAAGGCGGACTTGGCGAGGTCGGCCGCGCCGGCATTGGTGGTCATGATCAGGATGACGTTCCTGAAATCGACCGTCTTGCCGTTGTGATCGGTCAGCTTGCCGTGGTCCATCACCTGCAGGAGGATGTTGAACAGGTCCGGATGCGCCTTCTCGATCTCGTCGAGCAGCAGCACGCAATGGGGATGCTGGTCGATGCCATCGGTCAGGAGCCCGCCCTGGTCGAAGCCGACATAGCCGGGCGGCGCGCCGATCAGCCGCGAGACCGTGTGGCGCTCCATGTATTCGGACATGTCGAAGCGGATCAGCTCGATGCCGAGGATGGAGGCGAGCTGGCGTGCCACCTCGGTCTTGCCGACGCCGGTCGGGCCGGAGAAGAGGTAGTTGCCGATCGGCTTCTCCGGATCGCGCAGGCCGGCCCGCGCCAGCTTGATCGCCGAGGACAATTGGCCGATCGCCTTGTCCTGGCCGTAGACCACGCGCTTGAGGTTGAGCTCCAGGTTGCGCAGCGTCTCCGTGTCGTCCTTGGAGACGCTCTTGGGCGGGATGCGCGCCATGGTCGCGATCGTCGCCTCGATCTCCTTGACGCCGATCGACTTCTTGCGACGGTTCTCCGGCACCAGCATCTGCGAGGCGCCGGTCTCGTCGATCACGTCGATCGCCTTGTCCGGCAGCTTGCGGTCGTTGATGTACTTGGCCGACAGCTCCACCGCCGCCTTGATGGCGTCGTTGGTGTAGCGCAGCTTGTGGAACTCCTCGTAATAGGGCTTGAGGCCCTTCAGGATCTCGATCGTGTCGGCAATGGTCGGCTCGGCCACGTCGATCTTCTGGAAGCGGCGGACCAGGGCACGGTCCTTCTCGAAATACTGGCGGTATTCCTTGTAGGTGGTCGAGCCGATGCAGCGCAGCGCTCCGGCCGCAAGGGCCGGCTTCAGGAGGTTGGAGGCGTCCATCGCCCCGCCCGAGGTGGCGCCCGCGCCGATCACCGTGTGGATCTC
Source organism: Labrys wisconsinensis (assembly GCF_030814995.1). Taxonomy (GTDB): domain Bacteria; phylum Pseudomonadota; class Alphaproteobacteria; order Rhizobiales; family Labraceae; genus Labrys; species Labrys wisconsinensis. Next base: position 40,223 of record NZ_JAUSVX010000002.1, on the reverse strand, counting down.
GTCGATGAACAGGATCGCGCCGGGATAGGCCTCGATCTCCTTGACCACCTGCTTCAGGCGCTCCTCGAAGTCGCCGCGATAGCGGGTGCCGGCGAGCAGCGTGCCCATGTCGAGCGCGAACACGGTCGCGCCCTGCAGCACCTCCGGCACGTCGCGCTCGATGATGCGGCGCGCCAGGCCTTCGGCAATGGCGGTCTTGCCGACGCCGGGGTCGCCGACGAACAGCGGGTTGTTCTTCTGGCGGCGGCACAGCACCTGGATGGTGCGGGTGATCTCCAGGTCGCGGCCGATCAGCGGGTCGATCTTGCCCTCGCGCGCCTTCTTGTTGAGGTTGACGCAATAGGCATCGAGCGCATCCTGCTTCTTCTTCGATCCCTCCTCGCCGCCCTGCCCGGTCTTGGGCGTCTCGCCCTCGCTCTCGTCGCTGCCGCGCGGGGGCTTGGATTCCGACAGGCCCGCCCGCTTGGCGATGCCGTGCGAGATGTAGTTGACCGCGTCATAGCGGGTCATGTCCTGCTCCTGCAGGAAATAGGCGGCATGGCTCTCGCGCTCGGCGAAGATGGCGACCAGCACGTTGGCCCCGGTCACCTCCTCGCGGCCGGAGGACTGGACGTGGATCACCGCGCGCTGGATGACGCGCTGGAAGCCGGCGGTCGGCTTGGCGTCCTCGCGCCCGTCGGAGACCAGGTTCTCCAGCTCGGTGTCGATATATTCGACCAGGTTGCGGCGCAGCACGTCGAGATCGACGTTGCAGGCGCGCATCACGGCCGCGGCGTCCTGGTCCTCGATCAGCGAGAGCAGGAGATGCTCGAGCGTGGCATATTCGTGGCGCCGCTGGTTGGCGGCGGCCAGGGCGCGGTGGAGGGACTGTTCGAGGCTGCGGGAGAATGATGGCACGATCAGTTCCTCACTTCTTTTCCATCACGCATTGCAGGGGATGCTGGTGCTTGCGTGCGAAATCCATGACCTGGGTCACCTTGGTCTCGGCGACCTCGTAGGTGTAGACGCCGCACTCCCCCACGCCATTGTGGTGGACGTGCAGCATGATGTGGGTGGCCTCCTCCCGGTCCTTGTTGAAGAAGCGCTCCAGCACCTCCACGACGAAGTCCATCGGCGTGTAGTCGTCGTTGAGCAGCAGGACGCGATAGACCGGCGGACGCTTGGTCTGCGGCTTGGTCTTGGTGATCACCGCCGCGCCGGTGCCGTCGCCCGGCGCGCGCGGCTCGCGGGCCATGGCGCGCAAGACGGCTGCGGGCGGGGTCTGCGGCGAGGATATGAAGTGTCCCATCATGAAAACCGGAAGCAGGCAGCCCGGGAAAGGCGGCCGATGTGGCAGACGAATTGTACCCCACCGGTAATCTATAAACGCCTTCCGAGTTTCGCCAGTGCGTTTGCGGTGCGAGTTTTCGCTGCGGGCCGTTGCCCGCCCGCCTCTCGTCGCCGAGAAAGCAAAGGCCCGGCGTTGCGGCCGGGCCTTCGAGACGGTCACGCGTGCGGGTCGCGCTCACGATGGCATCGCCATCCGGCTATTTGGCGGTCTTGGCCAGGATGCCCTCGAAGGGCTTGTAGCTCTCCCTGGCGATGTTGGTGACCAGCTCGCCGATCTTGGTGCTCTGGGCCACGAAGCCTTCGTAGGCCGTGCGCGCGAAATCGGTCTGGATCTCGAGCGCCTTGTCGAGCGACTTGGCGCCGAGCAGCTTCTCGAAGGTGGCCGAGGACGTCTCGAAGGACTTCTTGGTGTAGTCCGCGGTGTCAGCCGCGATCGCCTGCAGGCCCTTGGAGACCGCGGCGAAGCTCTTGCTGGCGAGATCGAGATTTTCCTTGCTCAGCTTCTGCACTTCGTCGATCGACTGGAACATGTGAGCCTCTCCTGATGTCTGGAGCCGTCAAGCGGCCCCCGCGTCCGATCGCATCCAGCACCCGGCAGGACCCGCGTGCACTGCAACATGAAAGTTAGGTGCAGCGCGATACAGTGTCAAGAAACCGCCACCCTTCTGCCGGAGTGCTAACGGCATTTAACAGATCCGTAACTGCGCCTGCCTATCGTCGTTGACTGTGTTGTCCGGGTGACCGGCACACGGGGAGACCGGGCGGCTCTTGATCGATCTGGAGAGCCTCCCGGAGACGGTGGGGCGAATTTCGCTGCCGTCGCAAGGGTTTGTTGCGGACCGTCGGCGCGAGCCTGCGGAGAGTACGAGGACGAGTGATGCTGTCAGGATGGATCAGGGGCAGATTGGCCCGGAGCGCCACCATCGCGGTTGCAGGCATCATCGCCTTCAGTAGCATCCTCGCCTTCGACACCGGGTCCGCCGAGGCGCGCCGCCGCCACGCGGCCTATCAGGCGCCCAAGAAGCACAGGGTCGCCGCCCGGCCGACCAGGGCGCGTCAGGTTGCCGCGCCCACCAGCGCCACGCAGGATCCGCGCTTCGCCTCCATCGTCGTCGACGTCAAGGCCGGCCGCACCCTCGAGCAGGCCAATCCGGACGGCCTGCGCCACCCCGCCTCCATCACCAAGGTGATGACCCTCTACATGCTGTTCGAGCAGCTGCAGGCCGGCCGCCTGACGCTCGACAGCCAGCTGCCGGTCTCGGCCCATGCCGCCGCCCAGGCACCGACCAAGCTCGGCCTGCGTCCGGGCTCGACCATCGCCGTGGGCGATGCCATCCGCGGCATCGTCACCCGCTCGGCCAACGATGCCGCCGTGGTGGTGGCCGAGGCCCTCGGCGGCACGGAAGACAATTTCGCGGCCATGATGACGCGCAAGGCCCGCTCCCTCGGCATGACGCGCACCACCTATCGCAACGCCTCGGGCCTGCCCAATCCCGGCCAGATCACCACCGCGCGCGACCTCGCCACCCTGGGCGTGGCGATCCAGGACCGCTTCCCCCAATATTATCGCTTCTTCTCCACGCGCGCCTTTGTCTTCCGCGGGCACGAGATCGGCAACCATAACCGTCTTCTCGGCAGTGTCGAAGGCGTCGACGGCATCAAGACCGGCTACACCCAGGCAAGCGGCTTCAACCTGCTCACCTCGGTCAAGCGCGACGGCCGCCAGTTGATCGCCGTGGTGCTGGGCGGCCGCTCCGGCGCCTCGCGTGACGCCACCATGCGCCAGCTCATCGCCAGCAACCTGCCGCGCGCCTATGCCGGCAATCGCCAGACCCAGCAGATGTTCGCGGCCGCCGACCCGGCCCCGCTGCCCCGGCAGGCCGCCGCGGCGAGCGTGGCGGTGCCGACCCCGGCCCCGGCCAAGATCCGGCCGGCCGTGGTGGCCGAGACGCCCAAGCCCAAGGCGAACGCACCCGTCGCCGCGCCGATGCAGCTCGCCTCGCTCGCCGACGACGATGCGGTGGCCAAGCCGGCCGCCAAGCCGCGGCCGCGGCCGCTCGAGATCGCCCGGCCCGCAGTGGCCTCCACGGTCGAGGCCGGCCCGGCGCTACGCTGGGTCCAGGGGCCCGCGCCGGTCACCGCGCCGGCGACGCCTCCCGCCCGCACGGCCCAGCAGGCCGTCGCCGAACCGGCCACCACCGCCACGGTCCGCACCGTCACCTTCCGCGTCGACGACAAGGGCGACGCCGTCGCCGATGCGCCCCCATCCGCCTCCCCTCCGGCCGCGCCCGAACCCGCCGCCGCGCCGGAGCAGCCCGCTGCCCAGCGCAGCGGCTGGGTGATCCAGATCGGCGCCACCGACAGCGAGGACCAGGCCCGCCGACTGCTCACCCGCGCCCAATCCACCGGCCACGGCGCCCTGTCCAGCGCCGAGCCCTTCACCGAGACGGTGGAGAAGAACGGCTCGACGCTGTGGCGGGCCCGCTTCGCCGGCTTCGAAGACCAGCGTCAGGCCCAGGCCGCCTGCGCTGCCCTGAAGTCGCGTGACTTCCCCTGCATGCCCGTTCGTCTGTGATCGCCGTCAGTATGAGTAAGCGTTGGAGTATCAGCGATGGCTTCCGAGAAGAACGTCCCTAGCCTCGTTCACCCGCGCGGCCAGATACGTCGAGCCCCCCTGGTCGGGATGGAGTTTCTTCATGAGCGCCCGGTGAGCCCGTCGAATCTCTTCGGCGCCCGCCCCCGGCTCCACCCCAAGGATCTGGTGAGCTTCCTCCTTGGTCATCGCGTTGCTGCTGCGCCGAGCGCCTTCGCCCGGCCCCGCTGCCGCGTCCTGCTCGAAGTGTTCACGCCATCCGGGCGCCCGGCGGTCGAGATAAGCTTCGAGGAGTGAACGGCTCTCCGGATCGCTCAGCGCTTCGCGGTAGAGCGCTCCGAGCTCGTTCGGCCCGAGATCGTCGAGCCTGCGACCGGCGAAGCGGCCGGCCAGGACATCGCCGCGCAGCGTGCCGCTGTCATGGTCGAGCTCCATCTGCAGGAAGCGCGAGCGGACCGCGCTGACCCGCCCCCGCGAGGGGCGGCCCCCGCCACCGAACAGTGCCGGCAGGCCGGGCATCCAGCCGGCGAGGCCAGCGCCGAACACGAAGAGCGGGATAGCGGCGTCGAAGCGGCCGCGCACCAGCAGCAGCGCCGCCACGAGCATCGCGGCGTAGCCCGCGAGCTTGCGCATGAGCCGCGCCATGGCGCTGGGGCTCGCCTTGGTATAGCCCCGCAGCAGCCAGAGCACGGCGACGAGGGCGATGGCGCCGAGGATGAGCTGATTCATGGCCGGCCGATCTGCTGCAGCAGGCGGGCGGCCGCGGGGCCGCCACGGTCCGACAGGGCGGCCAGAGCCCGGCGGCCGCCCGCGGCGTAGGCGGCGGCCGCGCGCAGCAGCGCCGCCAGCTCATGCGCGGCCGAAGCGTCGAAGCGGCTCCAGGCGCCGCGCGTCAGCCTGGCGATCTCGCGCAGCACGCTCTCGACCATCGCGTCGCGCCCCTCCTGGAAGGCGAAGACCGGCACGCCGAGCAGCGCCAGCTCGCCCGCGCGGGCGCACAGCATGTCCGCCGGCTCCTCCACGGCGTCCCCGACATAGACGAGGGCCCCGACACGCCCGCGCCGCGCCTCGCCCGCCGCATGATTGAGGACGCGGCCGATCTGGGTATGGCCGCCGCGGCAATCGATCCGGCTCATCAGCGTCCCGAACCGCTCGGCATCGCCGGCCCAGCGCGACGCCCGGCATTCGCCGAGGCCGCGGAAATAGACCAGCTGCATGTCGAGCCCGCCGATCCGGCCGGCCTCGCGAAACATCTCGCCCTGCAGGCGGCAGGCCGTGTCCCAGGTGTGCTGGCGGCTCATCGTGGCATCGAGCGCGAAGATCAGGCGGCCCCGCTCCCCCGCCGGCACCACGGCGTGGACGTCGGCCAGGAAATCCGCCACCGCCCCCGCACCTGACGGTGCGGAAGCATCGGTACGGGCGGAGCCGGCTGGCAGATCGGGCATTACGCTCCATCCAAAAGTCCGAGGCGCGCCGGCCTGAACGGGCCGCACGATGCGGGTTTCCCGATCCTGTCCTGTGGACGGCGTCGGGAATTCCTGCAAAACCTCGCCGCCCCTGTATGACACGGCGTTCCCGCAGGGCAAGAGGGTGCCGCCGTCCGGCACAGAATTGGAGACGCGATGGCCATCACGATCGTACGCACCGTTGCGGCCTTGCGGTCCGCCGTCGCGGCCTTGCGCCGGGGCGGCGGCACGATCGGCCTCGTCCCGACCATGGGCGCGCTGCATGACGGGCATATCGCCCTGGTCGAACGAGGCCGCCGCGAGGCGGACCACGTCGCCGCCTCGATCTTCGTCAATCCCACCCAGTTCGCGGTCGGCGAGGACCTCGCCCTCTATCCCCGGACGGAAGCGGCCGACCTCGCGCGGCTCGAAGCCGCCGGCACCGCCCTCGCCTTCATCCCGGCGCCGGAGGAGATGTACCCGGCCGGCTTCGCCACCACGGTCTCGCTCGCCGGGCCTGCGGCCGCCGGCCTGGAGGACCGTTTCCGCCCGACGCATTTTGCCGGCGTCGCCACCGTGGTGGCCAAGCTCTTCGTGCAGAGCCAGGCCGATATCGCCGTGTTCGGGGAGAAGGATTATCAGCAGCTGATGGTCGTCACGCGCATGGCGCGCGACCTGGACCTGCCCATTCGAGTCGTCGGCGCGCCGACGGTGCGCGAAGCCGACGGCCTCGCCATGTCCTCGCGCAACCGCTATCTCGCGCCGGACGAGCGGGCCGCCGCGCCGGTGCTCCACCGGGTCCTCGCCGCCTGCGCCCGCACGATTCGTGGCGGCGGCCATGCCGGCGCGGCGCTGGCCGAGGGGCGCGAGGCGATCGAGCGGGCCGGATTCGCCCTGGACTATCTCGAGGCGCGGCAGGCCGAGAGCCTGGCGCCGCTGGCGGACGGGACGGGAGGGCCGATCCGCCTGCTGGTCGCCGCCCGCATCGGCAAGACCCGGCTGATCGACAATCTGGGCGTCTGAACCACGGCGAAACCGCCGTCGGCTACTTGATGACGTCGATCAGCTTGTCGTCATCGAACTTGTAGACGGTGCGGACACCGCCCTCGACATACCAGATCGCGTTGTGGGTGTGGCCCTGCTGGTCGAGGCCGCCGACCACCCGGCTCGGCGTGCCCTTGGCGCCGATCAGGTCGCATTCGCTCATGCCCATGGCGATCGAACCGCCGCGCCCGCCGCTGCAGCGCGCCGCATAGGCGACCGCGTCCGCATCCGGCTTGAAGTCGGGAATCACCGTGCCGTCCCCGGCCTGGGCGAATTTCGAGTTCAGCGGCGTGGCGTCGGCCTGCACGACCGGCTGGGGACGCTCGGCCGTCTGGCAGGCGGCCAGCGGCAGCACGGCGATGAGCACGGCAACCCTGAGAAAGGACATGGTGGGGATCCCCGATCGAAACACGACGCCGGTAGCATCGCCATGGTTACCGAAACCTTGCCGGGCGCCCGGCCGCTCACGCCCGCTTTTCCCAGCGCCCCTGCTCGTTCTGCTGCCAGTACGTGGCCGCGAGGCCGAGGCCCTTGGCGACCTTCCAGTGCTCGCGGGCGGTGGCGACGGCGTCCTCGTCATTGCCGTCGAACAGCACCACGAGGCGCTCATAGGCATTGGGCTCTTCCGGCAGCGCTGCGCCGTCGACCAGGAAGCGCACGACGGCGCCGTTGGGGTTGCCGGCATGGGTGACGAGGACGATCGGCTGCCTGGCACCGTCGTCCGCCTCGACGCCGTGCGGCAGGAAGCTCGCCTCGGAAAAGGTCCAGAGCAGGTCGTCCAGCGCCCGCACCCGCTCCTCCGAGGCCTGGACGGCACAGCGCCAGCCGCGCCCGATCGAGCGCTCGAGCAGGTCCGGCAGCACCCGTTCGAGCGGCACCCGCTGAAGGTGGTAGAAGAGCGCTTCGGTCATCGCGGGCCGCTGCCTGGATCCTCCGCGGACCGGAATGCCCGGCCGCGCCTCAATACTGCGTCTGCGGCGACCGCGTGGCAACCATCGCCGGCGTCCCGCGGAACCCGTCCCACCAGGACCGCAGGTGCGGACACCCGTCGAGCAGGCGGGAGCCGGCCTCGACGCTGTCGAGCGTCGCCAGGACGGCCCCAAGATAGAACCCGGCCAGCGACGATGTGGGGGCGAGGCGCGCAGCCCCGATCAGGTCATCCAGGGCCGCGAGCGACAGCCTCGCCGCGGCGATGGCCGTCACGTCGGGCTCCCGGCCCTCCCGCCACCAGACCGGCACGTAGATCCCCCAGACCAGGGCGCGATAGGCGTGATTGTCGATCACCCGCATGATCTGCCGGGCGCGGGCGGCTGCCAGCGGGTCGGCCGGCACGAGCGGCGGATCGGGATGGAGCGCCTCGATGTAGTGGACGATCGCGTCCGTCTCGTAGAGGCGGATGCGATCGATCTCGATGGCCGGGATCTGGCCGAACGGGTGGCGCCCAGCGAAGGACGCCGGCAAAGCCTCCGGGGAGAAAACATCAGCTATGACAAAATCATAGATGATCTTCTTCTCATGCAGGACGAGCCGGACGATGCGCACGTAGACACTGTCTTCGGTGCCGAACAGGGTGGTCGCCACCCGCCTCAGCCCTCGTAATGGTCCGCCACCAGCCGGTCGAGCAGGCGCACGCCCCAGCCCGAGCCCCAGCTCCGGTTGATCTCGCTCGCCGGAGAGCCCATGGCGGTGCCGGCAATGTCGAGATGGGCCCAGGGCGTGTCGTTGACGAAGCGCTGCAGGAACTGCGCCGCGGTGATCGAGCCGCCGTGCCGGCCGCCGGTGTTCTTCATGTCGGCGAACTTGGAATCGATCATCTTGTCGTATTCCGGCCCGAGCGGCATGCGCCAGACGCGCTCCCCGGTCCTGGTGCCGGCTTCGAGCAGGCGGCCGGCGAGCTCGTCATTGTTGGAGAACAGGCCGGCATGTTCCTGCGCCAGGGCCACCAGGATGGCGCCGGTGAGCGTCGCCAGGTCGACCATGAACTTCGGCTTGTAGCGTTCCTGGACGTACCAAAGCACGTCCGCCAGCACCAGGCGGCCCTCGGCGTCGGTGTTGATGATCTCGATGGTCTGGCCGGACAAGGAGGTGACGATGTCGCCCGGCCGCTGGGCATTGCCGTCCGGCATGTTCTCGGTGAGGCCGATGGCGCCGACGGCGTTGACCTTGGCCTTGCGCGCGGCGAGGGCCTGCATCAGGCCGACCACGCAGGCCGCGCCGCCCATGTCGCCCTTCATGTCCTCCATGCCCGCGCCCGGCTTGATCGAGATGCCGCCGGTGTCGAAGGTGACGCCCTTGCCGATGAAGGCGACCGGCGGCTGCTTGGCGTCCTTGGCCCCGTTCCAGCGCATCACCACCAGGCGGCTCTCATGGGCCGAGCCCTGGCCGACGCCGAGGAGCGCGCCCATGCCGAGCTTGCGCATCGCCTTGACGTCGAGCACGTCGACCTCGACGCCGAGCTTCTCCAGCGCCTTGGCACGGTCGGCGAACTCTTCGGGATAGAGCACGTTCGGCGGCTCGTTGACCAGGTCGCGGGCGAGGATGACGCCGTCGGCGACGGCCGCCCGCGCCTTGAGCGCCTTCTTGACGACCGCCTCGTCGCCGACCGCCAGCGTCAGGGCCAGCGTCTTGGCCTCGGCGTCGGCATCCTTCTTCCTGGTCTTGTAGCGCTCGAAGGCATAGGCCCGCAGCCGGGCGCCGAGGCCGATATCGGCGGCCTTGGCCGGCTCGAGCGGGCCGGAGGGCGTTTCGAGCAGCACCGTCGCGCTGGCGGCGCCGGCCGGGATGCGGCCGGCGAGGGTGCCGCCCACCTTGACCCAGTCGGCCCGGGCGATGTCGTCGGCCTTGCCGAGGCCGACCACGATCAGGCGGGAGAGCGCCAGCCCGGCCGGCGCGACGATGTCGAGCGTCGACAGGGCCTTGCCCTTGAAGCCGTCCGCCTCCGCCGCCCGTTTCAGCAGGTCGCCTGCGCCGGCGAGGAAGGCTGTGGTGACGGGACCGGCCCCCAGGTCCGCGTCGACGAAGACGATGCCGACGCCGCCGGCAGGCGGTGCGAGCGGGGCAAGGGAGAGTCTGACGTCGAAAGCCATGCGGAAGGTCCGGATCGTGGTGGCGCGGAGGGATCGTATCGGCGGGAGCCCGAAGGGCTTGGGGATTCTATAGCACGCCTGGCGGCAAATTCAGTTTGGACATAGAAACGCCTCGCCCGGACCGCAAGCCACGGCTAGAACGGCGGGACGGGACCTCGCATGCGACTGATCGATCGTTACATTTTCCGTCACCTCACGGTCGCCTTTCTCGCCTGTCTGCTCGCGCTGACGGCGTTGATCTGGCTGACGCAGGCCCTGCGCGACTTCGATCTGGTGACGGCGCAGGGCCAGACGGTGCTGATCTTCCTCACCATCAGCTCGCTTGCCCTGCCCTCGCTCGTCGTCATCATCGCGCCGGTGGCGCTGTTCATCGCCATCGTCTGGATCCTGAACCGGCTGAACGGCGACTCGGAGCTGGTGGTGATGAGCGCCGCCGGGCTGTCGCCGACCCGGCTCGCTCGCCCCTTCATGGTGCTGACGCTGGTGGTCGCCGTGGCGATCGGCGTGGTCACCACCTATGCCCAGCCCGCCAGCCTGCGCGAATTGCGCTACTGGCTGACCCAGGTCCGCGCCGACCTGATCTCCAAGATCGTGCGCGAGGGCCAGTTCACCACGGTGGCGGGCGGCATCACCTTCCATATCCGCGAGCGGCGGCCGAACGGTGCCCTGCTCGGCATCTTCGTGCAGGACGCGCGCGCCAAGGATCAGACGCTGACCTATATCGCCGAGCGCGGCCAGATCGTCGATTCCGCCACCGGCATGCTGCTGGTCCTGGACAAGGGGTCGGTGCAGCGCCAGCTCGCCGGCGGCGCCTCGGACGCCTCGATCGTCGTGTTCGAGCGCTACGCCTTCGACCTCTCCCAATTGGTCGACGACCCGGACGTCACGCGTTATAAACCAAGGGAGCTGTATACCAGCGAGCTGTGGGATCCCGATACGACGGATCCGCAGTATGCTGCGAATGTCGGCCGGTTCCGCTCGGAGCTGGTCGAGCGGTTCGTGGCTCCCTTGTACCCGGTGGCGTTCATGTTGGTGGCGTTGGCTGCGTTAGGTCAGGCGAGGACGACTCGGCAGAGCCGCAGCGCCGCCGTGGCCCTTGCCATCGTCGTCATCGTCGTGGTGCGCATCGCCGGCTTCGCCGGCCAGACCTGGAGCGCCCGCTCGCCGACCGGCGCGGTCGCCCCCTTCGCCGTGCTGGTCGTGACCTCGCTCGTCGCCCTCGCCGTCATCCTGGGCTGGGCTCGTCCTCACCTGCCGCAGGCGATGGCGCGCCTGGGGGCCGACCTGCTGGCTCGCATCCCCGGCGCCCGCCGCGCGGATGTCCGCCCATGATCGGGCACACCCTCGGGCTCTACATCTCCCGGCGATTCCTGAAGTCGGTGCTCGGCGTCGTCGCCGTGCTGTTCGCGCTGATCTTCGTGCTCGACTTCGTCGAGACCATGCGCCGCGCCTCCGACATCACCGGCGTCGGCCCGGGCACGATCGCCCTGATCTCGCTGTTCCGCACCCCGTCGGTCGCCGAGCAGACCTTGCCCTTCGCGGTGCTGTTCGGCGCCATCGGCTGCTTCATCGCGCTGTCGCGCCGGCTGGAGCTGATCGTGGCGCGCGCGGCCGGCGTGTCGGTCTGGCAGTTCCTGATGCCGCCGGTTCTCCTGGCGGCTCTGCTCGGCATCCTCGCCGCCATCGCCTTCAATCCGCTCTCCGCCGACCTCAAGGCGCGCTGCGACGCGCTGGAGGCCACCGTCTTCAACTCGAGCAGCGCCAATGTCGCCACCGGTTCGGAACGCTGGATCCGCCAGCGCTCGATCGACGGCCAGGCCGTCATCCGCGCCGCCTCGAGCCTGGAGGGCGGGCTGACGCTCACGGGCGTCACCATCTTCACCTTCGACAATGACGGCCGCTTCCAGGAACGCATCGAGGCGCATACGGCCCGGCTGCAGAACGGCTCCTGGGCGCTCGACGACGTGCGGGTGCTGCGCCCCGAGACCCAGCCGGCGGCCTATGACAGCTACGTGCTGGCCACCAACCTGACCGCCGCCCAGGTGCTGCAGACCTTCACCTCGCCCGACACCGTGTCATTCTGGCGACTCCCCTCGGCAATTGCCCTGGCCACCGCAGCCGGCCTTGATACCAACGAATACCGCCTGCACTATCAAACCCTTCTGGCGCGACCGGCCCTGCTCGTCGCGATGGTTCTGATTGCGGCGACGGTGTCCTTGCGTTTCGTGCGGTTCGGCGGTCTGGGGTTCATGGTTCTGGGTGGCGTCGGTGCCGGCTTCGTGCTTTATGTCGCCACGAAAATTGCCGAGGACCTGGGTGCCGCCGGCCTCGTCAACACGTCGGCCGCCGCCTGGAGCCCAGCGATCGTCAGCATGCTTATCGGTTTCACGATCCTCTTGAACCAGGAAGACGGCTGATGCGTATCCTCGCCGCCCGTCCGCCGAGGAGAATCGCACTGCGTGCCGCATTGCTGGCGGGTGCCATGGCCCTGTGCTGCCTGCCTTCCGGCAGCGCCTGGGCCCAGGCGGCCCTGACCTCCGGCCTGACCCAGCAGCACGATCCGAATGCCAACATGGTCGTCAAGGCCAAGGAGATGGTCTACGACAACGACCAGGACAACGTGACCGCGGTCGGCGAGGTCCAGATCTATTATGATGGCCGCACCTTGCAGGCGGACCGGGTGATCTACGACCGCAAGACCGACCGGGTGCATGCCACCGGCAACGTCAAGGTCACCGAGGCCGACGGCACCATCACCTATGCCGACACCCTGGAGCTCACCAGGGACTTCCACGACGGCTTCGTCAATGCGTTGCGGGTGGTCACCACGGATCAGACCTATCTCGCCGCCACCCGCTCCGAGCGCACCGCCGGCAATGTCACGGTCTTCCAGAACGGCGTCTACACCGCCTGCGTGCCCTGCATGGAGCACCCGGAAAAGCCGCCGCTGTGGCAGATCAAGGCGGTGCGGATCATCCACAACGAACAGGAGAAGATGATCTATTTCGAGGATGCTCATTTCGAGTTCCTCGGCATGCCGATCGCCTATCTCCCCTACATGTCCAGCCCGGATCCGACGGTGAAGCGCAAGTCGGGCGTCCTGGCGCCGTCCTACATCTATTCCTCCGACATCGGCTATGGCGTGAAGGTTCCCTATTTCTTCAACCTGGCGCCGAATTACGACCTGACGCTGACCCCAGGCTTCACCACCCGCCAGGGCCCGGAGATGGAGGCGCTGTGGCGCCAGCGCCTGCTCAACGGCAGCTATTCCATCAGCGCCTCCGGCGTGTACCAGATGGATCCCGGCGTCTTTTCCGACGAAGGCAAGGAGCGCGACTTCCGCGGCGCCATCAACTCGGTCGGCGAATTCTGGCTGAACGAGCGCTGGAAATGGGGCTGGAACGTCACGCTCCTGTCCGACAAATACTACCTCAACGACTACAGCGTCGATCTCGACCGGCGCCAGTCGGACATCACCTCGACGCTGTACCTCATCGGCCAGGGCGACAAGTCCTGGTTCGAGGCGCGGTCCTATTACTTCAACGGCCTGACGTCGAGCGACGTGCAGAAGCAGCTGCCGATCGTCGCGCCGGTGATCGACTACGACTATATCGTCGATCATCCGGTCTTCGGCGGCGAGCTCGGCTGGAACCTGAACCTCACCAGCCTCACCCGGACGCAGGCCGCCTTCGCCCAGATCCTCAACGGCTCGGATGCCGCCTGCGACGGCACGGCCGCCGGAACGACGCGCGCCAATTGCGTGCAGCGCGGCATCGACGGCACCTATACGCGCGCCTCCGCCAATATCTATTGGAAGCGCACCTTCACCGACCCGCTGGGCCAGCAATGGACCCCCTTCGCCTATGTCCGGGCGGATGTCGGCTGGACCCAGCTCGACAGCGGCACGACCCAGTTCATCGACGCCGACCAGGCCTTTGCCGCGCGCGCGGTCCCGGCCATCGGCCTGGAATATCGCTATCCCTTCATCGCCCAGATGAGCTGGGGATCACAGGTGATCGAGCCCATCGCCCAGGTCATCCTGCGTCCCAAGGCGGCGCAGACCGGTCAGTTCCCGAACGAGGACTCGCAGAGCCTGCTCTACGACGACACCAACCTGTTCCAGTGGGACAAGTCCTCGGGCTTCGACCGCCTCGAGGACGGCTCGCGCGTCAACGCCGGCGTCCAGTACACGCTCACCACCAATGGCGGGGCCTATTTCAACGCCCTGTTCGGCCAGTCCTATTCCTTCGGCGGCACCAATCCCTACAACGAGCCCGACATGGCCAATGTCGGCCTGGAATCGGGTCTGGACACCAATGTCGCCGATTACGTCGCGCGCGTGCAGATCCAGCCGATGCGGGACTTGGTCCTGACCAGCAACGCGCGCTTCGACGAAAGCGACTGGGCCATGAAGCAGCTGCAGGTCAGCGCCATCAGCATGATCGGCCCGCTGAAGGCCGACATCAGCTATGGGCGCATCGCCGCCCAGCCCCTCCTCGGCCTGGAAGACCGCGAGGGCGTCCGCGCCAAGATCTCCGCGAAGATCTCCGACCACTGGCTCGCATCCCTCGGCACCGAATACGACATCGACAGCAAGCGCTTCTCCTCGCGTTCGGTCGCGCTGACCTATATCGACGAGTGCATCGCGCTCGGGCTGCAATTCGCCAATTCCTATGACGACGTCAGCAACAAGTACGACACGTCGGTGAAGCTCCAGCTCAACCTGCGCGGGCTGACGCAGACAGGCACCCCGCAGGAGTTCAACGACAAGATCATGGACACCGGCTTCACCAAGTACTGACATGTCCCGGCTTCCCATCGCCGTTTCCATGGGCGAGCCGGCCGGCGTCGGGCCGGAGCTCGCGCTGATGGCCTGGCGCCGGCGGACGCCGGACCTGCCCTTCTACCTCCTGGCCGATCCGGCGCTGATGCGCGAGCGCGCCCGCCTGGTCGGGCTCGATGTGCCGATCGAGGCGACGGACGAGGCCGGTGCGGCCACTGCCTTCACCCGCGCGTTGCCGGTGGTGCCGCTCGACAACGCCGCCCGGGTCGAGCCCGGCCAGCCCGATGTCGCGGCCGCCGCCGCGGTGATCGAAGCCATCGACCGCGGCGTCGCCGCCGTGCACGACGGCTTGGCCCGAGCCCTGGTCACCGCACCGATCATGAAGGAGGTGCTCTACCGCGCCGGCTTCGCCCATCCCGGCCATACCGAATATCTCGGCGTGCTGGCGCAGCGCCATTGGGGCGGCGAGCCCGAGCCGGTGATGATGATCTGGTCCGAGCTCGTCGCCGTCGTGCCCGTCACCGTCCACATCCCCCTCGCCGCCGTGCCGTCGGCCCTGAGCGAGGATCTGATCGTCCGCACCGGCACCATCGCGGCCGCGGACCTGCGCTCCCGCTTCGGCATCGCCTCGCCGCGCCTCGCCGTCGCCGGGCTCAACCCGCACGCCGGCGAGGGCGGGGCGCTGGGCGAGGAGGACATCCGCATCGTCGCGCCGGCCGTGGAGCGGCTGCGGCGCGCCGGCATCGACGCCCGCGGCCCGCTGCCGGCCGATACCCTGTTCCACGCCCGGGCGCGCCGGGGCTACGATGTGGCGCTGTGCATGTACCACGACCAGGCGCTGGCGCCGGCCAAGGCGCTCGCCTTCGACGAGGCGGTGAACGTCACCCTCGGCCTGCCCTTCGTGCGGACCTCGCCCGACCACGGCACCGCCTTCGATCTCGCCGGCACCGGACGGGCCGATCCGTCGAGCTTCCTTGCCGCCCTGACGCTCGCCGACCGGTTGAGCCGCTGATGGCCCAGATCGACGACCTGCCGCCGCTGCGCGACGTCATCGCCCGCCATCAGCTGATGGCGAAGAAGTCTCTCGGCCAGAACTTCCTGCTCGACCTCAACCTCACCGCCCGGATCGCCCGGGCCGGCGGCGACCTCGCCGGCGTGACGGTGGTGGAGGTCGGGCCGGGCCCCGGCGGCCTGACCCGGGCGCTGCTCGCCTGCGGCGCGGAACGGGTCGTCGCCGTCGAGCGCGACGAGCGCTGCCTGCCCGCCCTGGCCGAGATCGCCGCGCGCTATCCCGGCCGCCTCGACGTCCACGCCGCCGACGCGCTCACGGCGGACTGGCCGGCCCTGCTCGCCGGCGTCGGCGGCCCGGTCCGCATCGTCGCCAACCTGCCCTACAACGTGGCGACGCCGCTGCTGGTCGGCTGGCTCGAGACCGAGCCCTGGCCGCCGTGGTTCGAGAGCATGACCTTGATGTTCCAGAAGGAAGTGGCCGAGCGCATCGTCGCCGGCGCCGGCGACGATGCCTATGGCCGCCTCGGCGTGCTGGCGGGCTGGCGCAGCGAGGCGCAGATCGTCTTCGACGTGCCGCCCTCGGCCTTCGTGCCGCCGCCGAAGGTGACCTCCTCGATCGTGCATCTTCGCCCGCGTCCCTTGCCGCTGGCCTGCCGCACCGCCGACCTCGAGCGCACGGCCCAGGCCGCCTTCGGCCAGCGCCGCAAGATGCTGCGCCAGAGCCTGAAGGGGCTGCGCCCGGATGCCGCCGCGTGGGTCGAGGCCTGCGGCCTCAGGCCCGAGATGCGGGCCGAGGAAGTGCCGGTCGAAGGCTTCGTCCGGCTCGCCAACAGCCTCGGCGGCTGACGCCTCAGGGCACGGCCATGGCGTCGAGATCCGCCTTCAGCCTCTCGATCAGCTCGGCCACCCTCGCCTTCTCCGCGCGCTTCTGCCGCTCAGCATCGAGGATGGCCTTCAGCCGGACAAAGGTGCTGTCGAGGTCGTTGTTGACCAGGACATAGTCATATTTCGACCAGTGCCCGATCTCGACGCGGGCGTTCTGCAGGCGATGGCCGATGTCTTCGGCCGTGTTCTCGGCCCGCCGCTCCAGCCGCGCCTTGAGCTCCGCCGCCGAGGGCGGCAGCACGAACACCGAGACGATGTCCGGGCGCATGCGCTCGTAGATCTGGACGGTGCCCTGCCAATCGATGTCGAACAGCACGTCACGCCCGGCGGCGAGCGCCTTCTCCACCGGCCCGATCGGCGTGCCGTAGAAATTGCCGTGGACCTTGGCCGATTCCAGCAATTCGCGCTGGTCGCGCATCCGCTCGAACTCGCTGGCCGCGATGAAGTGATAATGGACGTGATTGACCTCGCTCGGCCGCTTCGGCCGCGTCGTAACCGAGATCGACAAGTCGATGTCGCGGTCCTCCGCCAGGAGCAGGCGCGTCAACGTGGTCTTGCCCGCCCCGGACGGCGAGGACACGATCAGCATGAGGCCGCGGCGCTGCAGCGGCAGGCCGGCGGCTGTCTCGGCTCGAAGCCCGGTCATTCGATGTTCTGCACCTGCTCACGGAACTGCTCGACCACGGCCTTGAGCGACAGGCCGGTCGAGGTGAGGCTGACGTCGTTGGCCTTGGAGCAGAGCGTGTTGACCTCGCGGTTGAACTCCTGGGACAGGAAGTCGAGCCGCCGTCCGATCGCCCCGCCCTTGGCCAGGAGGTCGCGCGCCGCCGCGACATGCGCGTGCAGCCGGTCGAGCTCCTCGCGGATGTCGGCCTTGGCCGCCAGCAGGATCGCCTCCTGGTGCAGCCGGTCGGGATCGAGCGCCGGCGCGGCCTCGGTCAGGACCTTGACCTGCTGGGCGAGCTTGTCGCGGATCGCCGCGGGCTGGCGGGCCGGATTGGCCTCCGCTGCGAGCCTCAGCGCCTCGATCTCGTCGATGCGCTGATGGAGCACGCGGGCCAGCGCCTCGCCCTCGGCCACGCGCATGGCCACGCAGGCCTCGAGGGCCGTCTGCAGGCCCACCAGCACTTCGGCATGCAGCACCGCGCGCTCCGCCTCGGTCTCCTCCGGCTCGTCGGTTTCGAGCACGCCCTTGATGGCGAAGAGGCCGTCGAGCCGCGGCGCTGCCGCGTCGATCCGCTTGGAGGCCTGAGCCATCGCCTCCAGCACGGCGTCGAGCACTGCCTGGTTGACCCGCACCGTCGCCGCCGACACCTCGCGCTTGACCGTCAGCCCGACCTGGCACGAGCCGCGGGCAAAGGCCGCAGCGGCGGCGGAACGGGCTTGGGCCTCGAGCGCATCGAAGCCGGGCGGCAGGCGCACGCGGATATCGAGCCCCTTGCCGTTCACGGTCTTGACTTCCCAGGACCAGCGGTTGGCCCCGCTCGCTCCATCGGAGCGCGCGAACCCGGTCATGCTCGTAACGGCCATGCGGCTGCTCATCGACAGGAGGACGAAAGAGGTAGCGGACCATAGTGGTCCGGGCGGCGACGCTCAAGCCGCCCGATGCAAGGTCCCGGGGTCAGAGCTTCGGGACGTTCTGCGGCGAGTTGAGATCGAAGGTCTTGTTGAGCAGCGGGTCCTTCTTGGTGTTCTCGACCGGGTCGGAGAACGTGCGCTGCTTCTTGCCGTTCTGGGCCGGCAGGTCCTGTGGCGCATTGGCCGGGTCGGCGGCAACGGGTGCCGGCGCGGGCGCCGCCGCCGGGGGAGCCGCATCGGGCGCCGGCGGCGGCGCGGCGGGCGTCGTCGCCGCCGGCGGCGGCGCGGGCGCATTGGCCTGCTGCTGCGACTGGCGCCAGCGCGCCACGTTCTTGTTGTGCTCGTCCAGCGTCGTGGCAAAGGCGTGGCCGCCGGTGCCGTCGGCGACGAAGTAGAGATCCTTGGTCTGCGACGGGTTGGCCACAGCTTCCATGGCCGCGCGGCCGGGGTTGCCGATCGGCCCCGGCGGCAGGCCGTTGATCGTGTAGGTGTTGTAGGGTGTGGACTGGTCGAGGTCGGCGCGCGAGATCGGCCGGTCGAGCTTGCCCTTGCCGCCGACGATGCCGTAGATCACGGTCGGATCGGACTGCAGGCGCATGTTCTTCTGCAGGCGGTTGATGAACACGCTCGCCACGCGCGGCCGCTCGTCGGCGAGCCCGGTCTCCTTCTCGACGATCGAGGCGAGCGTCACCAGCTCGGCCGGGCTCTTCAGCGGCAGGTTGGGCGAGCGCTGCTTCCAGATTTCGTCCAGCACCCGGCGCTGCTCGGCCTCCATGCGGGAGAGGATCTGGGCCCGCGTCGTCCCGCGCTGGAACTTGTAGGTGTCCGGCAGCACCGATCCCTCCGGCGGCGGCGGCGGGGTGTCGCCGGTCAGCACATCGTCCTGGGACAGGCGATCGACGATCATCTGGCTCGTCAGGCCCTCGGGCAGGGTGACGGCATGCTGGATGCCCTTGCCTTCGGTCAGGATGTCGACCACGCCGCGCATCGACACGCCCGGCTTGAACAGGTACTCGCCCGCCTTCAGGCCGTCCGCCATGCCCAGCACCCGCGTCGCCGTGGCGAAGAACAGCGGGCTGTCGATCACCCCGGCCTTCTCCAGGGCATCGGCGATGTCGGTCGTGCCGGCGCCGCGCGGAATCAGCACCGTCTTCTCCTCGCCGAGCGGGCCGGGAGCCTCCATGGCGCGGGTGCCGAGGAAGAGCGCCCCGCCGCCCAGGATCACCACCAGGAACAGGAGGGAAATGACGGAATGACCGAACACGACCCAGGGGTTGCGCACCCGCGCCGAACGGGACGGCGGCGGCGGCACGCTCTCCGGTTCGATCGCGGCGCGGGCGCTGCGCGGGGTCGAGCGGCCGCCGAAGGACGGGCGGGATCGTCCGGCCTGGAATCCGCTGTCGCGATCATCAGCCATGGGAACCTCACACCACGTCAAACGAAAACCGGCATGATCGCCGAATATGGCGAAAGTCCGAGTCAGGGATCGCGCCGGGCGATCCGGTCCACATCGGCGAGACGTCCGTGCCCCACCCGCGGGCGGGCTCGAAATCTCGCATGATCTCAAAACATTAGCAGAGTCTCTTGAATCGGAGCCGGGTCCGGTCAAAGAGATTCCGCTTCGCCGGCGGATGGCCGCCGCCGGGCCTCAGGCGACCCGGCGCAGCACCAGCGAGGCGTTGGTGCCGCCGAAGCCGAAGGAGTTCGACAGGACCGTGTCGATCTTGCGCTTCCTGGCGACCAGCGGCACGAGATCGACGGGCGTCTCCATCGCCGGATTCTCCAGATTGAGCGTCGGCGGCGCGATCTCGTCGCGAATGGCCAGGATCGAGAAGATCGCCTCGATGGCCCCGGCCGCGCCGAGGAGATGCCCGGTGGCCGACTTGGTCGAGGACATCGACAGGTTCGCCGCCGCATTGCCCAGGAGGCGCTCGACCGCGCCGAGCTCGATCGTATCGGCCATGGTCGAGGTGCCGTGGGCATTGATGTAGTCGATGTCGGAAACGGAAATCCCCGCCCGCTTCACCGCCATCTGCATGCAGCGATAGGCGCCGTCGCCGTCCTCCGAGGGAGCCGTGATGTGGTAGGCGTCGCCCGACAGGCCGTAGCCGATCACCTCGGCATAGATGCGCGCGCCGCGTGCCTTGGCGTGCTCGTAGGCCTCGAGCACCACGCAGCCCGCCCCCTCGCCCATGACGAAGCCGTCGCGGTCCCGATCATAGGGGCGCGAAGCCCGCGCCGGCTCGTCGTTATAGGCGGTGGAGAGCGCCCGGCAGGCAGCGAAGCCGGCCAGCGCCAGCCGGCAGACGGGCGATTCCGTGCCGCCGGCGACCATCACGTCGGCGTCGCCGTACTGGATCAGGCGGGCGGCGTCGCCGATCGCATGCGCGCCGGTCGAGCAGGCGGTGACGACGGCATGGTTCGGGCCCTTGAGGCCGTGGCGGATCGACACCTGGCCGCCGGCCAGGTTGATCAGCCGGCCGGGAATGAAGAAAGGCGAGATGCGCCGCGGGCCCCTGTCCCGCAGCGTGATCGCCGCCTCGTCGATGCCTTGCAGCCCGCCGATGCCCGAGCCGATGAGCACGCCCGTGGCGATCTGGTCCTCCCGGGAGGAGGGATGCCAGCCGGCGTCGTCCAGCGCCTGCGTGGCCGCGGCCATGGCGTAGACGATGAAGTCGTCGACCTTGCGCTGCTCCTTCGGCTCCATCCACTGGTCGGGATTGTAGGTCCCGTCCGTGCCGTCGCCGGCCGGCAGCAGCCCGGCGATCTTGGCGGCGAGATCCTCCACATCGAACCGGCCGATACGCACGATGCCGCTCTTGGAGGCAAGGATGTTCGCCCATGTCGAAGCGACATCGCCGCCGAGCGGCGTGACCATGCCCAGACCGGTAACGACGACGCGCCTCATAGAACCTCCCGCGGCCGGGGAAGCGGTGCTCCCCGGCTCTTCCTGTCCGACAATGCCGAGAACGCCTTAGGCGGTGGCCTTGGTGAGGAACTTCACGGCGTCACCGACGGTGAGGATCGTCTCGGCGGCATCATCGGGAATTTCGCAGCTGAATTCCTCCTCGAACGCCATGACCAGCTCGACGGTGTCGAGGGAGTCCGCGCCGAGATCGTCGATGAAGCTCGCATTCTCCGTCACCTTGTCGGCGTCGACGCCGAGATGCTCCACCACGATCTTCTTCACGCGCTCCGCGATATCGCTCATCGTTCTTTCCTTCGATACACTTGAATGCCTGACGGCGCCGACGCCATCTGCTCGGCAGACCGGCATCGGCATGGTTCAATCGCCGGCCCCCGTCTATCGACAAGCATTCCAGCGTCGTGCCGGAAGGACCTTG
The DNA here is from genome assembly GCF_030814995.1 of Labrys wisconsinensis. Classification (GTDB taxonomy): domain Bacteria; phylum Pseudomonadota; class Alphaproteobacteria; order Rhizobiales; family Labraceae; genus Labrys; species Labrys wisconsinensis. The sequence continues at coordinate 19,125 of NZ_JAUSVX010000002.1, read as the reverse complement.
CGTTCCCTCCGGTATTGTCGTCGACCTAAGCAGGTTTGCTCCGATCGCGCCACAGGCGTCGTCTCGAAGGACCGGACCGGATCGAAAATTCTGCTTTACTTCCAAATCCCGGCGATCGCTCCGGGATCAGGAAAGCCCGCCTGCAGCGGTGCTTAACACACTTCCTCGGCGCTTGCCAACAGCGGGACCGACACGGCGAGGGCGATGCACAGCTTCGAATAAGCCTTTCAAATCATTGCCATTCCGCCGTTGACATGCAAGGTCTGTCCGGTGACGTAGGCCGCTTCCTCCGAGCTGAGGTAGACCACCGCCGCAGCGATTTCGTCGGGCAGGCCGAGACGGCCCGCGGGCACCGCGCCGAGGATCGATTCTTTCTGCTTGTCGTTGAGGACATCGGTCATCGCCGTCTGGATGAAGCCCGGCGCGACGCAGTTGACGGTGATGCTGCGGCTGGCGACCTCCGCGGCGAGCGCCTTGGACATGCCGATCATGCCGGCCTTGGAGGCGGCATAGTTGCCCTGGCCCGGGTTGCCGGTGACGCCGACCACGGAGGTGATGCCGATGATGCGGCCGAAGCGGCGCTTCATCATGCCCTTGATGGCGGCCCGGTTCAGGCGGAAGCCGGCAGTGAGGTTGACGGCGATGACCTCGTCCCACTCCTCGTCCTTCATGCGCAGGAACAGGTTGTCGCGAGTCAGGCCGGCATTGTTGACGAGGATGTCGAGCCGGCCCATCGCCGTCTCGGCCGCTGGCACCAGCGCGTCGACCTCGGCCCTCTCGTTGAGGCGGCAGGGCAGGACATGGGTCCTCTCCCCGAGCTTGCCGGCGAGGTCCTCCAGCACCCCGACGCGCGTGCCGGACAGCGCCACCGTCGCTCCCTGGGCGTGCAGCGCCGTGGCGATCGCCGCGCCGATGCCGCCGGTCGCGCCGGTGACGAGCGCGGTCTTGCCAGTCAGATCGAACATGACGTTCCCTTCCCTCTCACCTCATCCCGGCCGGGTTCCGCCCGGAGCTACCCCAGCGACGCCCGGAACGCCGCCACATCGTCGGGCGTGCCGACGGCGATGCTCTCGGTCCCCGCCGCGATGCGCTTGACGAGCCCGCTCAGCACCTTGCCCGCACCGATCTCGACGAAGCGGGTCACGCCCTGCTCCGCCATGAACGTCACGCTTTCGCGCCAGCGCACCGTGCCCGTCACCTGCTCGACCAGGCGCCGCCGGATCTCGGCGGGATCGACGATCGGCCGGGCCAGGACATTGGCGACGATCGGCACGGCCGGGGCCGCCACCGCCACCTCGGCCAGCGCCTCGGCCATGACCTCGGCGGCCGGCTGCATCAGGGCGCAATGGAAGGGGGCGGACACCGGCAGCAGGATCGCGCGCTTGGCCCCCCTGGCCTTGGCGATCTCGACCGCCCGCTCGACCGCGGCCTTGGCGCCCGACACCACCACCTGGCCCGGCGCGTTGTCGTTCGCCGCCGCGCAGACCTCGCCCTGCGCCGCCTCGGCCGCCACGGCCACCGCCTGCTCGAAATCGAGGCCCAGCAGCGCCGCCATGGCGCCGGTGCCGACCGGGGTGGCCGACTGCATCGCCCGGCCGCGGATGCGCAGCAGCCGGGCGGTGTCGGCGATGGTCAGGGCGCCGGCCGCGGCCAGCGCCGAATATTCGCCGAGCGAATGGCCCGCCACGAAGGTCGCCTGCGTCTTCAGGTCGAGGCCAGTCTCGTCCTGCAGCACGCGGAAGGCCGCCAGCGACACCGCCATCAGGGCCGGCTGCGCGTTCTCGGTCAGCGTCAGCTCGGCGTCCGGCCCGTCCCACATCACGCCGGTCAGCGCCTGGCCCAGGGCGGCGTCGACCTCGTCGAACACGGCCTGGGCCACCGGGAAGGCCTGCGCCAGCGCCTTGCCCATGCCGACCGCCTGGCTGCCTTGTCCGGGAAAGGTGAGAGCAATGCCCATCGCAATCCTGCCTCGTGATGCCGGCCGCCGGGCGTTCAGGCTTGCGCGGCCCGGCGGGAACGGGCGCGTTGAGACAACGCCCGGGCGGCGAAGTCAAGCGATACGCGCGGCCGCTGGACTCGATGCTGCAGCAAGCGTCACAATGGCGAGCAAAGACGGGATCGTCCCATGAGCCTCATCGCCTATCTCACCACCATCCGATTCGAGTTCGGCGCCGTCTCCGAGATCGGTCAGGACCTCGCCGATCTCGGCATCGGCCGGCCGATGATCGTCGCCGATGCCGGCGTGGCCGCAGCCGGGCTGGTCGACCGCCTGCGGGACGCGGCGGCGCTGCTGCGCGATGCGCCGCTGTTCGACGCCGTTCCCTCCAACCCGACCGAGGAGGCGGCCCTCGCCGCCTGCGCGCTCTACCGGGCGGAGCGCTGCGACGGGCTGGTGGCGGTGGGCGGCGGCTCGCCGATCGACCTCGCCAAGGCTGTCGCGCTGCTGGCCACCCATTCCGAGCCGCTGGAGAGCTACGCCGCCATCCTCGGCGGCCAGCCGCGGATCACCGCGGCGGTGGCGCCGGTCGTCGCGGTGCCGACCACGGCCGGCACCGGCAGCGAGGTTGGACGGGCGGCGCTGGTGACGCTGAAGGACGGGCGCAAGCTCGGCTTCATCTCGCCCCACCTCATCCCCAGGCGCGCCGTCTGCGACCCGGAGATGACCATCGGCCTGCCGCCGCGCCTCACCGCCGCGACCGGCATGGATGCCGTCACCCATTGCATCGAGACCTATCTGTCGCCGCGGGACAATCCGCCGGCGGAGGCGATCGCCCTCGACGGCCTGGCCCGCGCCGCCGCCTGGCTGCCCAAGGCGGTGGAGAACGGCACGAACCGCCATGCGCGCCGCGAGATGATGATGGCGGCGCTGGAGGGCGGCCTGACCTTCCAGAAGGGGCTCGGCGCCGTCCATTCCCTGTCGCACGCCCTGGGCGGGCTGAAGTCGCCCTCGTTGCATCACGGCGCGCTCAACGCCGTGCTGCTGCCGGCGGTGCTGCGCTTCAACGAGAGCGTGGCGCGGCCCAAATATGCCGAGCTGCGCCGGGTGCTCGGCCTGCCGGCGGGCGCGGACCTGGCGCATTGGGTGGAGACGCTGAACGCCCAGCTCGGGCTGCCGCGCACGCTCAAGGAGATGGGCACCCCGCACGAGGTCTTCTCCGCCATGGCCAAGGCGGCTTTCGCCGACCATTCCACCGCGACCAATCCTCGCCCCGCCACGGAGATGGACTTCGCGGTGCTGCTGGAAGAGGCCTGGGACTGAGCTCGCCGCGGCAAGAGGGGGGTCGCCGGCCCTCGGCTCAGGCGGAGCGGCGGCGGGTCTCGGCCGAGGCGGCCACCGGCGCCTTGGCCTGCGCGTGCGGCCAGACGTGCCGCGCCGCGATCCCGAAGAGATAGCCGACCTGGAACACGGTCGCGGCGAGGAGGAAGATGCCGGCCATCTCCAGCGCCGACCAGGGATGCGTCAGCGCGCCGGCCGCCGTGATCAGGCCGGAGAAAACGACCATGCTGATCACCAGCGCGAGCAGCCGCGCGAAGAGACCGACCGCGGCGCCGGCAATCAGGCTGCTGACGAAGATCATGAGCATGGCGGCCAACTCCCTGTCCGAGGGTGGCGCGAAGCCGTTTCCAATTCGTTAACGCAACCCACGTCCGCAGTCCGTTCCGCAGGGCACGGCCCAGCGACATCGGACGGAACATGGTTAATAAAGTGTTAAAGCAATAGCCAAAAAACTTCGATACTAACCATACGCTCCACATTCCGTCGCGGGTCGCAACTATTTGAGATAATATTTCGTTAAATCCAAGGCGTGGCTTGGAGCGCTCGTTGTGTACCAGCACAGGATCGTGGAGGCGGCGGATTCGGCAAAGTCTCTTGCCGCCCCGCCTTCCAATCATTTACCGCATATCACGATCTCCGCGATGCTCGCGGCAGTCGATTTCCTGTCTGTGACAGTCTTTGTTGCGTCGTCCATCCTGATATACGCGAAAATCTCGGTTCCCGTCGTCCTCCAGCTCGGCGACATCATCGCCTTGTCGACCGCTTCGGGTGGGATGGTCTTCCTCGTTCTCCTGTTGCAGGGCCGCTACCAGCTGCACAACATCGTGCTGCGGCGCATTCAACTGATATCCTTCCTGCAGGCCTGGGGAATCTGCATCCTGCTCGCGCTGTGGGCGGCCTTCCTGACCAAGACCTCGGCGACCTTCTCACGCGGGGCGATGTCCCTCGCCTTCGGGCCGGGCTTCCTGCTCGCGCTGGGCTGCCGCATGGCAGTGGTCGAGGGCATCCGGCGCCTGTTCCTCGAACGGCGCCTGACCCTGGCCTCCGCCTTCCTGATCTATGCCGGCGACGCCGAGGACAAGGTGGAGGCGGCTGGCGCCCTCGCCGCGAACGGCATCGCCATCACCGGCCTGCACCAGCTCGACACGGTGGCCGTCGCCCGCGGCGACGTCGAGCTCGCCGCCATCGAGGCTGCCCAGGCGGCGCAGCAGACGCTGCTGGCCGAGCGATACGACACCATCTATCTCGCCGTGCCCTGGGTCGAGGGCGCGGTGCTGGCGCGCCTGCTGCCCGCCCTGTCGCGGCTGCCGCTCCCCGTCCTGCTGCTGCCCGACGGGGCGACGCGTGCCTTCATCGCCGGCCGGCGGGTGGAGCTGGCCGGCACCACCGCCTTCGAGGTGGTCCGCCCGCCGCTCTCGGTGTCCGAGCAGGCGGCCAAGCGGATGATCGACGTGACGCTGGCCAGCGTCGGCCTGATCCTGCTGCTGCCGCTGCTGGTGCTGGTCGCCCTCGGCGTCTGGGTCAGCTCGGGGCGCCCGATCCTGTTCCGGCAGATGCGCCGCGGCTTCGGCGGCCGGACCTTCGGCATCCTCAAGTTCCGCACCATGCGGGTCCTGGAGAACGGCGCCGAGGTGCGCCAGGCCGAGCGCAACGATCCCCGCGTCACCCCCTTCGGGGCGCTGCTGCGCCGGTCCAGCCTGGACGAGCTGCCGCAGCTGTGGAACGTGCTGCGCGGCGACATGTCCCTGGTCGGCCCGCGGCCGCACGCCCTGGCGCACGACAACCATTACGACGCGCTGATCAGCACCTATGCCATCCGCCAGCACGTCAAGCCCGGCATCACCGGCTGGGCCCAGGTCAACGGCCACCGCGGCGAGACGCGGGAGGTCGGCGCGATGGAGAAACGGGTCGAGCACGACCTCTGGTACATCAGCCATTTCACGCTGTGGCTGGACATCCGCATCCTGCTGCGGACCGCGATCCTCGCCTTCTTCGACAAGAAGGCCTACTGACCGCCATCGGCCGATCGACGAGGGAGCCGCCGCTCGGCGGCTCCCTCGTCGATCCTGCGCAGGCAGCGCTCACCCCAGGCACTGCTTGATGTAGGCGATGCGCTGAGCGCCGTTCGGGATCTTCTTGTCGATCGCTTCCTTGGTGCAGTCGAGCCGCCCCTGCGCCACGCAGAGCTGGAACTGGTCCATGCGGTCGGCGCCCTTCAGGCCGCTGGTCTTGCCGGTCTCGCGGCAGGCCAGGCGCTTGCCCGAAAGGGGTTGGGCCTTGTGCTTCTGCGGCGTGGCGGCAGGCGCTGCATCGGGGGCCGGCGCCGCGTCTGCGGCGGGCTGATCGGCAGGTGCCGCCGGTGCCGGCGTCGTCTGGGCCAGCGCCGGCCAGCTCAGAAATCCGGCCACGAGGACGGCAGCTGCAAAGGATGGTCTGATCGCCATATGAGCTCTCCAGGAAAGTCGGGAGTATGCGAATCCGAAACTCCCAAACCCGGGAAACCTTCCGCGACGATCGGGGCGAAATAGAGACTGCACCGCGGCAGTCAGGTGCGTTGCAGAGCCGCAACGCTGCGTCATGTCGCTTCGAACCCGGTATCAAAGGCGCGGCGCTTGCGCTATGACCGCGACGATGGTCCCGGGCCCCTCCCCTCGATTCCAGGTGCCGCCCCGCCGGCGGGACGACCTCGTTCGCCCGTCCGGGCCGCGGCCGCCGCAGGCCCTCGCCGCATGACACCCGACCGCCCCGCACGCCGCCTCGCGCGACTGGCCCTGCTGCCGCTCAAGATCCTCGTCGCCGCGCTGATTCTGATCGACGAGGTGGTGCGGCCGCTGTACCGGCCGCTCGCCCGCTGGATCTCCTCGCTGAGGCTGATGGCGGCCATGGAGGCGGCGATCGCCGGCCTGCCGCGCTATGCCGTCCTCCTGCTGCTCGCCGTCCCTTTCGCCATCGCCGAGCCGATGAAGCTGCTCGGCCTCATATGGCTCGGGCGCGGCCTGTTCGTTCCCGGCATCGTCGTCACGGTGCTCGGCCACCTCATCAGCTTCATCCTGGTCGAGCGCATCTATCAGGCCGGCCGGGACAAGCTCCTGACCTTCGCCTGGTTCGCCTGGCTGATCGGCCTGATCACCCGGGTGCGCGACGCCATGACGGCCTGGGCCAAGGCGACCGCCTTCTGGACGTTCGTCCAACGCATGCGCGCGGCGACGACGGCCTGGCTGAAGACATGGCGTACCCTGGAATGAGACGAGGTATCGGAATGAGGTCGTGGCGAGTTGCGGGCGCGGTGCTGGCGCCCCTGGTCCTGGCGGCGTGCCAGTCGGGCGCGGTCAAGTCCTCGGCAGCGCCGCTCGGGCGCAACGTCATCGCCTGCCGCAATGCCGAGACGATCGCGGTGCTGCATGCCGGCGGCCCGCGCTTCCAGCGCATCGCCGACAATGAGATGGCGAGCGGCAATTGCCGGGTGTTCCAGGCCGCCCATGCCGTCCGCGACCGGCAGCTCGAGCGCGGCCTTCTCGGCTTCGTCGACCCCGGCACCGGCTATCGCTACTGGGCCTACCCGCCGGGCTGACCGGCCCGTCGGCCGCTTCAGCGAGCGGGGTCCGGCCGGGCGCGGCCGCCCAGCGCCTTGCGGACGGCCGGCACGACCTCGGTGCCGAAGAGCTCGATCGAGCGCATCAGTGCCGCATGCGGCACGGCGCCGATGCTCATCTGCATGAGGAAGCGGTCATGGCCGAAATGCTCGTGCTGGAACAGGATCTTGTCGACGACCTGCTGCGGGCTGCCGACGAAGAGCGCGCCGCGAAGCTGCCGTGAAGCCTCGAACTGCGCCCGGCTGGTCGGCGGCCAGCCGCGCTCGCGACCGATGCGCGACATGGTCTCGGCATAGGGTGGGAAGGCGATCTCTGCCGCTTCCTGCGAGGTCGGCGCCACGAAGCCGTGCGAATTGATGCCGACCGCCAGGCCTGCGGGATCGGCACCGGCCTTGCGGCCGGCGTCGCGGTAGAGCCTGACCAGCGGTGCGAACTGTTCGGGCAGGCCGCCGATGATCGCGATGGCGAGCGGCAGGCCGAGCGTTGCGGCGCGCTTCACCGACTGCGGCGTGCCGCCGACCGCGACCCATACCGGCAGAGGCGACTGCACCGGGCGGGGATGGACGCCGAGGCCGCGGAGCGGCGCGCGGAAGGCGCCCGACCATGTCACCGGCTCCTCCCGGCGCAGGGCCAGGAGGAGGTCGAGCTTCTCGGCGAACAGCGCGTCGTAGTCGCCGAGGTCGTAGCCGAACAGCGGGAAGGATTCGATGAAGGAGCCGCGGCCGGCCATGATCTCGGCGCGGCCGTTCGACAGGAGGTCGAGCGTGGCGAATTGCTGGAACACCCGCACGGGGTCGTCCGAGCTCAGCACCGTCACCGCGCTGGTCAGCCGGATCGTGCCGGTGCGCGCCGCGGCGGCCGCGAGGATGACCGCCGGCGCCGAGGCGAGATAATCCCGGCGATGGTGCTCGCCGACGCCGAACACGTCGAGACTGAGCTGATCCGCCAGCTCGGCCTCCTCCAGAAGCCCGGCCAGGCGCTGCGGCGGCGTAGGCGCGACGCCGGTCGTCGGATCGGGCGTCGCCTCGACGAAGGTGAAGATGCCGAACTCCACGGGGCTCGTCTCCGATGGCGCGAGGGATCGGCTTATATAGGGTGCGCCGGCGCCGCGCGGGATGGCGGCGCCGATGTTCGAGTGGGGCTCCTAGCCCAGTTGCTCGATGACGATGCGCCGGAGCTCCTCGCGGCTGAGCGGGCAGGGTTCGGGGCGCCAGCGCGGATCCGAATCGCGCCGGGGGATCTTCGGCTCCGGGCTGCGGAACAGGGGACGGGCCGGCCTGGTCGCCGGCTTGGTTTCGTGGGTCGTTTGCATGGAAGTCCTGAGATCGCGGCCACATGGCGCGCGACGAGTGGGTGTGATGGGACCGATTCCCTCGCACGGGCGGGCCGCCGCATGGCGACCGGGCATCATCCGGAGGGGCTGTGAAGGGTCCCGGCGCTCGATCAAGGAGCGAGAGCCTGCCGGGCCGCATCGGTCCGAGCCTGATATGGGGCCGCCCCGTCCGATCCGCAAGGCCGGCGACGGCGTTTCGCCGCCCGGCCTCGGATCGCGGCCGCTATCGTCCGGATCGATGTCGGAAAATTCCGATGGTGGGCGCACCAGGGCTCGAACCTGGGACCCGCTGATTAAGAGTCAGCTGCTCTACCAACTGAGCTATGCGCCCATCGGAAAAAGCCGCAGCGCGGGGTTGCCGCGCTGGACGGGGGCCATGTAGCAAAGCGAACCGGCGCTGTCCAGCGCCGATATTGCAATTTCGCGACCGCCCTGCCCCGCCGCGGCCATTTCCGGCCGCAAGCGCCTGACGGAGCTTGCGAATATCGATCGGAACCGGGGGGCTCCCCGTGTCGTTTCGCGCCATAAGTGTGGTAGGATGATCGAGGTCGGCCCTCGAACGGGCCGACTCGTTGGGAAACATGGACGGCCGCCAAGGCCGTTCCGCAAGGGAGACTGAACCATGCTCCGTTCCGTATCGATCTGCTCCCTCCTGGCCCTGGGGGGCGCCCTGGCCTTTGCCATGCCCGCCCAGGCGCTCACCATCCAGGAATGCGGCACCAAGTATCAGGAGGCCAAAACCGCCGGCACGCTCAAGGGCATGAAGTGGAACGATTTCCGCAAGAGCCAGTGCGGCGACCAGGACGTCTCGCCGGCCGACGCGGCCGCCGCCGAGACGGCGCCGCCCGCAACGCCGGCGGCCGCGCCTGCGACGCCTGCCGCGCCGACGCCCACGGTCAAGGCCGGCAATGCCGTGTTCCCCGCCGCGATCTCGAAGGAGTTCGTCAACGAGACCCCCGGCAAGGCCCGCCTGCACACCTGCGCCGCCCAGTGGCGAGCCAACAAGGCCAGCAACGGCAACGGCGACCTGAAGTGGATCCAGAAGGGCGGTGGCTACTGGAGCCAGTGCAACGCCAAGCTGAAGGCCGCGACGCCGGGCTGAGCGGCCGTCGATCGCCTCGCGAACCGATGACGGAGCGGCCGCCCTTCGGGGCGGCCGTTCGCGTCGCCGGACCGCCTATCGGACATCACGACGATCGCGCCGCTGCGGCCTCCGCCGCACCGGCGTGATCCTGCCCCCCGGATCCGACTCATGGAAGTGGAACTCAAGGCCGAGGGTCACGCGCGCGCCCTCAACAACGCCGTCGCCATCACGGTCGTCGCCCTGTCCGTGGTGATGGCGGTCTCCAAGATCAAGGACGACAACATCGTCCAGGCCATGCAGAGCGCCAAGGCGGATGCGCTCGACACCTGGAACGAATACCAGGCCGAGCGCCTGAAGCTGCATTTCGCCGAGCAGAGCCTGATGATGGCCAAGCTGCAGACAGCCGCTCCGGCCGCCGACGTGCAGGCCGCGATCGCCGGCCTGCCAGCGACGATCGCCCATTACGAGCAGGCCTCGAAGGACCTCGCGGAGAAGGCCAAGGGGTTCCAGGCCGAGTACGACGCCCTGAACTTTCGCGACGACCAGTTCGACCTGTCGGACGCGGGCCTGGCGATCTCGCTTTCCCTGGCGGCGGTGGCAGCCCTGACCGGGCTGTGGTGGCTGCTGGGCATTTCCTGGCTGTTCGGCGCCGGCGGCCTGGTGATGGCCCTCGCCGGCTTCGCCGGCTGGTCGATCCACCCCGACTGGCTGGTCGGCATCCTGACCTGAGCGGAACCTCCCGGGCGGCTGCGCGTTCACGTGCCGTGACGAAGCAGGGAAACACGGTCATGCTGACAGGCGAGCAGGTCCGCGCCGCGCGCGCATTGCTGGGCTGGTCCGAGGACCGTCTGGCCGAGGCGGCCAGCCTCAGCCCGGACACCGTCCGGCTGTTCGAGAATGGTCAGCCGGCTCACTACCAGGCGACGTCCGACCGGCTGCGACGGGCGCTGGAGGCTGCCGGAGCGGAATTCTTCCCGGACAATGGCAGCGTTTCCGTCCAGTTCGGCAGCAAGGCCCGGGAGGGCGCGGCGCCGGACGGGTCCAACGCCGAGGACGACTGACCGGCCTCACAGCGGCCCGATTCCGGCCGAGCGCGTGCTCGCCTCGTCGAAGCACAGATCCAAGACCCGCTGCAGGTCGGCGGCATGGCGGAAGGACGGCTCGTCGTTGCGCCCCGCCGCCACCGCCGCGGCGAACTTCTGATAGTTGGTGCGCACGGGCTCGCTGACCACGTCGCGCCAGGCCTGGGTGTGCACGTCGGTCCCCGAGCACATGCGGATCGTGGTGAAGGCGGAGCCGTGGTCGAGCTCGATCGCGCCGAGCGTGCCGTAGACCGACAGCTTCAGCGTGTTGGCATAGCCGGTCATGAAGCGGCTGGCATGGATGACGCCGAGCGCGCCGTTCTCGAAGGCGACCGACAGGAGGGCGCTGTCGTTGGCATCCAAGGGATAGTCGCCGATCCGGTCGCCCGGCGCCTTGTGGAAGGTCTTGAGCCGCGCCTGCAGGGAGACCGGCGCCATGCCCACGGCATATTGGGTGAAGTCGAGGATGTGGATGCCGACGTCGCCGAGCACGCCCTTCGAGCCATGGGCCTCCGACAGCCGCCACAGCCACATCGGCAGGGTCTGCCAGTCGCCCCAATGATTGCCGACCAGCCAGCTCTGCCGGTAGGAGGCCTCGACATGGCGCACCTCGCCGATCTCGCCGGCTGCGATCAGCGCCCGTGCCTTCTGCAGGGCCGGCACGTTGCGATAGGTCAGGTTCACCATGTTGACGAGCCCGCCCGCCTCTGCCGCGTTGGCCATGGCGTCGGCCAGCGGGAAGGTCTCGGCCAGCGGCTTCTCGCAGAAGACGTGCTTGCCGGCGGCGAGCAGCCTCATCGTCGTGGGGTAATGCGCCGAATCCGGGGTGACGTTGGCCACCGCGTCGAACTCACCCCAGGCGATGGCCTCGTCGAGGTCGCCGAAGGCGCGGGCGATGCCGTTCTGCTCGCAGAACAGGCGCGCCCGCGTCTCGTCGATGTCGACGCCCGCCACCACCTCGACGAGGGGATCGGCCTGGAAGGCCCGGGCATGGTTCGCCGCCATATGGCCGGTGCCGAGGACCAGGATGCGCACTTTGCTCATGGAGGCGGTGCCTGCGAAGGAGAGCTGGAGAGGGAAGGACAGGTCGAGGGGAAGCTGCCGGGCCGGGCGGACGCCGGCACGGCCTTGTCGAGCGGAACCGCAGGGATCCCGCATGCGGGCGGCACCGGATGCATCTCCGGCCGCCCCGTGGGCGCAGGAGGGACGCCCGGGCCGCTCCTCACGGACCTGCCTGCGATCGGCGCTCCGGGCAGCGGCTCAGCGGAAGCCCTCTTCCCCGTCGGCGTGCAGGCGCGGCCCCTTGACCGTGAGCGGCACCGGCGCCGTCTCGGGCGGCACGTTCGGCGCCTGGTTGACCCGCTTCCAGGCCGTCGCCGGGTTGTAGGCCCAGCGCGTGGCGTTCGCCAGCACCTGGCGGACCACCGGGTGGTGATAGGTCGGATAGGCTTCGTGGCCGGGGCGGAAATAGAAGATCCGTCCGGCGCCGCGCTGGTAGGTCAGGCCGGAGCGGAACACCTCGCCACCTTCGAACCAGGACACGAACAGCGTCTCCATCGGCTCCGGCACGGTGAAGGGCTCGCCATACATCTCCTCGTGCTCGATCTCGAAGAAGGGCGGCAGACCCGCGGCGATGGGATGGTTGGGATTGAGCACCCAGAGCCGCTCGACCTCGCCCGCCTCGCGCCAGGACAGGGCGCAGGGCGTGCCCATCAGGCGCTTGAAGATCTTCGAGAAATGGCCGGAATGCAGGACGATGAGGCCCATGCCCTCCCAGACCCGCTCCTGCACCCGCTGGACGATCTCGTCCTTGACCTCGCCATGGGCGGTGTGGCCCCACCACACCAGCACGTCCGTGGCCGCGAGCCGCTCCACCGTCAGCCCGTGCTCCGGCTCGTCGAGGGTGGCGGTCTCCACGCTGATGCCGCCGGCGGCCCGGAGCACCCCGGCGATCTCGCCATGGATGCCCTCGGGGTAGAGCCGGCGCACCAGCGCATTGGTCTGCTCGTGGCGATTTTCGTTCCAGACAAGCGCGCGTATGGTCATTCCGTCATCCCTTTGCACCGTATCGCTCCGGGCCGGGCCGCCCGATCATGGCTTGGGCCCGCGATCCCGCCCCGATTTCGCTGTCGATCCGCCGGCGCCGCGCCGGCTCCCGGCGAAGGGCGCCAGCTGCGGCTCGGCCCGACCGGAACTCCCCCGGACGTCGCGCCTGTGCCGGCGGGCGGGCGCGCCGCGTCATTGCAGCCTCGGCAGCGCCGCCCCGTCCTTTGCGAAGACATGGCAGGCTTCGCCGGGTATGCCGATATTGAGGCGAGATTTTGCCCTGACCGGCGCATCGCCGCCGGCCCGTACCGTCATGAGCTTGCCGTCCGGGGTCCGCACATAGAGGAAGTAGCTCTCGCCGAGCTCCTCCACCACATCGACCTCGCCGGGAATCGAGCCATCGCCGTTGCTATCGGTCAGGTGCTCCGGCCGCACGCCGAGCTTGACCTTCTCGCCGGCCGCAAGGCCGTCGCCCCGCACCTTCGCCACCACGGAACCGCCGCCGGGAAGCGCGACCTTCACGCCGGAGGCGTCCGCCGCCATCACCTCCGCGTCGACGAAATTCATCTGGGGCGAGCCGATGAAGCCGGCCACGAACAGGTTCTTCGGCCGGTGGTAGAGCTCGAGCGGGGCGCCGACCTGCTCGACATTGCCGGCGTTGAGCACCACGATCTTGTCGGCCAGGGTCATGGCCTCGACCTGGTCGTGCGTGACATAGACCATGGTCGCGCCCATCTCGGCGTGGAGCTTGGCGATCTCGATGCGCATCTGCACGCGCAGCGCCGCGTCGAGGTTGGAGAGCGGCTCGTCGAACAGGAACACCTTGGGCTCGCGCACGATGGCCCGGCCGATGGCGACGCGCTGGCGCTGGCCGCCGGACAGCTGCCTGGGCAGACGGTCGAGCAGCGGCGTCAGCTCCAGGATGCGGGCGGCCTCGCGCACCTTGGCGTCCGCCTGCTCCCTGGAGACCTTCGCCAGCTCCAGGCCGAAGCCCATGTTCTCCTTGACCGTCATGTGCGGATAAAGCGCGTAGGACTGGAACACCATCGAGATGCCACGGTCCTTCGGCGTCTCGTCGTTGACGCGCCGCCCGTCGATCAGGAGGTCGCCTGACGTGATGTCCTCCAGCCCGGCGATCAGGCGCAGCAGGGTGGACTTGCCGCAGCCCGAGGGGCCGACGAACACCACGAAGTCCTTGTCCTCGATGTCGAGGTTGACGCCGTGGATGGTCTCGATCCGGCCGAAGGACTTGCGGACATTCTTCAGGGTCACGGTCGCCATGGGTCAACCTTTCACGGCACCGGCGGTGAGGCCCGCCACGATTTTTCTCTGGAAGATCAGCACGAGGACGACGAGGGGCACGGTCACGATCACCGAGGCGGCCATGATGTTGCCCCAGGGCAATTCATGCTGGGTGGCGCCGGTGATCAGCGCGATGGCGACCGGCACGGTACGCTGCTCGTTGGTGAGCGTGAAGGTCAGGGCGAACAGGAACTCGTTCCAGGCGGCGATGAAGGCGAGCAGGCCGGTGGTGACCAGCGCCGGCCACATCAAGGGCAGGAACACCCGCCGGACCACGATCCAGGGCGTCGCGCCGTCGACGAAGGCCGCCTCCTCCAATTCGCGCGGCAATTCGCGCATGAAGGTGGTCAGCACCCAGACCGTGAACGGCAGCGTCAGGATCAGGTTGGCGAGGATCAGGCCGGGCATCGAGTTGTAGATGCCCAGGCCCCGGATCAGCTCGAACATGCCCGAAAGCACCGCCACCTGCGGGAACATCGAGACGGCGAGGATGGTCATCAGCAGCGTGCCGCGGCCGCTGAAATGCACGCGTCCCAGGGCGTAGGCCGCGGTCACGCCGAGGAAGAGCGAGATGACGACCACCGTCACCGCCACCACGATCGAGTTGAGGATGTTCCTGGCGAAGGGCTGCTCGCGGAACACCGAGGCGTAATTGTCGAAGGCGAAGACCTGCGGCAGGTAGGTCACCTTGAACAGGTCCGAGCCGGACTTCAGCGAAGACAGGATGGCATAGTAGAACGGGAACACCGCATAGATCACGATCAGCGCGACCAGCGCCCAGAACCCGATCGTCTTCAGGATGGCAGCGGGTTTCATCAGCGTGCCTCCTCCGACAGACGGACCTTGCCGGCCGTCAGCGCGACGGCGGTGATGATCGCGATGATGACGAACAGCAGCGTCGCCGCCGCCGAGCCGATGCCGACCTCCTGGAAGTCGACGAGCTGCTGGCGGGCATAGCCGGACATCGAGATGGTGTCGCGGCTGTTGGAGGTCAGGACATAGATGAGATCGAAGATGCGCAGGGCGTCGAGGGCGCGGAAGATCACCGCCACCATCAGCGCCGGGCGGATCAGCGGCAGCGTCACCCGGAAGAACACCTTCACCGGATGCACCCCGTCGACCTTGGCCGCCTCGTAGCAATCGGAGGGCAGCATCTGCAGCGCCGCCAGGATGAGGAGCGCCATGAACGGCGTCGTCTTCCAGACGTCGACCATCACCACCGCCCACATCGCCGTGTCGGCATTGGCGGTCCAGGCGACCGGCGAGGAGATGACGTGCAGGCGCATCAGGAGGTCGTTGATGACGCCGAACTGGTCGTGCAGCATCCAGCCCCACATCTTGGCGGAGACGATGGTCGGGATCGCCCACGGCACCAGCACCGCGGCGCGGACGAGGGCACGCCCCTTGAAGTCGGCGTTGAGCACCAGCGCCACGATCGTGCCGAGGATCGTCTCCAGCACGACCGAGACGACGGCGAACCAGATGGTGTTGTAGACCGCGCGCCACCACAGCGGCTCGACCAGCAGGCCGGCCCACTCCCCGTCATAATTGGCGAGGTAGTTGTCGAAGCCGACGAACTCGGCCTTGGAGAGGTCGGAGAGGTTGGCGTCGGTGAAGCCGAGCCAGATGGTGCGGATCAGCGGCCACCCTGCCACCAGCGCCAGCACCACCAGCATGGGCGCGAGGAAGAGCCAGGCCGAGCGCAGCTTGGCACGCGTCAGTTCGGAACGATTGGCCATGGTCCCTGCCCAGAGGGGTTGTCGGGTCCTGAGAGGATGCGGCATCAGGCGCGGGTCGGTGCGGCGCGGCTTCGGCCCGGCGAGGGAAGGAAGTGGCGCCGCGGACATTGGCGTCGCGCGGCGCCCAGTCGGGAGGAGCCTTCAGATTTCCGCCGCTACCACTTGTTGCGCTTGATCCTCTTCAGCTCGCCGTCCAGCGAGGCGAGCGAGGCGTCCGCCTGTGCCTTGCCCGAAAGCACGGTGTGCACCGCGTTCCAGAAGGCGTTGGAAACCTTGTTGTACTTGTCGCCGGTGATCTTGGAGGGACGGGCCACCGCGCTGGTGAAGGTCGCCTTGAGGCTGCCGAAGAACGGCACCGCCTTCAGCACGTCCGGGTCCTCGTAGAGCGCGGCGATCGTCGGGTTGTAGGATCCGGCGATGGCGCGGCGCTTCTGCTCCTCCTTCGAGGTCAGGTACATGACCAGATCGGCCGCCGCGTCCTGGTTCTTCGAATATTTCGACACGGCCAGCTGCCAGCCGCCGAGCGTGCCGGTGTTCTTGCCGTCGGCGCCGCCCTTGGGCAGGGCCGAGACGCCGACCTTGTCCTTGATCGGCGAATCCGCGTTGTTGGCCAGCGACCAGGCATAGGGCCAGTTGCGCATGAAGGCGGCATTGCCGCTCTGGAAGACGCCGCGCGCTTCCTCCTCGCCATAGTTCAGGACGCCGTCCGGCGTGATCTTGCCGATCCAGCTTGCCGCCAGCGTCAGGGCCTCCACCGCCTTCGGATTGTTGATGGTGATCTTGCCGGCGCCGTCGACGATGGCGCCGCCGCCGAAGCTGTCGATCCACTCCAGGGCATCGCAGGTCAGGCCCTCATAGGCCCTGCCCTGGAACACGAAGCCGAAGAACTTGTCGTTGCCGGCCTTCCTCTCGCCGTCCTGGATCTTGGTGGCGGCCTCGGTCAGCTCCTGCCAGGTGGCCGGCGGCTGCAGGCCGTATTTTTCCAGGAGGTCCTTGCGATAGTAGAGCACGCCGGCATCGGTGAACCACGGCATGGCGAGCAGCTTGCCGTCGATGGTGTTGTTGTCGATGATGGCCGGGAAATGCGCCTTCTCCGCGCCCTTGGAATAGGGGGCGAGATCGATGAAATGATTGCCGAGGATGCCCGGCCAGATCACGTCGACCTGGAACACGTCGATGTCGCCGGCGCCGGCCGAGAGCAGCTGCTGGTAGAGCGCCAGGCGCTCGTTGGTGTCGTTGGGCGTCGAGATGATCTTGACGCTATTGCCGGTCTTCTTGGCCCAGGCTTCGGCTCCCTCCTTGCACAGGGCCAGTTCCTGGCCGACGGCGCCGCAGGAGATGCCGATCTCCGCCGCATGGGCGAGGCCGGTCATGGCGATGGTGGCTGTAGCGGCAAGCAGCAGGCGGCGAAACATCCAGTCCCTCCCTCCGGGGTCCGCGGCACCGCTCCCGGACGGGACGGAACATGGCGCGGACGGTCGCGTTTCCTCGACGGGCGCCTCCCGTTGCCGGAGGTCGCCAAGCGCTCCCAAAGCGCTTTGGATATTGATGCTCGGCCGCCATGGCTTTGTCAAGGGGGCGAGCTCGCCAAGGAACGAGGCGCTCGCGCCGCCGGGCGGAGCCGAGCTGGGGAGGACGCCAAACCGCTGACGGAATTGATCCTTCCCCGATCGGCCTGCGCCGTCCGCTCTCGTGGCGGCGGCTCTGTTGCCGGCAAATTGGGCTTGCCAGCTTCAAAGCGCTTTGACAGACTGCCGCTCAAGCAAGCGCCGCGACAACAGGCGCGCTTCGACCGGGAGGATCGATGCGGTGAATCTGAAGGAGCTTGCCGAGCATCTCGGCCTGTCGCAGACCACGGTCAGCCGGGCGCTGAACGGCTTTCCCGAAGTCGGCGAGAAGACGCGCCGGCGCGTGGCGGAAGCGGCCAGAGAGTTCCACTACCGGCCGAACGCCAGCGCGCGCAAGCTCGCCACCGGTCGGGCCGGTGCGCTCGGCATCGTCTTCTCCACCGGGCGCAACCTGCTGCTCGACCCGATCTTCACCGACTTCCTCGCCGGCGTCGCCGACGGCAGCGCCGGCAGCGACACCGACGTGCTGGTGTCCTCGCCGCGCGGCGACGAGGCGGAAACCTATCGGCGCATGGCGCGGGCGCACTCGGTCGACGCGGTCATCCTGTCTTCGCCGCTGGTGGAGGATGCGCGCGTGCCGCTGCTGCAGCGCCTGCGCCTGCCCTGCGTGGTGCACGGCCGCACGCGCAGCACCGCGCCCTGCGCCTTTCTCGACATCGACAACGAGGAAGCCTTCCGCAATGCCACCGGCATGCTGGCCGATCTCGGTCACCGCCGAATCGGCCTGATCAACGGCGATCCGGGCTTCACCTTCGCCCTGCACCGCGAGCGCGGCTGGCGCGAGGCGCTCGCGGCGCGCGGGCTGCCGGCACCCCCCGCCCTCGCCCGCAGCGCACCGATGACCGAGGAGAACGGCTATCGCCTGGCCCGCACCCTGTTCGAGGCGGCGGAGCCGCCGACCGCCCTGATCTGCTCCTCGATCTTCGCCGCCCTCGGCGCCATGCGCGCCGCCCGCGACAGTGGTCGCGCCATCGGCCGCGACCTCTCGCTCGTCGCCCATGACGACGGCCTGGCGGCCATCCGGCCGGAGACGCTGACCCCGGCTCTCACCACCACCTTCTCCTCGATCCGCGCCGCCGGCGCGCGCATCGCCGAGATCGCCCTGGCGCTGGCGGAGGGCGCCGATCCCGCCGCCCTGCGGGAAGTCTGGCCGGTGGATCTGGTGTTCCGCGGCTCCACCATGCCGCCGCCGCGGGATGCGGCCTGACCCGCGCCCCCGACAAAGAGCCCAGGCCTCGCGGCGCGGCCGAACCCTCATGTCAATCGGGATAGGGGGGAAGCCTTTGTGGCCTCCACCCCTCCCCCACCACCCGGCATGCGGGTCCGCACCGGGCGGTTCGAGGAGTTGAGGTTATGCGAGCCTTGGCACGCCGAGGCTGTCGAAGTAGGCGATGGGGAGGACGCGGTTCAGGAGCAGGCGGCTGTTGTGCCACCAGCATCGTGAGTTTGCCGCGACCGTCCTTGCATCCGTTTCGCTCGCCCCGAGTGCGCGCATTTGCCGGTACATGGTCGAGCCCCGCTTCCATTGCTTGAGTTGCAGGGCTCGCAGCCTGTGACGCAGCCATTCGTCCAGCTTGGCGAAGACGCTGGGCGTTTGCGCCAGCCGGAAGTACCCCTTCCAGCCCGGCACGTACCGCCTCAGCTTCTCGCTGACCTGGGCGAGGCTTTGCCCGCCGCTGCGCCGCGTCAGTTGCCGGATGCGCTGGCGATAGGTCGCCAGTGCCTTCTTGGCCACCTTGCGCTTGACCGCTCCCCCGGGCGCCTTCCACAGCTCGAAGCCGAGGAACTTGCGTCCGAAGGCCGGAGCGACCGCCGTCTTGGTCTCGTTCACCACCAGATGCAGACGCGCGTAGAGCCGGCGCAGGGCTGCCAGCACGCGTTCGCCCGCCTTGCGGCTGCGGACATAGACATTGCAGTCGTCGGCGTAGCGGGCAAAACGATGCCCATTCCGCTCCAAGGCGCGGTCGACGTCGTCCAGCAGGACATTGGCCAGCAGCGGCGACAGGGGGCCGCCTTGCGGCGTGCCCTCATGGCGCTCGAT